>CAZEXY010000094.1:0-7514 GCA_964516345.1 uncultured Anaerolineae bacterium
ATCAGCGTCCAATGATTCGCTCATTCGCCGATTCGAGTTTCCCCTCGATGCACTCCCCGGAGCGGCAACAAAAGCGGTGCCCGGATTGGACAAAACTGACTCATTCGTAGAAACTATGGGCATGAGCACAGGAGAAATAGAACTCAGGAACGGAGCAAAGGTCTTCGCTTTTTCGGCTACCAGCAACCTATGGCTTCGGTTCGTCTTCCGGAGATTGAACAAGGTCTTCGAGAAATCGGACGTCATCCGGATAGACGATCGGTCCAGAATCGTCTTCTTCAGCGACTGCCATCGAGGGGACAATGGTCGGTCGGATGCGTTCCGACACAACAAGGTGATAACGTTCCACGCACTCGGGCATTATTTCCGGGAGGGCTTCACTTACGTGGAGGTAGGTGACGGAGACGACCTGTGGCAGGTCCCGCGCTTCGAGGAGATCGAGAGGGCACATAGCTGCATCTTCGAACGACTCAGGGATTTTCAGAAATCCGGAAGGCTCCACATGATCCTGGGCAATCACGAGATCAAGCCGGGACAGACCCATTTCGTCCGCAAAGGGAACATGGCGGCGTCCGAAGGTCTGGTGCTGGAACACGTGGAAGCCGGTCGTTCGATCTTCGTGGTGCACGGACACCAGGCGGATTTCTTCAGCGGTTTCATGATACCGGTGAGCAGGCTGGCGGTTAGACACATCGTCAGGAAGCTGCACGCCGCGGGGGTGGTCAAGCACAGGAAAGAGATCTCCTCGATCATGAATAGTCCGGTGGCAAAGTATGCCGCGAGCAAACTGGAAAAGCCTTTGGTGGAGTGGGCGCGCACTTATCGAAGCATCCTGATCTGCGGACACACCCATCGCGCCGCCTACCCAAGGCCTGGCTCGCCTCCGTATTTCAACGCAGGGAGCTGCGTCTACCCGGGGTTCATCACGGCCATAGAGCTCGTAGACGGAAGGCTTCAGCTCGTCAAGTGGGTGCAGAAAGAGAAGGACATGCTGCGGCTTCCGATGAGCAATCCGATCCCGATCTCCATGCTTGTCGATTGATCTCTTTCACGGACGGATCACCCGCACGTGCGTAACCTCCAGGGCATTTCCCATGGATGGCAGATTCGAATTCACAGGTAATCGTGCGCCTGTAGCGGGATCGTAAAGCCCCACCTCCAGGGAGTATTCCCCCTCCGGCAGCGATTCAGGCACTACGAGCTCGTGCAGATCTTCCACGTACTCCCCCTCGATCCACAAATCGGTCGGGAGCTTCCCATTGGCAGGTGGAGAATCGTGCTGGGCGACGATCTTCCCCCGTTCGTCCAGAAGATGTACGAAGACCTTGTAGGATTTCTCCGTCTCTCCGATCGCGTGCCAGCAGAGCCTGAGGGACAACTTTTCGCCGCCGCGAACCGATGCAGGAACGGCGAAACCTTCCAGCGCGGCCAACCCGTCGAAAGTCGCCTGCACGGGCTTGCATCCAGAGCAGGGTTTCCACAGGTGGCTCCTGTCTTCGACGTGAACGAACCCGATGGGAAGCCGATCGGTTGGAATCCAATGCAGCCGCTTTCCATCGCCGAACACCCTCACTTCGGCAAGGTACGTGTGACTCCCCAGCCCCTTCGGAGCCCGAAAAGTGTGAATCGTCCTTATGATCGTACCCGGGGAAAGATTCTCCGGGTTGGAGCCCTGGAAAAGCGGATCGGCCGAAGAGAGCCTCCCATGCCCGAGATCCCAGAACCTCAGCCTCACGTCCATCCTCTTGCTTATCTTCCGATTCACCCTCCAAACGAACTCCAGGCGTATCGGATCGCCCGGACGCACCGGTTGGTGGGAGAGACTGTAGGCGAGCATCGTGAGTGGGCCCACCCTCGGTTTCACCACAGGCGCTACCTCTCCTCTGCTCAAGAGGCTTCGATCGAACCTCTTCGTCGGCAACACGGCGATTTTTCCAACCGGTATCACCTCAGGGGAGAAAGGCTTCATGTAGTTCCCATGCAGGTGGAAAACCCTGAGATCGGCTCGATAGACGCCGGGAGGGGACCCCAACGGCAGTCTGACCGGGACGATGGAGAACCCTTCGGTTCCAGCATCTATCGACCTGCCGGGCATCCACGCGATCACCAGGGGAGCACTGACACCAACGTAACCGCCACCCGGGTACTCCAGCCTCAGTTCGAGGAACAAATCCTTCGGAAGCTCTCTTTCCGCTTTCCACCTGACTGCTACGGAATCGATGCTCTCCGGGAGAATCTGCTTCGGGAACTCCGCCACCGAGAGAGCAAGGCCGTCCATCCGGTGCACGACGCCGCGGGCAAACGGAATGCTCACACGTGTCCCCTTCGGAAGTATCCGGACGAACCTTCCCCACGGGATCAACTCGTAATCGTGCCGGAGCCCGGCAGCCCATCCGTGGGTGGGTGCGGCGAGATAGAGCGGCCTTCCGGTTCCCAACCATGGTTCTATCACATCTTTCTCGTCCGGCGGGAAGAGAGCGAGCAGCCCGGGACGCACGCCATCCATTTCCTGAAGATACCAGAACGGCGTGAAATCGCTCCAGTGTCCCAACAGCGCCGCATTATCCTCCAGCGGGACGTTGAGGCTTTCCAACCACCACCGACGGATATCCGAGCGCCTGCTCATGTCCCTATCGGGATACCTGGAAGCCGCCGTACAGATCAACAGAAGCACCACGCCCAGGGCTGAAATCGACATAACAGCACGTCTGACCCTGACGTTCTTCAAGGGAGCGAAGATCCAATCCATCGAAAACCCTGCGAAGAACAGTAAGGTCCAGAAAGCCGGAAGCAGGTAGGCGTCGTTTTTGCCTTGCTTTATGTAAGCCACCATCAGCGTCAGGAAAACGGAAAATCCGGCCAGAAGCATGGCGAGCGGAGCGTCGTAAAACATCAAGCGCACGAAGCCAACCAAAGCCGCCAGAGCGATTCCCACGGATATCTCCTGGCGCCACGTCGGGGCGAGCCATCCGAGGTTCTCGATGGCGTAACGCCATCCTCCCCGGGCGAATCCATATGCGGCTCCCCTCAACCCCAGGATGTAAGCTTTCTCCTTGCCCCAGGTTGCCGGCGGCGTATACCACACATGCACCAAGCCTCTGTACACCGCCTCGGACCTCCCCACACCCGGCACCATCGGGTAGCCGGAGAAATAACTCCACCTCCACGGTACGTACAGGAAGGAGAAAAGCGGAACTACCCAGGCAGCAATCATGGCAAGCCATACCTGCGGCCTGCGACGCAGCATTCTGACCCTTGCCAGAGCGTACACGATCCAAAAAGGAATGAACAGAGTGTCGCTCGGGTGCGTGGAGAAACCCAGGCCGAGCAGGAAGGAGGAGAGGAGGAGATGGGAAAACGGATGTTTGCAGGATTCCCTGCCGGCCATCCATATCAGCCAGAGCGAGCCGACGAGGAAGAACAGGTTCAGGGTGTACCTTTCGGCCACCAGGCTGTATCCCCAGAACGTGGGAGTGAGCGCCACCAGTCCTCCCGATAGAACCCCCACCCACCTGTTCCGGCTGATTCCGTGGGCGAATCCGGCCGTAGCCCCCACGGCCAGAGCTCCTCCGATGGCGGAAAGCAAGTTCATCCTCCAGGCGACGTTCCCGAAGGGTATGTGGGACCAGGCCCAACCGAGAAGCATGTAGAAAGGGAAACCGTTCGGGTGGGCAAGCCCCAGTTTTGCCGGAAGATATTGAAATTCGGCGAAATCCGATACGAACACGTCGGGGGCGAGGGTCCGGAGGTACAGGAGGAGCGAGGCCAATCCGAGCATGGCAAAAGTGCCGAGCTCCCCATCGAACGCCCTCACTGCTTTGTCGATGGCATCCCGAACGGGCGTCCTTCGACGACCTTGCATCTTGTCCATCAGGCTCCGACCGATATGATAACGTCAATCAGGGATTGGGGTGGGCGACGACAGTGCCGTCACCCACCCGATCGGATCGATCCACCAAACGACCTTTCGCTCCACCCCAGCGAGCACGACGTTCGGCTCAATCATAGGAACTCGTGCATCACTGCGTAAAGGAACACAGAACCGGAAACGGCGGCGTTCAGCGAGTCTATTCTACCTTTCATCGGAAGGTACACCAGCCAATCGCACGTCTCACGAACGATCCTGCTCATGCCCTTTCCCTCGCTTCCGACCACCACCGCCAGCGGCAGGTCCCACGTCCGGGCGTCGTACCTGACCGCTTCAGGAACTTTTTCCAATCCCACGATCCACACTCCCGCATCTTTGAGATCATCCAGGGTGCGCCTTACGTTCCCGACCATGGCGATTTTCAGGTGCTCCACGGCTCCGGCGGATGCTTTGCTGACCGCAGGAGTTATTGATGCCGCCCTCCTATCCGGGACGAACACCCCGCTCACCCCTACAGCTTCGGATGTCCGTAGAAGGGTTCCCAGGTTCTGAGGGTCCTGCAGGTGATCGAGCACGAGGAAGAGGGATTCCCGGCTTGCAGAATCTATGACCTCACCCGCCGGCACGTAGGGATAACCGGAAGTTTCCAGAACCACTCCCTGGTGGTGGGGAGAACCGGCCAATGCTTCAAGCCGGTTCCTGGGGACGGCGTCGATGGGAACGCCGGCTTTCCCCGCCAGGGAGAGGATCTCCGCGACCTCAGGGGACTTCGTGAGGTTCTTCGAAATCGTCAGCGAAAAGAACCGGCGTCTGCCCGCCCGAAGCGCCTCCCGGACGGGCTGGCGCCCGTACAGCCGCTCCCTCGCCATATCAGGAAATCTCCCAGGTCGTACCTCCCGGGGAATCCTTCAATGTGACCCCGAGATCCTTCAATCCATCCCTTATCCTGTCGGAAAGCGCCCATTGCTTCTCTTTCCTCAGCTCGGAGCGTACGTCCACCAGGAGATCCACGAACGGTGCTATGTCCATTCCTTCTGCTCTTTTCGAAGGCTCCGGAAGAAGCCTCAAGCCCAGAAGGTTGCCGAGACGCCGAAGGGTCTCCCGCGCATTGCTGAAAGCAGGCCCTGCCAGGCCTGCGTCTCTGGCCTGGTTGATGGCTCTTACCAGATCGAACATGTGCCCCAGAGCCGCTGCCGTGTTGAAATCGTCGTCCATCGCTTCTTCGAAGCCTTCGAGCGTCCGGGATGTCTGCTCCTCCAGGGCTTTCGCCGCTTCCCCAGAATAAACTTTACCGTAGCTCGGCTTGAGCCCTCCGAGCAACCGGTTCAGGGCTTTCTCTGCATTCTCCACGGTTTCGTCGCTGAAAGTGAGTGGGCTGCGGTAGTGCGTGGAAAGGATCACCAGTCGGAGCACGTCGGGGCTGTGCTCCTGAAGGAATTCCTCGATGGTTATCACATTGCCGAGCGATTTCGACATTTTCTCTCCGCTCAGTTGCAGCATCCCGTTATGCATCCAGAACCTGGAGAAAGGCGATTTGCCCGTGTAACTCTCTGCCTGGGCGATTTCGTTTTCGTGATGCGGGAAAATGAGATCGCTGCCGCCGCCGTGTATGTCTATCTGTTCACCGAGGTGATGGATGTTCATGGCCGTGCATTCGATGTGCCAGCCCGGCCTGCCGGGCCCCCAGGGGCTCGGCCAGGAAGGTTCTCCGGGTTTGGCGGCTTTCCACAGGGCGAAGTCCATCGGGTCCTCTTTCCTCGAATCGACCTCGATCCGTGCCCCGGCTTTCATCTCTTCCAGAGAACGCCCGGAAAGTTTGCCGTAATCCTCGTCCTTCCTTACCCTGAAATAGACATCACCGTCGACTTCGTAGGCATAGCCTTTTTCTATCAAGCCCTGCACTATCTCGATCATCATCGGAATCTCTTCCGTAGCCCGAGGGTAGTGGGTGGCAGGAAGGACGTTCAGCTCGGCAAGGTGATCGAAGAATTCCTGTATGTAATGCTCTGCGAGAACCAGCGGCTCGAGCCCGAGCTCTGGGGCGCGCTTTATGATCTTGTCGTCCACATCGGTGAAGTTCATCAGGTAGGATACCCGATATCCTTTGTGAATCAAGTACCTGTGCACCACGTCGAAGACTATGACGGGCCGAGCATGGCCTATGTGCGCTTTGTTGTAGACCGTGGGACCGCACACGTACATCCGCACTTTCCCAGGCTCCAGCGTGACGAAAGGTTCTTTCCTTCGAGTAAGCGTGTTGTATATTCTCAGTCCCATTTGTCAACCCCCGCTGCAAGCTCGTATTTCATCTTCTGTTGGGAACCTGGGCGAAGATCATTCTCCCCGCCGAGGTTTGAAGGACTTTCGTGACGGTGACGTCCACCGTGCTGCCGATGTACCGTTTCCCGTTTTCCACCACCACCATGGTTCCATCGTCCAGAAAGCCCACCCCCTGTCCGACCTCCTTGCCTTCTTGAATGATGTGTATCCTGAGCTGTTCTCCCGGCAGGACTACTGTCTTGACCGCATTGGCCAAGTCGTTGATGTTCAGCACCTCGACGCCCTGAAGGGCTGCTACTCTGTTCAGGTTGTAATCGTTGGTCATGACCGACGCTTTCCTTTTCAGGGCAAGCTGGACCAGTTTCTCGTCCACCTGATGCACGGAGGGAATATCGTCGTCGATTATCTGAACCTTTCCCTTTCCCTCTTCCTGAAGGCGCTTAAGAACCTCCAACCCCCGCCTGCCTCTGTTCCTCCTCAGAGAATCGGAGGAATCGGCGATGTACTGAAGCTCGTTGAGCACGAACCTCGGAATGAGCAGTTTGCCGAACAGGAACCCGGTTCTGTTGATATCGGCTATTCTCCCATCGATGATCACGCTGGTGTCCAGGAGGATTTCCTTTTCCGGAGTCTGTTTGTGTTTGAAAGAACGCTTCTTCAAGAGTTCGAGGAAATCCTCGTGCCTGATCACGGCCGCCATGATTCCCACATACGCAAAGATCAACGCCGCTATGGCCGGGAGCACCCTGTTGAAGGGATATGGGAGGGTGGCAAGCGGCACGGTGAGCAAAGCCGCCATGATGAGCCCCACGGTCATCCCGATCGTGGCAGCTATGAGCTCCTGGACGGAAGTCCTTTTGATGGCACGATTCACATGTTTGGCAGGCACTATGGTGAGCCACGGCATGACTATTGCGCCTATGATTCCACTGACTACGGAAAGTGGGACGAGCCATTTGAGCGTATTTAGGTCGAAATTCTGGATGTTTCCATAATGCACGCCAAGTTCGAAGCCGCTGACGAGGAAGAACAAAAAACCTATGATACGGATAATTACATCGGTCAAGATGATAACCTCCTTTCGTCGATTGACGCCAAAAAGCAGCAAAAGCTGCGGATAAGGACTCGAGAGAACTCAGGGGCCAGGAGAACCTTAGCCCGGAGAAAACACGCACGGTGGTTCCTGATTAGCTACCGGGATTTCCATATGGATGCACTTACACCCCATTTTTTAAGGAACTGAACGCCGATTTGCCGCCGGAAAGCTTTTCATATTGAATTGTATACCTTTAACCGGAAAGAAGCAAGGATTCCATAGCCGGAAGGAGCTTCCGGCTTCCGGGCTGAGGAGGTGGCTTCGGAACGG
>CAZEXY010000095.1:0-7152 GCA_964516345.1 uncultured Anaerolineae bacterium
GAGCGACGAAGCACCGGGCGAGTTCGCCAAGGCGCTTCGTCGAAGTTCAACAGCATTCACCTGCTGGGGAAATTCCTGTCTGCTATGATCTTCAGCCCCTCCAGGGTGAGCCACGGCTCTTCCGCTTCTATCACCTCGGTGTGCGGGGATATGAGGCTTGCCAATCCTCCCGTTGCCACCACGTGAGCCGTGGAGCCGATCTCTCTCCGAAACCTCGCCACCATCCCTTCCACCATGCTGACGTATCCCAGGATCAATCCACTCTGCATCGCGTGGATGGTGTTCTTCCCTATCGCTGCAGGAGGCGCAACCAGCTGTATCCCCGGGAGTTGAGCCGTCTTTTCCGCGAGCGCCCACGCAGCCATCTTAAGCCCGGGAGCAATGGAAGCTCCGAGGAAATCTCCCCTGGAGGAAACCGCCGTGAATACGGTCGCCGTGCCGAGGCTCACGACGATGCACGCATCTTTGAACTTCTCGAACGCAGCCACAGCGTTGACGACGAGATCGGCTCCAACCTCGGAGGGATTGTCCGCCAGGATGCGTATGCCGGTTCGCACCCCAGGCCTGACCACGAGCATGTCCGCATGCAAGCGACTCCCCACCACCTCCGTGAATGTGTCGGTCAAAGGCGGAACCACGCTGGCAAGGCTGACCCTCTTCACATCTCCCAGCGGGATGCCGCTATCCCGAAACAGTCCCTTGATCCACAAAGCGTACTCGTCAGGGGTGGCGTTCTGCACCGTGCGGAGCCGCCAGCGGGCTATCCACCCTTTCCCATCGTGAACTCCCAGAGTGACTTCGCTGTTACCTATGTCCACCGCCAGCAGCATATCTTCCTCCTTACAGTTTCGATTTTCCCCTGCCGGTTTCGATCCTCTTCCATGCAAGCACCACTGGCAGCGTGATGATCACAGCCACGACGATCTCCGGGATCCCGTGGGTTATGCCGACCGCGAGCGCCGTCTTTCCATCCAGGTACCCTCTTATCACGATCATACCGAGCACGAACACCGTGTTCGTCAGAGTCCCTATGATCGCCGAAAAAGTCACCGCAGCAACCTCTCCCCATCTTTTGGTCCAGGCGTAAGCGTAGTAAGCGAAGAGCCCTATGAACAACCTGGGAAGGATCGCCACCAGCGGGTCCTTGAAGATGGGCGTGCTCGCATCGAGGAAACTGTAGATGCCGAAGATACCTCCCACTATCACGCCAACCACGGGGCCTTCGAGAATTCCGCCGAGTATCGCCGGAATGTGCATGATGGTCGCATGCCCCGCCGGCGTCGGAACCGGGATGAAGCCGAGCTGTGTGGCTCCCAGTACCACCGCAATGGCGGACAGAGCCGCCGCAACCGTAATCTTTCGTGCGGAAAGTGAGCTGCTCATTTTCATACCTCCTGATCGAATTTGCATCCCCAAGCGCCTGCGGACCGCAGGCGCAATGACTCCTTACTTACAATCTGATGAGCACCGCCAGGATGGACACGATAAAACTCACGACAATCGCCAGACCATCGATCAAACGGAAATGCAGCACCCGATAGTGAGTTCGACCCTTCCCCCCGACGAACCCCCGAGCTTCCATCGCCAGTGCCATCACCTCGGCCTTTTGCAGCGCCATCAGGAAAAAAGGAACCATGAGCGGAAGCATCGCTTTCGCCCTTCTGACGAATTTCCATCTCCCACCCTCTCCGAAATCTGCTCCCCTCGCCAGTTGAGCTTTCACCAATCGCTCAGCTTCCAGAGCAAAGGAAGGCACGAAACGAAAGGTAAGGGAGAAAACCAGCGCAAGCTCGTACCCCGGAAACCCGATGCTGTTGAGGGGGGATAGAAGATTCTCCATTCCAAGCCCCATCTCCGCCGTGGAAGTGGTCGAAGTCAGAAGGCTCGTCAGCAGGATCAGCGTGCCGAAGCGGATGAAGATCAGAGCTATCAGATTCAACACGCAATTCGTCACGGAAAACACCCACAATTGCCGGACCAAGAAGCACCCGGGGCCGGATGCAACGCTGGGGGCAAACAAAAGGTCGAGCAGGGCTATAGCCACCAGAAACGGAATCGCCGGCCTGATCCCGGCAAATGCGAACTTCAACGGAATTCGCGCGGACGCTATGAGGAGAACGACAAACGAAAGCAGCAGGAGATTCACCACCACCGAAGGCGCAAAAGTCGCACCGGCGACGAGAAACAGGAACGATAGAAGCTTTGCCCTCGGATCGAGCCTGTGCATCCACGACCCGGTAGGAAGGTAGATCCCTATGTTCACACGCCTCAGGAACTCGAATTCGTTCATCGCCTCGCCACCATCTCCGAAATTGCATCCTTCAGCTCGTCCACGGTCAAAATGCCGTGAGGCACCTGGACCCCAGACGTCCGAAGCCCATGCGCCAGCTTTGGCGCAATCGGCACGTCGAGCCAGAGCGATTCCAGCCGTTCCGGCCGATCGAAGATCTCCCTGACGCTTCCGTGCATGACCACGCGCCCGCCGTCCATCACGTAGGCTTCTTCGGTCATCTCTACGATATCTTCCATGATGTGAGAGGAATACACGATATCGACGCCACGGGAGTTCTTCCATTCCTTGAACCGAGCAAGCAGATCCGCATGCGATACCGGGTCGAGCCCCGACGTAGGCTCGTCCAGCAGCAACACCTTCGGCGAGAGGACAAGCGCCCCGGCCAGCGCGACTTTTCTCCTCTCCCCTCCGCTGAGGGCGTAGGTAAGCCTGTCTTTGTAGAGGTCGAAATCGAGGCCGACCGATTCCATGGCCGCTTTCACCCTGGAACGAAGCTCCTCACGTGAGAGCCCAAGCCCGCGCAGCCCGTAGGCTATGTCGTCTCCGACGAACCTCTCGAACACCTGATCCTCCGGCCTCTGGAACACCATGGCTATCGACCTCCTGAGTTGCGCCAATCGATCTTTCATCCGGAGGATGTCGGTGCCGAAAACGGTTACCCTCCCCTTTTCCGGGAGCAAAAGCCCATCGAGATGCTGCAAGAGGGTGCTCTTCCCGGAGCCGGTTCCCCCCATCAATCCCACCGAAACCCCTCCGAACAGGGAAAAATCGACTCCCCTGAGGGCTACCGTTTCCAGAGGAGTTCCTTTCATGTAAGTGTGCCACAGATCTTCGACCCGGATGATGGCGTTGCCATCGTACGGCTCCGCAGAATGGCGTCTCCGGGGAGCAGGCGATGGAGCACCGGCAAGCCGTTCCTCGAGAGCCGAGAGCAGCTCTTCCACCGTCAGAACATCGGTTGGGAGATCGGGAAGCACCTCTCTCAAGGATTCGGCGGCTTTCCTGGCCTCGGGGACGTCCAGTCCCAATGAAAGGAGATCGTCCCTGGCGAACACTTCCCTCGGTGCGGCGTCGTCCACTATCCTGCCGCGATGGATGACGATCAGCCGATCCGCCAGGGCAGCCTCCTCCATGAAATGGGTTATCAGCAAAATCGACATCCCGCGGTGGTGTAAGCCCCTGAGTATTGCCAGCACTTTCTTTCGTCCTGCCGGATCGAGCATGGCGGTGGCTTCGTCCAGGATCAGGAGCCTGGGTTTCATGGCAAGCGCCCCGGCTATGGCCACGCGCTGCGCCTGTCCTGCGGACAATTGGAAAGGAGGACGTTCGCGCAAATCCCACATGTCCACCTGCTCGAGCGATTTCCTCACCCTTTTTCCTATCTCATCCGTGGGCAACCCAAGGTTCTCCGGTCCGAACGCAACATCTTCCTCCACGGTAGAACCGACGATTTGATCGTGGGGAGATTGAAAGACCAGCGAGACGGTGCTTCTGATATCCCGCAGCCGATCTTTCCGATCGGTGGGCACTCCTCCAACGAGCACCTCACCCCTGGAGGGCAGAAGCAATCCGTTCATCAGCCTGGCAAGGGTGGATTTTCCGGAGCCGTTGGCACCGATCAGCGCCACGAATTCCCCTTCCTCTATCGAAAGGTCGACGCCGCGCAGGGCGTCTATCCGTCCCCCGTTGGGGAGGGGATATGAGTAATGGACATCGTGCATTTCCGCGATGCTGCCCATAGGCCTCCCAACCCGGCCCGGACAAAGAGAAACGCCTCCAGGACGCGTTCCGGAGGCGTGAGAAGGCTTTCCACGTATCGGCCGTCTCGGTTGCCGGGCAATCCAAGCGTCCTGTTTTTCGAAACTCTTAGGGCTTACGCAGTTCGAACGTTCTACCCACCTGAACCTCGTTCCATGTCTCCGTTCCACATGGGCGAGCTGCAGCCTGTCCTTTCTCAGCCGCCTTGGAATGAAACGCGAGAACGACAAACCGGCTCGACTGCGTAACTCCTATATCCCTTGGCTCGCTGCTGCTTACCGCAGTCAACGGCAATGGAATGATACCTCTTTCCGGCAAAAGAATCAACACGGGGCATCCTGTGGGTGCGAAGCCAGGATAGCTACACGCCACCCTAAGTCCGAAAGAGGAGGAGTTACAGCACATCCACAGGATCGATATCCACCTGCCAGCCCGGCGGGAAGTCGACGCCGGCGAGCAACGCCGCCGGATCGGGAGAAAGCACGATCAACTGCCACCTGTACTTGCCGCGGAGCTTCTGGAAGAACGCCGGGGACGGCCCAATTATCCTCGTTCCGATCGCTTTTCGGCGCACCACTTCCAGCGTCAACAGTTTCTTCATCCTTTCGGTCTCCGCCCGACAGGCGCTTTCGCTCCCGATGTAGACCAACCTTGCAATGCGGTTGAACGGCGGGTAGCCCAGTTCCTTCCTGAAAGCGACCTCCCTGGAGTAGAATCCTTCGTAATCGTGCTTCGAAGCTGTCTGGATGGCGTAATGCTCCGGGTGATAAGTCTGGAGGACCACCTTCCCCCCCAGGGCGCTCCTGCCGGCCCTTCCGGCGACCTGCGTCAGAAGCTGGAAAGTGCGCTCCGCAGCCCTGAAGTCCGGCAGGAACAGGCTCGTGTCCGCACTTACGATCCCCACCAGCGTTACCAGCGGCAAATCGAGCCCTTTGGCGATCATCTGGGTTCCTATCAACACATCCGCCTCATGGTTCACGAAAGCCGCCATCATGGCATCGTGAGCGCCTTTCAACCTGGCGGAATCCATGTCCCATCGAATGACCCTCACGTGCGGGAACAGTTTGATCAGCTCTGATTCTATCCTCTCCGTACCGGCTCCGAAAAAGCGTATCCTGCGGCTACCGCACCTGGGGCAGGTCTCCGGCACCGGCTCCCTGTGGCCGCAATGGTGACACACGAGCTGATTGTCCCCCCGGTGGTATGTAAGCGGGATGCCGCAACGAGGACACTTCATCACATGACCGCAGTCCCGACACATTACGAAGGACGCCGTCCCGCGACGGTTCAGGAACAGGATGGCCTGCTGTCCGTTTTCCAGCACCTCTCGGAGTTCAGATTTCAACATCCGACTGAAGATGCTTGTGTTCCCGGATTTCAACTCCTGCCTCATGTCCACCACGTGCACCTCTGGCAGGTCGGCGAAAGCCGCCTCTCCGGGGCCTTCGCGGTATCGAACGTTGATCCCGTGTATCTGCAAGCTCTTCTTGTGCGCCATTATTCTCCGCGGCATCTTCAAAAGGCTATATTCCCCCATCTTTCCTTTTCTGAAGCTCTCCAGAGCCGGCGTGGCGCTGCCGAGGATGACCGGTATGCGAAGCATCTTCCCGAGCGCCACCGTTGCGTCCCTGGCGTGATACCTGGGTGTGCGCGGCTGTTTGTAGGAAGATTCGTGGCATTCGTCCACGACCGCCAACCGCAGATTCGGAAATGGGAGAAACAGAGCAGACCGCGAACCTACGACGACCGCCACGTCCCCGGCCATGATCCTCCGCCACTGATCGTACCTCTCCCCATCGGAGAGCCTGCTGTGCCACACCGTCACGCGTCCGGGAAAACGAGAGGAGAACCTGGCGACGGTTTGCGGTGTGAGCGAAATCTCCGGCACCAGCACGAGGGCCTGTCCGCCGTGCTCGATTGCCGATTCTATGGCCCGGAGGTATATCTCGGTCTTGCCGCTGCCGGTTACTCCGAACAGCAGGAAAGTGCCTCCATCGCCGGAAACTATCCGAGATGTTATGGCTTCCAGAGCTTTCTCCTGTTCTGCGGTAAGGGAGGGCGGTTCGTCCGGGACGAAGACCTTCCCCTCCATGGGGTCTCGTATCCTTTCCTTCGCGCTCAGCTCTATCAACCCTGCTTCTTCCAGGGCTTTGAGGTCTGCCCGGTTACACCCCGTCGCCGCATAGAGCCAGCCGATCCACACAGGCTCCTTCGCTTCCGCAAGGGTCTGGAGGACGGCAATTTTCCTTTCTATCCTACGCCTCCGGACTATTTCCCGCCATATTTCCTCCCCCGATCTGGCAGGACGGGCAACTCCATCGGTGCCTATTTCTATCCATCCATCCGATTCCAGGGATTTAGCGAGCCTTTCGTCCTCCACCTTGGCCTGACCGCGGGTCATCAATCGATGGAGAAGCCTCGTGGCTTTCGAATCCCTGCCAAGGGAAAGGGCAGCGTTCCTTATCACGGAGTCGGACAAGGGGATCTTCGGCGTTACCCTCCAGTCCTTCCGGGGGCTGATGGAGGGTTTGGGAAAGTAAGGCTCCCGCAGGACTATCCCCTTACGCACCAGGGGGTCCAACACTTTTCCTCCGGCGAGCTCAGGCCTGGACTTTCGGATCTCCTTCAGCAGTTTCGGCTTTCTCGCAAGAAGGCTTACCAGCTCCCTCTGTCTGTCCGAGAGCTGAGCGGCGTCCACGGACTCAGGTGAAAGCTTCAGGATCGTCTTGGGTTTCACGGTAACGCCGGGCGGGAGCATCGCTTCCAGCACGATGTTGAGCGGAGCCAGGTAGTATCTGCTGATCCATTCAGCCAGCGATATCTGGTGCGGCACCAGGAGCGGATTCGAGAAGACCAGACCCTCCACGGGTTTGGTCTCATGGATCGGGGAATCATCCTCCACCGAGATCACGATCCCTTGCAGCTTCCTCCTGCCGAATTCGACCCAAACAAGGTGCCCCGGTTGCAGCTTCCCCTCCAGGTCTTCCGGGATGGAGTAGTGGAACGCTCCCGGGCCGCCGCGTTTGGTCGGGACGAAGACCACGACTTTTGCGAATTTACCGGCCATCACCTTGCCACCAGTCCTATCGGCTTTGCAATCT
>CAZEXY010000096.1:0-7082 GCA_964516345.1 uncultured Anaerolineae bacterium
GCGGACTGTTAGTCCGCCCTGGTCGGGCTGTCAGCCCGACCTACAGCCACAGCTCGATTCGCCGGTTATCGGCGTTCTATTTTCATCCGCATTGGTGTACAACCTCTCATGGCAACTGCTCCCAAAACAAAAACGGCTTGCCGAGGGTCCGGCAAGCCGTCGATTGCGTCTTTCACAGGGCAGGAACGACTAACCAGACCTCCGGTCCGGCTTCTGCTTCTTGCCCTGCTTCTTGAATTCTATCGATAAGATCGACATTTCTTCCTCTTATGAAGAGTATCGGCGAATACCTATTGCGCTCGGCTTCTGGCAAGCTAATTTTCCACAAAATCTCGAGAATGTCAAACTACAGGTTGGCAGATGCACTCTCGACGATGATAGCTTACCCCTTGTAGATGACAAACTCATGTCCGTTGTTTTAGAATACCCAAGATAATCTCTTTTTCAGGTGGTGGAAGTGAAAGGTGTCATAGCGGCAAGTCATCCTCGAACTGTGGAAGCCGGGGTCGAAATTCTGGAGCGGGGAGGCAACGCTGTGGATGCGGCGGTCGCGGCGGCGTTTGCTTCCTTTGCTGCCGAGCCGGTGTTGACGAGCATCGGCGGCAGCGGGATTGCGACGGTGTTCGATGTCCGGTCGGGTGAGCCCGTGTACTACGATTTCTTCAGCAATATGCCTTCCGGACAGCCTGCGGAGGGTATGGATTTCCGCAAGATCACCGTGGACTTTGGTCCGGCGACGCAGGATTTCTTCATAGGCCGGGCCAGTGTGGCAGTGCCCGGCGCGGTGGCAGGGCTGTGCATGATGGCGGAACAGATGGGCACCATGTCGCTCCAGGAGCTGGCTTCTCCCGCCATCAGGATGGCCAGGTCCGGGGTGAGGTTGTCGAAATTCCTGGCGTACACCCTCGGCTTATTGGAGCCCATCTTTACCTATACTCCGGAGATCGCCGGGATATTCGCCCCTGGCGGACATTTGCTCGGCGAGGGGGAGAAGGTGTGTCTGAAAGGGCTCGGGGATTTGATGGAAAACATATCGATCGAGGGGCCGCGGGTGTTCTACGAGGGATACGCCGCGGAGGCGCTCGTCGAAGACCAGAAAGAACGCGGTGGGCTCATAACCGAATCCGACATGTCGGGGTACAAGGCCAGGAGTTCGGAGCCGATAGTGGTGGAATATCACGGATACACCGTCGTGCTGCCGTCGGCACCGTCCAGCGGTGGGGCTCTCATTGCTCTTTCCCTTGGGCTGCTGGACCGGATGGATGTGGGCAGGTACGGTTTTCTTTCCCCGCAGCACTTGCAGATACTTGCGGATGTCATGCGTGTTACCAACGATGCCAGGACCGAATTGAAGCTCTCTCCGGACGGTATCGCCGAATTCGTGTCCAGGGAGAACGTGGATAGATACGCCGAGAGGCTTCTTCGCCCAGGTGACAGGGCTTTGGAGAACGGCAGAGGGTCTTTGGCGGGTAACACCACCCACATAAGCGTCATCGATGGGAGCGGCATGGCCGTCGGCGTGACCACCACGGCCGGCGAAGCAGCGGGGTATGTGGTCAAAGGAACTGGTGTGATCCCTAACAACATGCTCGGGGAGGTGGATTTGCATCCTCGAGGTTTCCATCGCCTTCCTCCAGGAACGCGCCTCGAAACGATGACGGCTCCGGCCATACTGTTGAAGGATGGCGTGCCGGTGCTGGCTGTAGGAAGCGGTGGCAGCAACAGAATAAGGTCTGCGATCCTCCAGGTCATATCGAACGTTGTAGATTTCCATCTCCCGCTTGGGGAAGCCATAGATGCGCCGCGGGTTCACTTCGAAGGCGGGATCTTGCAGGCTGAAGGTGGAATACCGAAGCATACCCTCCAGGTACTGGCGGATAGGGGGTATAAGGTGAACGCGTGGGGGAAGAAGGATATGTTCTTCGGGGGCGCCAATGCTGTCGGAATCACCTCCGATTGGGAGCCTGTAGCGGCAGGCGACGGGAGGAGAGGCGGGACTACGGCGGTGGTCCTATGAGCCAGGACATGGTGAAAGTGCTCGACATAACGTTTTCCTATGATGGAGTTTCTCCGATATTTTCTGATTTTTCCTGGAGTGTGGCGGAAGGGGAGCCATGGGCGGTGATAGGGCCTTCTGGATGCGGTAAGAGCACTCTGATCTACCTGCTGGCCGGATTGCAGAGACCCCAAAGAGGGAAGATCATGGTGAAGGGCGAGGAAGTGATCAGGCCAAGGCCGAAGACGGGGGTGATATTGCAGGATTATGGACTACTTCCGTGGGCTACGATCGAGGAAAACGTATCGCTTGGTCTGAGGATACGGAAATTCTACGGCCCCGATGGCACCCACGCCCCTGTCGATGAATCGGTTTCCATGGAAGAAGTCGACTACTGGATGAATCAGCTTGGTATATATGACGTGAAGAACCATTATCCTGCAGAAGTTTCTGGCGGTCAGAGACAGAGGGCTGCCATAGTCAGGACGCTCGTCATGCATCCTGATTTGCTGCTCATGGACGAACCTTTTTCTTCCCTGGACGCTCTTACCAGGGAAGCGCTTCAGGATTTGATGTTGAACCTGCGAAGGGAAACCCGCATAACCACCATCCTCGTAACGCACAGCATAGAGGAGGCAGCACTCATCGGCAGGAAGATACTTGTTTTGGGGCACCCTCCGATTTCTTCCGCGGTCGTTGTCAATAATCCTGGCGCTGGAGACGTGGAGTACAGGAAAACCGGGGAGTTCCGGCTGACCTGCAACCGCTTGAGGGAGATGCTCGGCAGGGAGAGGGGTGGGCATGAAGAAGCGTGATCTCCTTTTCGCCCTGCTGGTCATTTTTGCGGCTTGGGAAACGGTATCCCTCGCCGTCAACATCAGCATCCTGCCTCCTCCAACCGAGGTGCTCCTTGTGTTCTTCCAGCGGCTTCCCAACGAACTGGGGTGGCATTTCCTCGTCAGCACCTGGAGGGTGGTTGCCAGCATCTTACTGGCTGTTGCCACGGCTGTGCCTCTGGGTATGGCGATGGGGCAGATGCCTCAGCTCGACAAAGTGATTGCTCCGTTCGTCTACGTTTTCTACCCCATTCCAAAGATCGTATTTCTGCCGATTTTCCTGTTGATACTCGGCATTGGCAACGTTTCGAAGATAGGAATAATTTCTTTGATTTTGTTCTTCCAGATTCTCGTGGTCGTCAGGGACGAGGCCAGGGCTTTGAGGCCGGAGCTGATCCTCTCGGTCAGGTCGCTTGGAGCTGGTAGAAGGGCGCTTTTCAGGTACGTGTATCTTCCTGCGTGCCTGCCTGCAGCCCTCACGGCTGTGCGGGTTAGCATCGGTACGGCCGTAGCCGTGCTTTTCTTCGCCGAATCCTTCGCTACGACTTCCGGGCTCGGGTATTACATCATTGTGGAGACCTGGGGAAAGCTGGATTACCCGGGACTCTACTCCGGCGTTCTGGCCATGAGCTTGCTCGGGTTGATGCTGTACGGGGTGACGGATAGGCTGGAGCGGAAACTTTGTCCGTGGATGAGATCTGCCGGCGGAAAATCTAAGTGAGAGGATGCATCTCCACCGACGAAAAAAGCCATCCATCTTTGACACAGTCGAGCCAAGTTGTATAATGGGATTCGGTATCTTCGTCAGAGAGCAATGAGGGAGCCTGCGATCAACATGCTTGCTACAAACGGCGACACGAAGAGGTGGGAAATCAATTCGGAATGGATCGATACTTGAGGTAATAGAAGCGGCCCTGGCATCCGTGAGGTGGAAGGTGCCGCTTTTTGTCTTTTCGTTTCCATCGAAGGAAGCCGTGAAACCTTTTGGAAAGGAGTGAGTAAATGGCTGGAAATGTCAATTTCTTCGAAGGGCTCCGCTATAAAGGCGGAGTCGGGATGTGGGCCTGGATCCTCCACAGGATAGCAGGCCTCGGCGTTTTGTTATTCGTCGGCGTACACGTGATCACCATGTTCTTCATCTACGCCGGGGTGGGTACCGAAAGCGCCAACGCTTATTTCACCTGGTACAAGACCCCCGGAGTCCAGTTGTTCGTCATCGCAAGCCTCTTGTACCATGCCTTGAACGGGCTCAGGATCATTCTCATCGATTTCTGGCCGTCCCTGGCGGTCTACCAGAAAGAACTCTTCTGGCTCGCGATGGCTCTCTGGGTCCCCATGGTCATCGTGCCCGCACTGTTCATCTTCTGAGGAGGTCAAAATGTACAGCGGTAAAGCTCGAACAGACAGCAGATGGGAACTGTACGCCTGGTTCTTCATGAGGATTGCCGGGATTTTCCTTCTCCTTACCGGAGCAATCAATTTGATTTACATTAATATTGCAGCGAAGCTCAACCCAGGCGTTCAATACCGGTGGGTTTTCTTCCCCGTTCACGGCGTGGGAATCAGCAACAACCGCTTCGTCGCCCTCTACGGATTCCTCATCGTTGCCTTTGCCCTCACCCACGGCATGAACGGGTGGCGTGAGGTGATGGACGAGTACACCAATTCGCCTGGGTGGCGGCTTTTCTGGCGTTCCCTGATCTTCACCCTGTGGGCGGGTATGCTCATCATGGCGTTCATAATTTCCTTTGGGCTCTTCTAAGGAGGATCGATAATGTCCGATAAAAGATTTGGAGACATCAAGATACACAGGTACGATGCCGTGGTGATCGGAGCAGGGGGAGCAGGACTTTCTGCGGCGCTCTACGCTTCCGATTACGGCAACGTGGCGGTCATAAGCAAGCTCTACCCCACCCGCTCCCACACCGGCACGGCACAGGGAGGCATAGCGGCGGCTCTGGGAAACCTGGACGAGGATCATTGGGAGTGGCATTCCTACGACACCGTAAAGGGAAGTGACTACCTAGCCGACCAGGACGCCGTTGACGTGCTGACCAAGTCCGCCGTGGACGCGGTCATCCGGCTGGAGCACATGGGACTCCCCTTCAACAGGACGCCGGACGGCAAGATCGCTCAGCGCCGGTTCGGCGGGCACACCAACAACGTCACCGGCGAGCCGGTCCGCAGGGCCTGCTACGCCGCCGACCGCACCGGTCACATGATCCTGCAAACCCTGTACCAGCAGGCTATCAAGAAAGGCATTCATTTCTACGACGAATTCCAGGTCATCGACCTGATCATCCAGGACAACATCGTCCGGGGTGTGGTGGCCTACGAGATCGACACCGGCGAACTGCACATTTTCCACGCCAAGGCGGTCAACTTCGCCACCGGCGGCTGGGGCAGGATCTTCAAGGTCACCAGCAACGCCCACACCCTCACCGGCGACGGCCCGGCCATCGCATGGCGGAAGGGAATCCCGCTGGAGGACATGGAGTTCTTCCAGTTCCATCCCACCGGGATGTACAAGCTGGGCATCCTGATCACCGAGGCCGTCCGAGGCGAGGGCGGCGTCCTCCGCAACCGGTACGGCGAGCGGTTCATGGAGAAATACGCCCCGCACATCAAGGACCTGGCCTCCCGTGACGTGGTTTCCAGGGCCATCTACATGGAGATCCGGGAAGGCAGGGGAATCGACGGCAAGGATTACGTCTACCTGGACGCCACGCACCTGGGCAAGGAGGTCATCGAAAAGCGGCTTCCTGATATCGCCGATTTCTGCCGAACCTACCTGCACGTGGACCCGGTCACACAGCCGATGCCGGTTCATCCCACGGCGCACTACGCCATGGGCGGCATCCCGGTCAACATCGACACCAACGTCATCATTGACGGCAAGAACACCCCTGTGGTTGGGTTCTTCGCGGCAGGCGAGAATTCCTGTATCTCCGTCCATGGCGCCAACCGCCTCGGAACGAACTCCTTGGTGGAGCTCGCCGGGTACGGCATGATCTCCGGGCTCAAGATGGGCGAGTTCATCAAGGACGCCAAGCTCGAGCCTCTGCCGGACGACCCGGCAGGATACGCCATCGAACAGCTTGAGAGGATTCTGCATAGCTCCGGCGACGAAAAACCCGCCGTCATCCGCAAGGAAATGCAGCAGATCATGATGGACAACGTGAGCGTCTTCCGCACCGAGGAGCTCATGCAGGAGGCCAAGGAGAAACTGGAAGAGCTCAAGGATCGCTTCAAGCGGATTTCCATCCAGGACAAAGGGAAGAGGTTCAACACCGATCTGCTGGAGGCGTGGGAGTTGAGCAATCTTCTGGACGTGGCCTACGCTACGACCGTTTCTGCGCTCAACAGGACGGAGAGCCGCGGCGCTCACTCCCGGGAGGACTATCCCAAGCGGGATGACGTGAACTGGCTGAAGCACACGCTGGTCTACAAGGAGGACGATAACAAGGTCAGATTCGACTACAAACCGGTCGTCATCCTCCGGTATCAGCCGAAAGAGCGTGTCTACTAATCCGAGGAGAAAACGACGATGAAAGTACATCTGAGAATACGCAGATTCAATCCGGAAAAGGACAAGAAACCCTGGTGGGGGGAATACGATGTCGAGGCGGAGCCGGACGATCGCCTGCTGGACCTGCTCCACTACGTGAAATGGTACATCGACGGCACCCTGACGCTGCGCCGATCATGCGCCCACGGCATCTGCGGCTCCGATGCGATGCGGATCAACGGCGTCAACCGGCTTTCCTGCAAGGTTCTGGTCAAGGAAGTCGGAACCCATGTCCAGATCGAACCGATCCTGGGGCTGCCGGTCATCAAGGACCTGGTGGTGGATATGAAGCCGTTCTTCGAAAAATATCGCGCCATCAAGCCTTACCTGATCAACGACGAACCGCCCCTGGATCGAGAGCGGTTGCAATCGCCCGAGGAGCGTGCTCGGTTCGACGACACGACCAAGTGCATCCTCTGCGGCGCATGCACCACTTCCTGCCCGTCTTTCTGGGCAGATCCGGACTACTTGGGTCCTGCGGCCATCGTGCAGGCGCACCGGTTCATTTTCGACAGCCGGGACAAAGGCGCCGCGGAGAGGCTGGCGATCCTGGATGGCCCGGACGGCGTCTGGCGCTGCCGAACCATCTACAACTGCACCGAAGCGTGCCCGCGCGAAATTCAGGTGACGAAGGCAATCGAAGAAGTGAAAGTGGCGCTGTTGACCAACAAGCTCTAAAGCC
>CAZEXY010000097.1:0-2543 GCA_964516345.1 uncultured Anaerolineae bacterium
GCCAACGCTATCCGCACTGGCAAACAGCGGCCCTTTCTTGATATGAGCGGTCATCGGGGTATCGACGAAGCCCGGTTTTATGGTTACCACTTTCACCCCGGACCTGAAAAGCCTGTTCCTCAACCCCTGAGTGAACGTGGAAACCGCAGCTTTGGCAGTCCCGTAAACATAATTGCTCTGCCTGCCCCGATCCCCCGCAACCGAGGAAATCACGGCAATCGTACCGTGCCTTCGCTGTTCGAAATCGTTGGCCACCAGGGTCAACAGGGCAATAACGCTGATCGCATTGACCGAAAGAGCTTCGAGCGTTTTCTCGACGCTTGCCTCACAAGCCTTCTGATCGGGAAGCGTCCCGTAAGCCACGAACACCACGTCGAGGGCGCCTATGGACTTCTCGGCAGAGTTCAACATCTCACGGTGCTTGTCCAATTCGGTCATGTCGAGCGCCAGTGTGCCGACCCTGGAAGCTCCTCGGACCCTAGCGTCATCGGCAACTATTTGCAATTTCTCAGGATTCCTCGCTACGAGGAATAAATTGTCCCCATCACCGGCAAAACGCTTCACCACCGCCTGAGCAATAGCAGAAGTGGCACCAACAACGAGCACATTCCTCATCAGAAACTCTCCTTTATCGGCTGAGTAACCCTCCTCCAGAAGTTGGAGGAGAAGTGGGGATCGACGAATTCGGAAAACTTCCGCCACTGAGGGAAGAACGTCTGGAAGTCGTAAGCCGACATCCTGGCATCCTTTGCAGGGTAGAGCACGCCGCCGGCTTCCTTCACCATCCCATCGAGCTCCTCCAGAAGCAGCAAAGTTTTTCCGCCGCGAAATGGCATGTCCAGCGACAGAGTCACCCCGGGGCGTGGAAAAGAGAGCATACCCGGAGATTCGATATCGCCGAACTCCTTGAGCACGGCCAGGAAGGAAGCCACTCCACTGCGGGCTATCCTGGACAGAATTTCCTTGATCGTCCTGCGGTGTTCGGTCGTTGGGATGACGAACTGATACTGGAGGAACCCCTTCTTCCCGTATATCCTGTTCCACTCTCTGATGGAGTCAAGAGGGTAGAAGAAAGGATCGTAGTGGATCATAGACTTCACGAATTTACTCCTCTGAACCCCATAGTAGCCCATGTTGAACACTTTCATGGTCAAAGGGTTCAGCACGAAACCGGGGAAATCCACCGGAACGATTAGCTTTCCGTCGCCATGAGGCTCGGGGGTCACGGGGACGTCGGCATGGTTTCCCCGCATGAATATACCACGCCCGAGGTTCTCTCCGGTGGCAAGGCAGTCTATCCAGGCGACCGTATAATCGAACCCTTCATCCGAGGAGGCAGATATCTCGAAGAATTCGTCCAAAGAGCCGAACTTTATCTTCTCCACCTCGATCAACGCAGACCGAATCGGCTTGAGCTTGATCTCCGCCCAAAGGATCAACCCCGTAAGGCCCAATCCGCCAACGGTCGCCTCAAACAAATCGGAGTTTTCCTCCGGGGAGCATATCAACCGTTCGCCATCGGATCTGAGCAGTTCGAATTTCGTCACATACCTGCCAAAGGTGCCCGCTTTGTGGTGATTCTTGCCGTGAACGTCGTTGGCTATCGCTCCGCCGAGCGTGACGTATTTGGTGCCGGGGGTCACCGGCAGAAACCAACCCTTCGGCACAACGAGTTTGAGAATATCGTCCAGCGTAGCGCCTGCCTCGCATTTCAAAAGTCCTTTCTCTTCATCGAAGGAAATGCATCTGGACATGTATGTAGCGTCGAGCAAAACGCCCCCCTCGTTCAGGCACACGTCTCCGTAGCTCCTGCCCATGCCGAACGGGAGAACAGGCTTACCAAAAGCCGCAAGGTCGGGCACCTGTGTGCGCCAAAATAGGGGCACCACCTCCGTATGCTTCACTTTGGGGAACCTTCCCCAAGATTCGTATCGTTTCATCACCGTCGTCCTGTCGCAACGTATTTTGGCATCACAACTCGGTCAATTTTACCTCTTTCGGTGGATAATGTGAAAGTGGGACCCAAGGATCATCCGCCCTTGAAATCCGGGCCTACAACGTCCTGGACGATCTCCCAAGAGCCGGAAGAAAGTTTTCGGTAGAAACAGCTCCTTGCGCCTGTGTGACACGCAGGCCCTGCTGGATTCACCAGCAGCAGGACTGCATCGCCGTCGCAATCTATCCTGATCTCCCGAACTTTCTGGATGTTCCCGGAGGTTTCCCCTTTGTGCCAGAGCTTCTGTCTGCTCCTGCTCCAAAACCACGTCTCCCCCGTCTCCAGCGTCAGGGCGAAGGACTCACGATTCATGTATGCAAGGGTAAGCACCTCAAGGGTATCGGCATCCTGCACCACAGCAGCCACGAGACCGCGAGAATCCCACTTGACGGCATCGAAAATCTCTTCCATGACATCACTCCAGCAGTGGCAAAATTTTCTCCTGGAGAGGAAGGGTGGTGACTTCCACGCCCCCCTCCCCTGCAAGCACATCGACTTCGCTTCTGATACCGAAATCGGGGAGGTAGATGCCGGGTTCCACGGAAAA
>CAZEXY010000097.1:2643-6842 GCA_964516345.1 uncultured Anaerolineae bacterium
TCCTCACCACGTCGAAAACCCTGGACATCTCCTCCGGCACCTGGCTTCCCACGTAAGCCATCCATGTTATGTCACCGTAGATTCCCAGGAGTGAATCCTCACGGGCCCACATGTCGATTAAAAGCAAATCCCCCACCCCAATCGGAGAATGTCGCTCTTTTGATGGAGCATAGTGAGGATTGCTGGCGTTTCCGTTCACCGCCACTATCGGAGGATGGTCGCTCACGAGACCCGCCGCTGCGAAGCGAGAAACTATCTCCTGCTGGATAGCGTATTCGTCCACCGGATCTCCGGCTACTACCTTCTCCGCAACGATCTCGAACGCCTCCTCTTTGATACGCATCAGGTGCCCCACAGCCCTCCTGTGGCTCGTCACCTGCTCGTCATCGAGCACTGCTTCCACAGCCTGAACGAGATCGCCGGAGGAAACGATCTCCACCCCCAGGGATCGGATCAATTCTATCGTGCCAGCATCCACCAAGGATACAGTCGGCACAGCAGCTCCGGGAGAATACTCCATGGCGATCCTGGCGGCGCCGGATAGTGTTACCCTAAGCTGTTCCTGAAGCTCCCTCCAGCTTACGTAAGAGCGCTTCCTACCAGGCAACCCCGAAAACTGGTCTTGCTCCAACCTCGAAACGATCCACGTGACATCGCCTTCCGACGGCAACCACAAAAACCATCTGCGGGTGAACACCCCATCCTCCGGCAGACGCGCCACCCGGCGCGCCAGCGGATTCATACCGTGGAAATCGTAAAGCAGCCAGCCATCCAGCCCAGACTTCCTAACAGCGCAGCGTGCAGACTCGTACATTCTTCCTCCGATACCTGGACATTCGGACAAAAAGTCCTTGCAATGCCACCACACACCGATTTTATCTCCGGCTCATAGAAAATACAAAGCCACAGAACCCACCTGCAAGCGCTCCCCCGCAGCCGATCCCCCTTGCCATACCGGGACAAAGCGGTTACAATCCCCCCGTAAGCCCAATTTTTGCAATTCGTCCACCGGAGGCAGAAAATGGAAAAGGCATTGGAAGGCAAAGTAGCGATCATAACCGGTGCAAGCAGAGGTATAGGCAAGTCCATAGCGCTCAAGCTTGCAGCCGAAGGCGCGAACATCGCCATAGGAGCCAAAACCACCGAATCGACCCCAAAGACCCCGGGTACGATCTTCGATACTGCCAGAGAAATCGAAGCTCTCGGAAGCCGAGCACTGCCGGTAAAAACAGACGTCAGGTTCGAGGATCAGATAAGAGAACTCGTGGAGAAGACCTACGCCGAGTTCGGAAGGCTCGATATAGTGGTGAACAATGCAGGAGCAATACTCTGGCTACCGGTAGAACAACTGCCCGTCAAAAGATTCGATCTAATGATGGCGCTGAATTGCAGGGCTCCTTTCATTTTATGCCACGAAGCCATACCGAAAATGCGAGAGTCCGGAGGCGGGCACATCGTCAACATGTCTCCGCCCCTCGATTGGCTGCCATACGAGCAGTGGGCAGGAAAGACCCCCTACCTGATGAGCAAACTCTGCATGACACACCTGACCATAGGGCTGTCCAGAGAAGTAAGGAAACAAAACATCGCCGTGAACAGTTTATGGCCTGCTGGAATCGTCGATACCCAGGCAACGCGAGTCTTCGCATCCATGCTTGGGATCGACGAAAACATGACCTGGTATTCCCCGGACATGGTCGCCGATGCCGTGCTGAAGGTGGTGGAAACGAATCCGCCGGAACTGACGGGGGAACAGTTGATTGCAGAGAAATTCCTCAGGAGTAAAGGGGTCGAAAGTCTGGAGCAATACGTAGTGCCGGCTCCAGTGTGAAGCAATTTGCCGGAATCTCTACGAACGGTCTCCGGGAAAATTCGTAAATCCAATCGCTGGAGCTGCCGATGCCGCCGTGGAAGCGTTCTCTGTATGTGATGGCGTTTGCCCAGGTCGTAGCGGCCACGGGCTTCGCCCTTTTCTTCCCTTATTTGCCGTTCTACGTAAAGGAGCTCGGCACGAGCACCGGCCTGAGCACTGCATTTTGGGCCGGCGCCGTATTTTCCGCGCAGGGGATCAGCATGATGATCGCCTCTCCTTTCTGGGGGGTGCTCGCCGACAGATACGGACGTAAGCTGATGGCCGAGCGAGCGTTCTTCGGTGGCTTCGTCGTGATATTCCTCATGGCGTTTGCAAAGTCGGCCGAGGAACTGACCGTTCTGAGGGCGCTGCAGGGGTTCATCACGGGTACTGTTGCAGCGCTGACCGCCCTGGCCGCTTCCACAGTACCCAGGGAGGAAGTCGGCTATGCCATGGGGCTGATGCAAACCGGGTTCTGGGTAGGGATCTCAGCAGGGCCGCTGATCGGAGGAGTCATCGCCGATCGAATCGGGTATCGAAGCCTTTTCTTCTTCACTTCATCCCTGCTGCTCATGGGAGGAATCTTGCTCCTCTTCCTGGTTCATGAAGAGTTCGTCCCCACGGAAGAGAACAGCACGAGCCTGCCGTTTGGTTTCCTGAAGGGGTGGTGGGATGTCCTACGAAGCCCAGGAGTAGCTCTGGTGTATCTGATTCGGTTCATGGTTCAGACCGGAGGGAACATACTCACCCCGTTCATCCCTCTGTTTGCGGCAATGCTGCTGGCAAATAGCGTCAGCGTGAACACTTTCACCGGCAGTGTAATAAGCATTTCGTCGGCAGCGACCGTCGCAACCACGGCGTACTTCGGCAAACTGGGGGACAGGATAGGCCACAAGCGTGTACTGGCGATAGGAGCGTTCCTATCCGCCGTTTTCTACTTCCCCCAGAGTTTTGCTACACAGGGATGGCACTTGCTCCTCCTGCAGGCACTGACAGGTGCTGCCACAGGGGCTATAGCGCCTTCGATGGTAGCGCTCCTTGCGAAGTACGTTCACCCCGGGATGGAAGGGGCCGTATACGGGCTGGATAATTCCATGGTCTCGGCATCAAGGGCAATCGCGCCGATGATAGGAGCATGGGTCGTAATGTACATGGGACTGAGGTGGACTTTCACGGTGACCGGGGTGGTGTTCCTGATTGTGGCAATCGTAGCTGCGGTTTGGTTGCCGGAAATAAGTTGACAGAGTATCATACAAAGTCGTAATCTCGAACCTGGGTCACAGCAAGCTTTCGTACACCGACTCCACCCCCGACACCATTTTTTCCTGCGTGAACTCCGATTCGACCCGCTCTCGCCCACGCAGCCCCATCTCCCGCCGGAGCAGAGGCTCGTCCCGAAGACGCAGGAGGGCTTCCGCCAACGACTTCGGGTCGCGGGGAGGCACCACGAATCCGGTAATGCCGTCCTCCACCACCCACGAAGTGCCGGTACCCACCTCCGTGGTGATACACGGCAGCCCGGAAGCCATCGCCTCCAGGAGCACCGTCCCGAACGCCTCGGCTCGGGCGTTTGCCGGCAGCACGAAGACGTGCGCTCGGCGGTATACCTCCGGCAAATCGTCGTCGCCGACCTCCCCCAGGAACTCGACCCTCTCGGCGATCCCCGTCTCCCGGGAAAGGGAACGCAAAGCCTCTAGCATCGGGCCGGTACCTACTACACGAAGTGCCATATCCGGCAGTCCTCGCAATGCCAGCAGGAGGTCGTCCAGCCCCTTGTAGTACCGCAGTCTGCCTACGAACAGGATCGTGAAAGGCCCATCGTAGGGCTTGGGCGGAGGGGTGAACCTGGTATGGTCCACGCCCAGAGGCACCACCACGCATTTCTCCTTGACCCGCGAAAGCCATGGCGACGTTTCGATGTACCGCGGGCTGGTGGCGATGATGCGATCGGCTCTCAGGAGCACGCGCCGCAGAATCGGCCCGTAGAACCGAAGGATGGTTTTCTGGCGAACCACGTCCGAATGGTGGGTGATTACGATCCTCGAGCCTCGCTTGAGCAGCCATGCGCTCACCTCTCCCAGAGGATACGGAGAATGTATGTGGACGATGTCGGCGCTCGATCGGGCCAGCGCCAGCGGCTGACGACAGCTCAAAGGCATGGAAGCCACGGTGGCGAGCCTTCCGGTTTTCACCACCCGCACGCCGCCGAGTTCCAGGGTGCGGCTTCCAAGCCTGGGATTGCACACCAGGACGGTGACATCGTGCCCCGCCCTGGCCTGAGCTTCGGCGAGAACTCTGATGTGGTTCTCGATCCCACCCAGAACCGGGAAATAGTCCTTGTAGAGGT
>CAZEXY010000098.1:0-1452 GCA_964516345.1 uncultured Anaerolineae bacterium
AATCAAACCGGCTCAACTGCGTAACTCCTAAAGAAAAAGGCTTCCAACGGGGAAGCCTTCGATTTCTTCAGCTTATGTGCTTCAGGCCTGCGGAGTAGGGGCCGGCTCCGGGCTTTCCGTGTGCGGTTCTTCTTCCCTGAGGACCTCTTCGTCTGAAATTGTTCCGACGATGGGCTGCTGAGCGCCGCAGTAGGGGCAGATGTCCCATTCGAGCTCGAGCAGCTTCCCGCAAGACGAGCATTGCTTTTTCAACTGCGTGTGGCAGTAGGGGCAGAACATCCAGTCCGATTCCACCGGCTTGTGGCAGTTTGGACACACCGGGTGCAATCTCAATTCCCTGGAAAGCGCTTCTTCCTCGAGCTGGCGGTCGTAGAGCTCGATCAGCGTGAATTTAGGACGGAGAAGGAGGTACAGCAGTATCCCTATAGGTCCCGTGACGAGTACCAAGAGCGTTGCCAGGATTATCGTCAGCCAATCCGTGGTCCTCGCTCTGATGTCGTTGAACGTCCAGAAAACGAATCCTATCCAAAAAGCCACCAATCCCGCGCCCAGGACCACCGTCACGGTCTCGATTATTACACTGATCTTGTTGATTATATCAGGCGACATTCAAAACTCCTCGTTTCTACCCGGTTATTCGAACAATCGGGCCCCATTATAAAACACCCTTACCCCGTACAGCAAACGACCGAAGGTGGTTGAGTCATCCCTCTATCTGCGCTCCTCCGATCAGCTGTCCGCCGTCTACGGGGATCACGGCACCGGTGGTGAAATCGGATGCGCTGCTTGCAAGGTAAAGGGCGATTCCTGCTATTTCGTGCGGTTCGGCGATGCGCCTCTGCGGGACGGACTTCACCACGGAGTTGTAAATCTGCGGATTCTCCCACAAGGCCTGACTAAACCGAGTCTTCACGAGTCCCGGTGCGATCGCGTTGACCTGTATGTTCAAGGGTGCAAGTTCCAGGGCGAGAACTTGTGTGAGCATGATCACCCCTGCTTTGCTCACTGAGTATATTCCCATGTTGGGCAGCGGGATCAGACCGGCTATGGACGCCACGTTGATGATCTTTCCACCCCCGCGTTCTTCCATCGAGGGCACGCATGCTTTCACCATCCGAAAATATCCTTTCACGTTGACGTCGAGGATCTTGTCCCAATGGCTCTCCTCCGACGTGAGGATAGGGCCAAAGTGAGGATTTGTGGCAGCGTTGTTCACCAGAATGTCCACCCCGCCGAACTTCTCCACGGCGTATGCCACGAGGAAGCGGACGGATTCTGCATCACCGGTATGAACCGTTGTGCCGCTCACGCTGCCTCCCATCTCCTTTATCAAACTCACGGCTCTTTCCACGTTTTCCCGCTTTCTGCTTGCCACCACCACGTCGGATCCGGCGGACGCCAAAGCCTTTGCTATCGCAAGCCCGATCCCTCGGGTGCCGCCGGTCACGATGG
>CAZEXY010000098.1:1552-6730 GCA_964516345.1 uncultured Anaerolineae bacterium
TCATCCCCTCCTTTGCCACAACGAAACGCTTTCTATGTGGAAAGTCTGTGGAAACATATCCAGGGGTCGGACCCTGACGAGCTCGAACCCCGCCGAACGCAGGTTGCCGGAGTCCCGTGCCATGGTGGCAGGGTCGCACGATACGTAGACGAGATTCCGCACTCCGAGGCGGGCCAGGTCTCCGGGGACGTTCCTTCCCATCCCGCTCCGTGGTGGGTCTACCACTGCTGCATCGACCCTCTGGTCCATCGCTCTCACGACTTCTTCCACAGGGCCTTCGAAGAGCGAAAGGTTGTCCACACCCATTTCTTCGGCGGTTTGGGCCAGGTCTTCTGTAGCCCACGGATTTTCTTCGATTGAGATCACCTGCCCGGAGGATTGCACCAGGGGGAGGCTGAACAATCCAACTCCGGCGTACCCATCCAATACGGTTTGCCCGGGTTTCGGCTCGAGGAATTCTTCTACCAGCTTCACCAGCCTCTCGGCGCCGGGGGTATTGGATTGGAAGAAACTCCCTGCCGAGATCCGGTATCGAATCCCGTTCACCTCTTCGTGGATGTACGGGAGCCCTATCAGCGGCACGAAATCCCTTCCTGCCTGCAACACGATGGAAATGGGAAGGTCGACGGATATTTCCGGTTGTTCCCTCCCGTCGGCCTCGATCACCACCATATCCTCGTTCGTGTTGACTCCATGCCTGATCTTGACGCCGCGCAGATTGGGCCAGGAAAGCTCGAAGCTCCGGAGAAGCTCGTTGATCCTGGGGTGAAGCAAGTGGCATTCGTCGATTCGGACCACTTCGTGGCTCTGTCCTTTTCTGAATCCGATGCTTCCGTCCCGTGTAACGGAAAACCGTGCGTTGTTTCTGTAATTCCACGGGGGCCCCACCTGTTCCACTGCCTCGACAGGCGGATCCTCTATGTGCCCGATTCTGCGTAGCTGCTCCGAGACTATCTCCCTTTTCAGTTCGAGTTGCTTTCGATACGAAATGTGTTGCCAGTGACATCCACCGCATTTCCCAATGCCGAAATGGACGCATCTTGGCTCGACTCTGTCGGGCGACGGCTCCAGGATTTCCAGCAGTTTGGCCCTGGCCCAGTTCTTTTTATCCTGGACCACCTCCGCTCTAACCCTTTCTCCGGGGATAGCATAGGCCACGAAGGTTATCTTTCCCTCGTGCCAGCCGAAAGCCTCTCCGCCATGGGCCACCCCTTCCAATTTTATGTCTATCACATTTTCCCCCATTCGATCCCCCAGCGAATTGTGCCATTGTTGGACGCTCATTGCAAGGAGTCAAAGCCGGAAGATGATGCAACGCCCCCCGATTGCCCAAATTTTGCATTTTGGAGTAGAGGAGCTAAACTTCATTGAGCACGATTGATGGCGTTGCCCTGGATTGCGTGAAATGCTGGCACTTATAAACCTTATCGGTCATCCCCCAGGGCATTCGGTGGATGAACTCCATAATCCGTGATAAGGAGGTGAATTCGATGGGCAGCAAAAGGCTCTCAACGGGTATCCGGGGTCTCGATGAAATACTCTACGGGGGATTCATAGAAGGTCGAGCATACCTCGTTAGAGGTGGCCCTGGGGCTGGCAAGACGACCCTGGGTTTGCATTTCCTCAAGGAAGGAGTGAGTAGAGGCGAAAGCGTGCTCTTCATAACTCTCGGCGAAACCGAAAGCCAGATCAAGGCCAATGCCGAGAGCCTCGGAATGAATCTCGACGGGGTCAGCTTCCTGGACCTTAGCCCTCAATCGGAATTCTTTACGAGCGAGGGCACTTACGATATCTTCTCTCCTGCTGAAGTTGAGAGGGAGCCCATAATGGAGAGCATCATCAATTCCGTCAACGAGCACAAGCCGAGGAGGGTATTCATAGACTCGATGACCCAGTTCCGATACCTGGCTACGGATGCATTCCAGTACAGGAAGCAGGCTCTTGCCTTTTTCAGATTCCTCTCCGAAAAAGGGGCAACCGTGCTCTTCACATCAGAAGGAAGTCCGGAAGCCCCGGACGACGACCTGCAGTTCCTCGCGGATGGCGTGATAAACATAGAAAAAGGCGAGCAATCAAAAACAATCAGTGTTTCCAAGTTTCGGGGAACCGACTTCGTTTCCGGCAGGCACATCCTCAGGATAGGGAAGGGTGGGATGCGCGTCTATCCGTGGATACCGCCTTCGGAATCGGATTGGGAATTCTCGCTTGAGAAGATACCATCTGGAGTCCCTGAGCTCGACGAATTGCTGCACGGAGGGCTGGAAAGGGGCTCGGTGACGGTGATAACCGGCCCAAGCGGTTCTGGAAAGACGACCCTGGGTCTTCAGTACATGAAGGAAGCGGCCGGTAGGGGAGAAAGATCGGTTCTGTATACTTTCGAGGAAAACGCAGAGACGATCGTGGAGAGGAGCAAGTCCATAAACATCCCGGTGCGATCCATGCTGGACAACGGCACCCTTTCGATCGCTGCGATCGAGCCGTTGAGATATTCGCTGGTCGAGTTCGCTTACATGATCAGAGAAGAAGTGGAGAAGAAGAATACCCGGATAGTGATGATCGATAGCACCTCCGGGATGAGCTTGTCCATAAGGGATAGCACCGTGAGCCTTGCCGAAAGCCTGCACGCCATATCACGATATTTGCGCAGTCGCGGTGTGACCTTCCTGCTCGTCAGTGAAGTTTACGAAGTAACCGGGAACATGAAAATCAGCGAAGAAGGTATAAGCTACCTTGCGGATAACATAATTTTCTTGCGGTATTGGGAGTATGGCGGAGAGATTCACAAAGCCATTGGAGTCCTGAAGATGAGGATGAGCGACTTCGAGAAGAGCTTGAGGGAATTGAAGATCACCAGGTACGGGATAAAGGTTGGAGAACCATTGATCGACCTGAAAGGCATACTTTCCGGGAACATCGAACTGACGAAGCACCCCGTTGGAGGGAGATATGGGCGAGAAGAAGATTCTCCTTATAGGACGAAACCGTAAGAATCTGGAATTGCTGAGCCAATTTCTTTCGAAGCAGGGCTATTCGACTATCAAAGCCCATGACTACGAATCTCTGGATTCGTCGCTGGAGCACGGCGAAGGGATAGGGCTCTCCGTGATAGACATAGCCGGATTCGACAGCAGGATATGGGAGAGATGCGAGAGAATGCGTGAGAAAGGCATTCCCTTCCTGGTGATATCTCCCAGGCAGAGCATACAGCTACAGCAGGCGAGTCTGACCCACGGGGCCGATGGCATGCTTATCAAGCCACTTGCAGTAAAGGAGTTCCTGAACCTCATAGACGGCATGATGGGAGAATAGCATGGAAAAGATTCTCCTCCTGATGAAGGTCAGAGGCAACGCCAACGTGCTCGCCGAGGTGCTGCGCAAGGATCACGAGGTGGAGGTGCGTGGAAGCGGCGAGGATGTTTGCGAGGCCATGTCTCTCGAGCTCTTCGACCTGGTGATACTCGATGTCCAGATGTTGGAGGTGTGCCAGGAGGATGTCAAGAAGGCGAGGGAGAAATTGCAACCGTTGTTTCTACCCGTGCTCCTGGTCGCTCCACGTCAAAAAAGAGGTATCTTCGTCCAGTATCTGTGGCAGACGGTGGACGAGATTATCTGGACTCCTATCGAGAAAATCGAATTGATGGCCCGGGTGAGCATGTTGCTGCGAGTTCATCGTTATTCGGAAAGACTCAGAGAAATGGCGATAACCGATGGGCTGACCGGTCTCTACAACCGCCGGTATTTCATGGAGCTTGCTGAGAGGGCCTTCGCGGATGCGAAGGAGAACGATGTTCCGCTTTCCGTTGCCATGATGGATGTGGATCATTTCAAACGTGTCAACGACACTTACGGACACGCTGCCGGCGATGAGGTCTTGAGAACCGTGGCCGAAATATGCAAGGGGAACGCCAGGGGCAGCGATATCATCGGGAGGTACGGGGGCGAGGAGTTCGTGATCCTGATGAAGGACACTCCTTTGCCTGGAGCGGTGATCGCGGCCGAAAGAATCCGACAGGCCGTTGCAGGGGCGACAATCGAAGCCTCGTCGGCAGCAGTGAAGGTCACCATCAGCATCGGGGTGGCTCAAATGAACGAATACACCGGGAACATCGACCAGCTCCTCTCGCTGGCCGATGAAGCCCTCTACGAAGCGAAAGAAGGCGGGAGGAACAGAGTGGTAGCGGCGCATCGAAACAGTACCGCCGTAGGAGGTGAGTAGATGCGCGGGCTGAATGGCAAAGTCGTTTTGATCACCGGGGGTGCTGGGGGAATCGGAAGGGCGACGGCCAGGAGATTTCTCGAGGAAGGATCTCGAGTCGTCCTTCTCGATGTGGAAGAGCGGAAGTTGTCGGACGCCAGAGATTCCCTCGGGGACGTGGGCTTGATTGCCGCAGACGTTTCCAACCCAGAGGATGTAGGGCGCGCATTCGACGCACTTTACGAGATGGCGGGCAGGTTGGACGTGCTCGTGAACAACGCGGGTATCAGCATAAGACACGCTTTTACGGACATCACACCACACGAATGGCGGCGGGTGATGTCCGTAAATCTGGACGGAGTGTTCTTCGTGGCCCAGGAAGCTGCACGCAGGATGCTTTCCGGAGAAGGTGGTGTGATCTTGAACATGGGTTCTACCAACGGGTTGGTCGGATACCATCGCTATGCCGATTACAACGCCTCCAAAGCCGGTGTCATCGAGCTCACGCGTTCGATGGCTTTGGAACTGGCTCCGTCGGTGAGGGTAAATGCTATATGCCCGGGGTGGATACTCACTCCGATGCAGGAAGCGGAATATACCCCGGAAATGAGGCGAGCATTTGCAGAGAAAATCCCTTTGAAACGTCTTGGCCGCCCGGAGGATGTGGCAGCACTGTTTGCTTTTCTCGCTTCTGACGACGCGAGCTTCATTACCGGCCAGTGTTTCGTAATCGACGGTGGGGAGATTGCCGGAGGGCTTGCCAGCCAGTAGTCACGGACTCCATCCTGACTTTGGGCACGCCGGCAGAATTGCTGTTCTCTCGATCCGAAGGCTATTGAGTAGTTTCTTTGACGCTTTAGTTTTAGCTCGCATTCCGCACCCAGAATCCGGTTTTTTTGAAATTACTCTTTGCGCAGCGTAACTTGTGGGACGGGCTGACAGCCCGTCCCGTCGGACTGTCAGTCCGACCTACAAATTGTTAG
>CAZEXY010000099.1:0-6694 GCA_964516345.1 uncultured Anaerolineae bacterium
CCGATACCCCATTACGAATGAAGCCGATACGGGACATCCCTCAAAACAGGAAAAAACGAGTGGCATCAAGCAACCACTCAATGAAAAAAGCCCCCTTTACGGGGGCTCTTTCCGTTTCATGTCTTAAGCGAGTTACAGCTTGACGACGTGAGTCGCTTGAGGACCCTTGGCGCCCTCTTCCACAAAGAAGCGAACCCTGCTCCCTTCTTCCAGGTTGCGGAAGCCAGTCCCCTCGATGGCCGTGTAATGGACGAAAACGTCACGCTGGGACTCACCATCAGGTGTGATGAACCCGTAACCTTTGGTCTGGCTGAACCACTTGACCGTACCTGTAATTTCCTCTGACATTTAAACTTACCCCCTAAACTTTTACAAAAAATCTTTCACTCCCGCAACTGGAAGTGTGTAACCCGGTGATAGTGACGCCTATGAAAAAAGCGCCGCCGGTGAACTTCCCGACAGCGCTTTTCAACTGCATCACAGGAACATTCCGGTATTACGGTTGAACTATAACACACCTCCGGAGGGATGGCAAATCCCGACATGCAATCGAACAGGCAGCATGCAACATTTCCTCACCTCCGCCCTGATATGATACACTCTGAACCTGCACAACCCGGGGAGTATCGAAAAGATGTCCAAAGTAGCTTTGACGAGAGGAAACAGCAGATTTGAAAGCATCTCGAAGGCGCTGAACCTTGCACTGGCCGATTACGATTGGTCCTCGTGCAATTTCATTCTGATCAAACCGAACTTCGTATCCACCACGAACCAGCTCGCCGCCACCCACGTCGATGCCGTGCGGGCCGTCATACGTTTCGTCCGAGAACATACCGGAGCCCTGGTGGTGATCGGCGAAGGAACTGCCAACTCCAACACGTGGGAAGGGTTCCTGAATTTCGGATACATGAAATTGAGGGAGGAATTCACCAACGTAACGTTCCTCGATCTCAACGACGACGAAATAACGGAACTTACGGCATACACCAGAAGCCTGAAACCACAGCAGCTTCACGTCGCCCTGACACCGATGGAAAGCAACTGCGTCATAAGCGTCGGGCCGCCGAAAGTTCACGACACCGTCATATTCACCGGATCCCTGAAGAACGTCGTCATGGGCTCCATCGTCAACAGGGATACCGTGAGGATGCCCCTGAACAGCCGGAAGAAGCGACTCCTGGCTCCCGTGAAGAAACGGCTGAAAAAGATCAGGTTCCTGGACGACCTGAGGGACAGGGCGCTGAACCAGGGACTTTCGAGACATTTCACCCACAGCCACAAGGTTCTGATGCACCAGGGGTATCCCGCCATCAACCTGAACCTGTTCGTCATGGCCTTTCAGGGGTTGCATCCCCACATAAGCGTTATAGACGGATGGGACGCCATGGAAGGCCCGGGCCCCACGGAAGGCGACCCGGTTCCCTGGCGTATCGCCGTTGTCAGCACGGACTTCCTCGCAGCCGATTCACTGACATCCTGGATGATGGGGTTCCCTTCGGAGAACGTTGGATATCTGCACTACTGCGCCGTTGCAGGCTTGGGGGAAGCAGACATCTCGAAGATGGAAATCGTGGGAGACCTGTCGCCGGAGGAAGCGTACAGGCCGTTCAAACCTCACCCGCTATACGGGCGCCAGGTCAAATGGCGTGATCCAAAAATCGAGGCGATGGTGGAGGGAATCGCCATGACGAGGATTCTCCCCGGCACGGGGGATCGAAGCGGATAGCAGCAAAAGCGCACGGGCGGCCTGATGATGCGGCCGCCCGTGTTCGCCTCTCCAAGGCGGGATCAGCTTATCGCCGGAGGAAGGGGAGCTTCCGGCAATGGGGCGCCGGTCTTCGGATCCCACTTCCTTATCTCGTAGTACTCCTTGAGGATCTTCTCCATATCCGGCAGGTTCCCCGCACCGGAGCCATCGGGCCTCGGAGTGGTGCGCAACCTGACCGGCAGATTGTCGTCCTCCGGAGTCACACCGAGCCTTATGTCGATCAACCTCTTGAGGTTGAAAAGCTCCGCCCCTTTCCTGAGCAGATCGTCTGCCGTCCAGTCCCATCCGGTTGCGAAATTCACGAGCTGAGCCACCTGGGCCGGGGAATACTGGGCCTTTACGATGAATTTGCACAACCCCAGTGGATTGTAGACCTGCATGTAATTCTGGAAATCGATCGCCAACTGAGCAGCGCCATCGCTGGAGAACCGGTCCCGATCCTCCTCCCTCCAGCCGGGAATGCGGAGCCCGTAGCCGTACCAGTAGGAAGCGGCCTCCATGTGGCTTGCGCCGCGAGGGTTCGTGGCGTAGTGGGCGGCCATGTCGGTGAACGTGCGCGGGTCGTGATAGGGCACCTCCAGCCCCTTCACGTGGACCGCCATCGGCTCGGCGGCTTTGCCGAGTCTCTCCGCCGCCGCTTTCGTACCTTCCGCAAGCAGATCTCCGATCCCCTCGCGATTGGCTATCATGTCGATCAAGGAGAGGGCGGCATCCGCATCTCCCCATTTCAACTCGATCCCGCCGGTATCCTCTTTCGTGATCAAACCGTTCTCGTAAGCCTCTATCGCAAACGCTACCACCGAGGAAAGGGAGATGGTATCCATGCCGTAATCGTTGGTCCTTCGGTTCATTTCGGCAAGCGCCTCGGCGTCATCGTTCAGGATCATCCCGCCGAAACCTGCCCCCGTTTCGTACTCAGGCCAGTGGGTATGGAGGGGATATTTTCCGCTTTCCACTTTCATCACCTTTCCACAGCCGATCGGGCAGGCGTGGCAGAAAGTATGCTTCACCAGGTACTTTTCGTACGCCGTTCCGGTGGTCCTTATCGCTCCTTCCTCCCAACGTCCACCGAGCCAATTCTTGACGGGAAGGTCGCCGTGGGCTTCCGCCGCCGCGAGACCACCGATGGTGCCGAGTTTGGAGAGGCCTACGGTCGAAGGAGCCGTGTGCATGAGCTCGTTCGTCTGCTTCACCCAGTCCCTCAGCCCTTTGGCGTCGGCGTAGGAAGGACGCTCCTTGCCGTACACGGCGATGGCCTTGAGGTTCTTGGATCCCATGACCGCCCCCATGCCGGTGCGGCCTGCTGCTCTGGAATGGAACTGCCCTCCCTGCGCCACGGCGGCGAATTTCACGAGCCTCTCGCCCGCAGGGCCGATGGAAGCCACTTCCGCCTTAGGGTTGGTCTCGCGACGAACGGCATCGAAAGTTTCGAAAGTCCCTTTGCCCCACAGGTGCTCCGCAGGCCGGCATTCCACCGTTCCGGTGGTGCCGTCTATCCAGAGGTAGACCGGTTTCCTGGCCCTGCCGGTGATCACCATGCCGCTGAAACCGGATGCGCGAAGCATGGCTCCCCAGTCTCCGCCTATGTTCGACTCTCCCCATATCCCCGTCAGGGGGCTGCGGGCCGCAAAGGACGTCCGGCTTGCAGTCGTGGCGAACGTGCCCGTGAGGACGCCGTTGAAGATGTAAAGGGGGCTCCTTGGGTCGAATGGTTCTACGGCCGGATCCATTTCCTGGTAATACAGCCATGCGGCGAAACCATCGCCCAGGAGGTAGTTGCGGACTTCTTCTTCGCTGATGGGAACCACCTGATGTGTGCAACTCGACAGGTCGATACGAAGGTATTTTTCTGCGTAGACTCCCATTTTCCTGCTCCTTTGTGCTTCAAGAATGCCGTCTGACCGGGAAAAGCGAAAATAGTGTACCATCATGCAGTGGCGACTGCAAGGGGAAGCAGCAAATGCGCCAACAGTTCGTTCTCCCTCGTTCGTCATTGCCCTGGGTTGAAATGTACTATTGAAATTTGCAATCTGTAAAACGGTGTGATATAATGTTTTACGAAAAGACAGCGAAGAGAACGCTGCTGAGAGTGTGTGAAGTGTTCAGTGGCCCTGAGAAAAGGCAGGGCGTGGTGCTGTGAGAGTGAAAGGGAGAGTGTCGATCATGTGTGTTCTTTTGCAATTGCACTGTTGCAGTGGAAGTTTTCTCCTGCGTTCCGTAGCGAACGCAAATTCTCTTTCCCCTCGCCTTTTGGCGCGCCACGGTCTCTCCTTTTTTCGGTCTTTGGTTTCCTTTTGAGGTTAATGATATGGTTTTGGTGTTGATTCGGCGTCGAACTTTTTGACAAATGGACGAAGTTATGTGAACATTCTATTGTTAAGTGAGGCTGTATCGTGGAGCTGTACTTTCCTGCCGTTGGGGTAGGTGCTGTGAGTGTGAATTGGAAGGTGTTTCATGAGAGGAGCACTGTCCGTGTAGTGCTTCTATACTTCGTAGTTGCTCGTCCTTTCTGGAAGTTTTTGCCTTCCTCTAATCCTTCATTTTCGCACTTTGCCCCAATTACAGCCTGCCCATATGTCAATGGCTTGCGTTGACAGAAATGATCGAAGGTTGTTGTGGAGGGTGTGATGAAGGGTAAATTTACTGTGCGTGGTGCCGGAAAGCGGCTCTTTGTTGCTACGATTGCTTTGCTTATCGTGGCGACTTTCGTCATCTCTGGACGTGTTCGTGCTGCTTCTGATTATGATGCCATCGATGCAAGTCCTGCTCTTGGAGCTCGTTTTCAACGAGAAAGGGACAATAAACGTCCTCATGATGAGGGGTTTATTTATGCCCTGGGGGGTAAGAACACCCGAAACTTCTGGCGTTACAATGTCACCACAGATTCTTGGGAGGAACTTGATGATACTCCTAGAAAAGTGGATGCTGGCGGGGATTTGGCTAGAATAGGGAGATATATTTATGCCCTGCGTGGGGGGGATAAGAAAGGATTCTGGCGTTACGACCTCGCTACCGAGAGCTGGGATGACCCGAGTGCTGTGCCCAATATCCCGGACCAGGTTGGTACTGGAGGTGCGCTTACCAATGACGATCATTACGTTTATGCCATTGTAGGTGATGGTAGTGGCAGTGAGGATACCGCCCGCCATTTCTGGAGGTACGATCCGGATACCAACACCTGGAGCAGACTGGCAGACGTACCGGTTCCTACTTCCGGAGGATCCGATCTTACCTATGGCGATGGGTATGTGTATGAACTTGCAGGGAACAACGAACCATATAGATTTTACCGTTATGATGTGAAGACTAACACGTGGACACGTCTCGCCGATATACCTCATGTGGAACCAGAAAAAGAAGGTGCCGCTATTGTTTTCCACAGTGGGGAAGTGGACGGCAGTACACCACCTAAAGGATCCGTGTATGCATGGGTAGGTGGCGACAAAAAGCTTTTCTACCGCTATGACGTGGCGACGAACAAATGGATACAAGACCCTCCAGAGGATTCTCCGGTAAAAGTGGAGAACGGAAGTGATCTTTGTTCGGATGGAGTTAGTGGTATTTTTAGCTTCCCGGGCTCAGATACTGAGTATTTCTTGGTGTACGATACGAATGGGGATTCCTGGACTAAGCTGCACCAAACGCCGGCGCAGGTCCATGATGGCGGGGCTCTCCTTTGTGCCCTCAATTCCGGGCTTTTGGGGGATAGAGTTTGGGATGATGTGAATGAAAACGGCATTCAGGATAGCGGCGAAGGTGGAGTGCCCGGCGTTGAGGTAGAACTCTATGAGGGAGATTCTTGTTCCGGATCTCCTGTGCTTACCACAACGACCGATGTTCATGGTAATTATATCTTCAACGACATTGCTCCGGGAACCTATTCATTGAGGTTCGATCTTCCTTCAGGATATGAATTCAGTCCTGCTAATCAGGGGAACGATGATGATAAGGACAGTGATGTGGACCCGCTTACAGGATGTGTCAGTCATGTCGTCATGAGGGCCAAAGTGGATGTTTCCTGGGACGCAGGGATACATTCGGATTGTGAGCAGTTGATCGAAGTAAAAGCCAAGCATACCAGCTGGGTGGACAACACAGAACCAGATCAGACGCATTATGACAGGGAGGACCTTCATGTGCAGGCTACGCGCAATGGACAGCGCGTAAGACGTACATATTACTACTTCGATCTCTCCTCGCTGCCGTCCGGTTCTGTTGTGAACGCCATGTTTGCCGTCGATCCGGATGGCGGAAATGCTGGGACTATGAGGCTTCATTCTACCGATTGGGATGGTAACGCTATAAGCTGGAGCACCGCGCCCCCGGTAGGGGATATGGTGGATTCGGAATATTACGATGGAGAGAGCGATACACAGTTCTTCGACGCCACTTCGGCGATTGTCAGTCGTCCGTACACTGCTACCTTTGTGCTGAAGTTTGCCAACGAGAAACCTTCTTCTAAGGAGCATGACGATCACAGGAACCCCCGTTTGTTGGTGGAGGTTAATACTTGTGCGGATCTGAGCTTGAGCAAGAGCGATAATCCCGATCCGGTGATGGCGGGGAATACACTGACTTACACGTTGATTATAACTAATAACGGTCCGGCTACAGCTCAGAACGTGGTGGTGACGGACACCGTTCCGAGTGAACTTCTGAATCCGGAATATGCTAAGGACGAAGCCGGCCCATGGAGCCCATGGAATGGCTCGGTGTCCCTTGGGAGTATGAACTCCGGTGAGACTAAACAGATATTGATTCGCGGTACCGTGGATCCTGCTACTGCAACTGATACCATTACCAACGTAGCTTCTGTGAAATCCGATACGCATGATTCCACTACCGCTAATAACAGTGACTCGGAAAAGACAGGAGTTATCCGGCTTGCGAGCATTGGAGATATGGTTTGGGATGATGCGGATGGGG
>CAZEXY010000100.1:0-6645 GCA_964516345.1 uncultured Anaerolineae bacterium
CCCCGTATTGCGTTGGCAGGAGTGCAGCCATGCCGCCGCATTGCGTGGTAGGGGCGCAGCATGCTGCGCCCCTACATCTTGATCTTGCCACCTATCAACCCGAACACTTCCTACTGCCGATGTTTAGTCACTCATACCCCGCTGAAATCCAGCCCCAGCTCCCCGCTGTAAGGCACATCGACCACCTGAGGCCACGCCCCTTTCTCCGTCCACAGCAGCCTCGCCTGCTGCAACTGGTGCCATCTTCCCCACGAGATCGGCACCAGAAGCTCCGACGCCTCCAACGGTCGGGCCTTGCGCACGGCCTCGAACTCATCCTCCAGAGATTTGGGAAGCACCTCCACGCTGTCGAAAAGCCTGTCGAACGCCTCCTCCAGGCTCGAATCGCTTTCGAAGGGCGCCAGATCGTCGCATATCTCGCGAAAATCCGTGGCTGCGCCGTCGAAACTTCCGTTCCAATCGGCCAGAAGACCAGCGTCCTCGAACACCTCATCGAGCCAGGACCCAACCTGCCCCTCGTGGATCGGACGACCGTGCGCGTGCTCGATCAGCACCTTCAACGCTCCCTTGACCATCCGCTCGTCGTAGATCCCCTGCCCGTCGTCCGGCTCCGTGAAGACGTGCACCGGAGCAAGCCCAAGCCTTCCCTTGCGATTCACCCGCCCGAACCTCTGAACCAGAGCGTCCAGGGGAGCCGGATCGGAGAAAAGGGTGTCCAGGTCTATGTTCAGGCTCACCTCCACCACCTGCGTGGAGACGACGATCACCGGATCGCCGGATTTCCTTCCCAGTCCCGCCGCCTCGAGTATCATGCGCTCCTTGCGCAACCTGTCCCTGCCGTTGAACCTTCCGTGGACGAGGATCACACGCCCGGAATCCTCCACGAACTCCGACAACCTGCGGTACATTTCCTGGGCACGGGCGACGGTGTTCAGGGTAACGAGGGCGGAGCGCCCTCCGGCAAAGGCTTCCACCACACGTCCAACGCCTTTATCGCTCAGCAGATCGCCGGGGACGACGCGCACCACATGCCGGGTGTAACGCCGGAACAGCTCCTCATCCGCCTGGACGAAAGCGACATCCCCCAACGCGTCCTCCAGCCTCCGTCTGACGACGCCCGGCAGAGTGGCGGACATGACGAAGAATTCGGCGTTCAGGTGCTCCCGAAGGTAGCGAATCATCTCCAGGATCATGGCGAGGCGCTTCGGCTCGTACGCATGGATCTCGTCGAAGATGAAAGAGGAGTCGGCATAATCGGCCAGCATCGCCTCGTACCCCTTGAGCTGGTAGGTGGCTTTTAGCATCTGATAAGGGCTGAAGACCTGCACCGGCGTCAGGTGAAGCCGGGCGAGATTCCGCAGCCATTTCGCTTTCTGGGCGGCTCCGGCGGGATCGTAGCTTCCCTCTTCCATCAGCTTGCGGTACAACGCCAAAGCACTCCTGCCGTGGAGCAGGCCGACCTTCCCATCGAACACAGAGCGCAGCCGATCGTACATGGCGTTCATGCTCGCCTGGTACGGGAGGGTGTAGAACAGCCGAGGAACCTTTCCTCCCGTCTCCGAACGGTGGGCTGCCCAGAGGAGCGCCGCCTCCGTCTTTCCGCTGCCGGTCGGTGCGACCAGCATGGCCGACCCTTCTAACTCCGCCGCTTTCCGCTGATGGTCGTACAGATCAACGCCTGACAACCCCGCCCCCGCTATCACTACTTCCCTCCGCACGGGAGCCGGGGTGAACCTTCCGGCATGAGCCGAGGCAGTGTGATCGACCTGAACCAGATATCCCCGAAGCAGCACGCCCATCAGCCTGCGGGGGATTCCGGCGTCCCACTTCAGATCATCCACGAGGTCGAAGTAGCGGGAGAGCCTCTCGACGAGGATGTCGCTTCCGCGGTGCAGAACACGTTCGATCGCGTCTCGACGCTGGGGCAAGTTCGGCATCGTCACACCGATCCCCTGCACCCCGATGTCGGCGATCCAAACCGGAGCCACCTCGGCCAGCCACTCCCACAATCCCTCGACGGTACTTTCGTCCAGTTCGCCCACCAGCTCCACCACAGCGCTGTCCTCGCCGGTATCCAGAGGGTAGGAAAGCCCGATGTCGGCAGCATCCTTGTGGTGGGAGAGGATCGCCGCCGATAGGAAATCCGCATCATCGTCGGACCATCCGCCGGTCACCCAATCCACAAAGACGGCGGAAAGCACTTCGTGGCGGTGCCCCCACCTCTTCGATTCGCCCCGGAGCATCTTCTGGAACCCATGGGCTGCTTTTCCCCAGTCGTGCAGGAAAGCTGCCCAGAAAAGCAGGTTCCAGAGGTTCGACCGTCCGACTTCCTCCGGGAGGGTCGGACGCAGCCCGGCAAGCTCGGCCACCCGCTCCAGCACGTTCCAGGTGTGGCGCGCCAGAGTCTCCCCGGATCGCTCCCGCTCCTCAGGGCTCTTGGCCCAAAGGTTGTCGAGCCACTCAGGCCAAAGAGAGGGTTCCGCCATCGTTCCCCGTCCATGTGTGGAAAAGCACTCCCCGCAAGTCCCCTTCAACCTCCTCGGACTCCGGATCCACCCAGAAAAGCTCCCGCCCTTCTCCCTCGAATCGGAGGAAATCCCGGGTGTGAACACGCCTGTGCAACACCACGTAACGATCGAAGCTCGGAAAACGTTCCCGCCCGTAGTCGAGGAACCTGGGCATCAGCACCACCACCCCCATCGCCGTCTTACGGGCGAAGGAGTACGGGGCCAGGGTGTGCTCGAAATAGGCATGATCCGATCTCAGAAGATCCACCACCCGCACGTCGGTGTAAGTGAACAGATCCTGGGATCGACCGAGCGCAACGGCGTATCTGGGATGTCGGAACGCCTCCGCCCACTCCGGTTTGTCGAGGTAGAGAGTCATCTCCGGCATGAAGAGGAGCTCTCTCCTGAATGGATTCACTTTTCCCTCCAGGACTTTCGGCACCCCGGTTCCCGGAATCTTCCCGCTGGATGGAGAGAGGATGTGGGTGTGCTCCATCTCCTCCATTTTCCTCCGATACTCGAAGATGACGCCGAACCGGACGCCATCGGGCTCGAACCACTCCCCCAGGGCACTGGCGATATGGCCGTAGATGGTGGCCGGAGGCGGCATCTCGAAGGTCGGTTGCACCCCCTGCATGAAGAACGGATAGCGGAAAGAGGTCGTAATCCCTTTCGCCGTAATTTTCAGAACTCGCATCGCAGGCCTCCTAAAGCGAGGATTCCCCCATCAAGCCAGCCAATCGTCATGTCCTTTGCCGATTTCCCTCGCCAGCGCCAGGAAAGCTTCCCGAGGGTGCATGATGTGGAAACGGCCAGCCCATTTCGACAGTTCCCCGCCGTCGGCCAGAGCCGATTCGAATGCCTCCCTCTGCCCGTCCAGGTATCCCCGGGTCCACCCGACGTAGACATCGGAAAGGAGATCGTCCTCGAACACCGCCAGGGCCTGCTTCAGAGCGTCGATCTTCACGACGGGATTGCCTTTGCCGTCGGCGCCCACCACGTGCCCGAAGATGTGATTTCCTCCCCTGGTGACCGCCACGAACACGAGCACAGGGCTCACGTCGGTGTAGTGGAGCGTCTGCTTGGCTCCGCCCTCCAGATGGGCCATTCCCTCCAGCAGGGCGACTATCCGCTTCATCCGATCCTCTTTCGGCAACCGGTAGGCTTTTTCATTCTCTACGTGCTCCAGCCCTTTTTCCTCCGCCATTTTCCTCCTGACATCGTCCAGGTTCAGGAAACCGGTTTTGTTTCGATAGGTGAAGGTCCCGGCGGCGTGGAGGTCCAGGGAGAATAGCCCCTTCAGCGTGGCCCGGTAGAACTGATGCTCGTGGGGCACAGGGTCACCTTCGTGCCTGGACATGGTGCCGAAATCGTCCACGATGGTCACGGGGGCAATGGAGACCAGCGTGCTCACGCGGAAAGGCGATACACGGGTGACGGTCTCGGCGGTAGGGGTCTCGACCTCACGGGTCTCGTCAGCTTCCCTTGCCTCGACGGCGGAAGCTTTCTTGGACGGCGCACGCATGTATCCAAACAGGTCGTCGTCCCAGTACAGGATCGGGTTGGCGTCGGTGTAAGCCACTTTCTGCTCCCGGAAGATCGGAGCGGCCTGCCATCCCCACGGGCCTTTCTCCAGCGTCTGCCTCAGCCAGTAGCGGAAAGCCTGGGCGGAGACATAAGGATATGCTCCTTCACGGGTGCGGATCATTTTGACGCCGACCGTGTTGTCGGTTCTGGCACCGGGTATCTGGCCCAGGTTGTTCAGCGCCGAAGCCGGCGCATCGATCAAGAACATTCCGGTCAAAAAAGCCATTTTTCACCTCCTGAATCTCGATGTACGCTCATACCAGGTAGCTGATAAGCTGGCTGGTCGCAAGTTTCAAGATATCGTGTTTCATGTGGTCGAGTACACGCCCGAACCGCGATGTATCGTAAGGCTTGGCGTAAAGAACCCACGCCACGAAATTTCCATCCTCACCTACGAAAAATCTCGTCACCGTGCTTTTCTGGTTCCCGTAGTTGGCCAAAGCCATCAAGTGCGAAGCTGTATCGCTGGAATAATCCCTGGGCATGTACGTGCTCGCCAGATAAACGAAATCCACGTCCTCCATCACGAACACTTTGTGTTGTGGGTGCTGTGCTACAAAAGAATTTCCTTCCGAAGCGACGATAGTGTAACCCAGTAGCACCAGATGTTGCTTAACCTGCAACAGACTTTCCGAAAACATGTTTCAAGTTTCCTCTTCCATTGTGGTTTCCAGTTCGTCGGCGTGCTGTTTCAGCCATCCCCGGTTGTAAAGCTGCTCGATCATCCGGATCAAGACGAGATCCCGGGCCAGCCGCCAATCGTTGTACGGCAGATCCTCCCCCTCCTCGAAGATCGTCACGAACTGATCGAAGGTTACCAGGGGAGGCTTACCCCTTTTCACCAAAGCATTGCTGGCTTTGATGAGAGCTATCCGAATGTACTCGTACCTGCTGGCGGTCATGAACGTTCGGAAGAAATGCCTGTCGTTTTCGCCAGCGACGTACTCGGCCAGCGTATCGCCGAGTTTCCTGATTTGCTCGATCCTTTCCTTTTCCATACGCACCACCTTTCTCAAGAATAGGTCCACCATCTTCCACGAGATGAGATTCACGTCATCTCGGAGCGAGTAGGTTCTCCTTGGATCCTCCTTGCGCCCTCCCCTCCATGGGATACGGAGGAAGTAGGTTCTGACGAAGCCGGGATATCCATCCGGGAGACGGAGCAAATCTTCGTAGAAGACGTTGTACCGAGGCTCCGGAGCTGTCGGAGCCTCTCCTGTCCTCGAACGCTTCTTCGGCTTCGTGATCTCCCAGCCCCTGCTCACCAGGAGATCCCAGATCGGTCTGTAGCTTCCGGATACGGCGGTCCGGATGAAGTCCAGCACCTCCATCGGCAAGCGGTAGATATCCAGATCGACGCCCTGGCCGCTGTTGGTGAAGTGATAGGCGGTCACGGATGCCGGATTCCCTCTGCGCTCCGTCTTTTGCCGCTCTTCCTCGAGCCGGATCAAAGTTTCCACGAAAAAAGTGGCGGTTCTCCGTTTTGGCTCCGGCAGCTTTTTACCTCCGGCAGCCTGGACCATCTGTATCGCCTCTCGGTTGCGCCGCAGGAACTCTCGGGCGAACCGAAACGTGATGTTCGGGTCATCGGAGTGGACGGCCAGGAGTCTGCCCTGGGTCTTGGCGCACCCAAGAGGCATCGCCTGGAGGGCCAACAGCGCCTCCCCGGAAACCGGCAGGCCGGCGTCGCCATAGGGAAAGAAGTTTATGACGCCCTCGCCGGTCAACAGAGGGATGTGCTGGCGATAGGTGCGTCCGGGGGCAAGCTTTCCCTTGACGTCGAGGGGAAGCGCACTCGCCGGCCTGCCGGTGAATACCCCAGGGATGTCCAGGCGTGGGGCATCGGATTTGTAAGCCCCCAGCACCCGATCCGCATAGATCAGCCTTTTCTCGGGCGTCTTGTTGTAAGCCGGTTGTGTGAAGCCTGAGTTCGGAAACGCCACTGTGAGGAAGGACTTCAGCGGATCGACGACGTAATTCCTGCGCATGTACTCGGCGATGCTGTCCAGATCGGCTTCGGTCAGATCCTCCGGGCGGCGCTTCCCGGCAAAGGCCGTTATCGTCGCCACCCCAACATCCACGAAGGGGTGGCCTGTATAGTTCAACATATCTCCCATCACCTCCTCTCCCCACCATTATACGCGGATTTCGCGGCCGAAAAACAGAGAAACCTCTGAAATCCCATCAGAGATATCTACGAATCGCTCTTAAACAGAACACTGATGACGCCGTGACGCTGCCCACCGGGTTCAACGCAGAGACGCAAAGAATTTCAAAAACTTTGCACCATTGCTTCTTTGCGACTTTGCGTTAGAGAAACACCTGCACTGTGGAGCGAGCTGTCGGCTCGCCCTGAGATCTCAACGCAGAGGCACAAAGGTACGTAAGGCGCGAAGAATTGAAAAAATCCTTTGCGTCTTTGCTTCGCTGCGTCTTCGCGTTGACTTGATCATCTGCGTTCATCAGCGTCCCATTTTCATCCTTATGGACGTGCAATCGCTCATGGTGACCGCTTCTAAGTAGAACGCCGATGACGCAGAAAACGCTGATA
>CAZEXY010000101.1:0-6557 GCA_964516345.1 uncultured Anaerolineae bacterium
TGCGTAATCTGCGTTCCTGGTTTACTGGGGTTCAACGAAGTAGTGCGACCGTTTTAGAGCATGCTCCGCAGTTCCGTTGCGGAACAACGGCTACCTCAAAAGCGCTGTATTGGAATCCACCATCGCACGTTGCTGCAAATCGTCTAGGTGTCATGCGGCGACTTTGCTCCAACAGTATACACATCCAGGCCAAGCAGTCAAATGCACGAGTCCCAAAACACGGAAACGATCCCTTTCCTTCTATCTTCAGGTTGCTCCGCCCCACCCACACGTGATAAAATTGGAAGTGGTGAAAAGTATGGCAGAATTCAGACCGCTGAAACTGAAAGACCTTGGGACAGCTTACAGATTGACGAAGCGCGGTGGGCTGACGGATCCGGTGTTCGCAAGGATCCACAGACTCTCCCCGATGGGTATGGCTATGTTCTCCTTGCTTCCAGGAGCAGGGATAGGGGCGTATACTTTCGTCTCCCGGGAGGACGATGCCAGCTCCGGGCTCGTGCAGGTCAGGAAGAGATGGGACGGCTACAACGCAGACCTCATGTTCCTATCGCCCGGTCTCGAAAGGAAAAGCGACGGCGGGATGTGGAAGACCCTCCTGAACGGAGCCGCCCGGGAGCTGAAGGAACGGGGAACGATCAAGCTCTACGCCAGGGTGCCTTCCGAAGGTCCGGAGAAGCAAGCTTTCCTGGACGCCGGGTTCCAGATGTACACCGAGGAAACCCTGCTCGAGCTACCGCCCAGATTCGACCTGCCCTACCCTTCCCGGGAACCGGAAAGGGTCTACCTGGGGTGTTCCCGTTCCCACCTCCACCAGCTTTACACCCGGGTCACCCCCCAGATGGTACAGCGGTGGGAATCGGCGCTGGAGCAATACGGGCCTCCTGGATGGGATTGCTTCCGCGGCCATGTGGTCATGTGGTTCGGAGAGGACAAAACCCTTCTGGGAGCAATCTACGTGGAACAAGGGGCAAGGGGCTCGCTGCTGCAGGCCCTTTTGCTCGAACCGCCTCCGGAAGGGAGCAAAGACTTCCTGCTGAAAGGTATCTCGCTCCTGTGGAACAGAATAACCCCGTGCTTCGCCATCGTCAGAAGCTACCAGCCGGGGCTGAAATCGCTGCTGCTCGAAATCGGCTTCGAAGAGATATCCCGCTTCACGGCGGCGGTGAGGAACATAGCGATCCCGGAAATGGTGAAATCTCCGGTCGAAAAAAGAGCCGAAGCAGGCAACGGAGTGGTGGCCGGTCTGACGCCGACGAGAATGAAAGCGACTCTACACGACGAGAGGTAAGATGGTATAAAATGGTAAAGAAACAGATAACAGACGACCTCGAAGCGCTCTTCGCAGTTCTCCCGCAAGACGTAGCGGAAGAGCTGAAGAACAGAGATCGGAGCAACGACCTGCTCGAGATCGTGCTGGACCTGGGACGCAGACCCGAAGCAAGGTTCGTGGACGAAGACGTGATCCTCAAAGAAAGGGAAATCACCGAAGAGGACATCGAATACGTGGTATCCAGGATTGGCGAATTCACCGGAGACAACCGGGCCGGCATAGAGAGAACCCTGCACCGCATCTCCGCCATCAGGAACCGACAGGGCAAGATCGTCGGGCTCACGTGCAGGGTGGGGCGCGCCGTGTACGGCACGATCGATATAATCCAGGACATCATCGAATCCGGGAAGAACATCCTGCTCCTCGGCAGGCCCGGCGTCGGGAAGACGACGTTGCTGAGGGAATCCGCCCGGGTGCTGGCGGAAAAGAAACGGGTGATGATCGTCGATACCTCCAACGAAATCGGCGGCGATGGCGACATCCCTCATCCGGCCATCGGGAAAGCAAGGCGAATGCAGGTTCCCAGCCCTGAACTCCAGCACGAAGTGATGATCGAGGCAGTGGAAAACCACATGCCGGAGGTCATCATCATCGACGAAATCGGGAGGGAACTGGAAGCCGAAGCCGCCAGAACCATCGCAGAACGGGGCGTCCAGTTGATAGGCACAGCCCACGGCAACACCCTCGACAACCTGCTGCTCAACCCAACCCTTTCCGACCTGGTGGGCGGCATCCAGACCGTCACTCTCAGCGACGAGGAAGCCCGCAGGAGGGGAACGCAGAAAACCGTCCTTGAACGGAAAGCGCCCCCTACCTTCGACGTCCTCATCGAGATAATGGACAGGCAGCACATGCGGGTACACCACAACGTGGCGGAGGCCGTGGACGCAAGGCTCAGAGGCCAACTCATCCCAGCCGAGATACGGTACCGGGACGAGGAAGACAACATCCACATCGAAAAAGAGAAACTGCCGGAAAGGAGAGCCTACAGAAAGGACGCATACGCGGGGTTCGACGTAGCCGAAAGGGAACCGAAGAGCTCCGGACAAAGCGCCCCCTCCCGGGGAGAATCGTACGCCCGGATCAAGCCGGTGAGGGTATATCCATACGGCATCGGCCAGAACAGACTCAGAAAGGCTGCCCAGAACATGCAGCTTCCCATCACCATAGTCAACGACCTCGGGGCTGCCGACGTGGTCATCACGCTGAAGAACTACTACCGCAAACAGACCCGCCCCATCGTGGAAGCGGAAGAGAGGAACATCCCGGTCTACGTCCTGCGCTCCAACACCGTCACACAGATGGAACAATGCCTCGCGGACATATTCGGCATAGTGCCGGAAACTCCCGAAACGAAGCTGGCAAAAGCAATGAACGAGGCGCAGGAAGCCATCCGGAGGGTGCTCGCCGGGGAGCCGTCGGTGGATCTGAGCCCGCAGGACGCATACATCCGCCGCAGGCAACACGAACTTGCAAGAGCGGCCAACCTGATCTCCCACAGCTACGGCAAAGAACCGCACAGACGGGTGAGGATCTTCAAGGAATGAAAAGGAAGAGAACGTCGCTGTTCATCACTTTCGAAGGCCCGGAGGGCAGCGGCAAGAGCACGCAGGCCGGCATGCTGGCGGAATGGCTCGAAGGACTCGGATACACCGTGGTTTCCACCAGGGAACCCGGCGGAACGCGCATAGGGGAAGCCGTCCGGGACGTGATCCTTTCCGTCGAACATTCGGAGATGAACCCGAGGGCAGAAGCGCTGCTCTTCTCCGCCGCCAGAGCGCAGCTCGTGTTCCAGGTCATCGAACCCGCCTTGAAAGAAGGGAAAATCGTGATATCCGACAGATACGCCGATTCCACCATGGCCTACCAGGGGTACGGACACGGGCTCGATATCGACACGCTGAAAGAAATCACGAAATTCGCCACCGGCGGCCTGACGCCGCATCTGACCTTCTACCTCGACATCCCGATAGAGGAAGGACTGAAGCGCAAGCACAGAGAAAGCGAATCCGGCGGGGAGAAACTCAACCGGCTCGACATGGCGGCAAAAGAATTCCACGAAAGGGTGAGGAACGGGTACCTCCAGATGGCGGAAAACGACGAACGATGGCATGTGATAAAAGCCGAAAAGAGCCCCGAAATCATCCAGTCCGAGATACGGAAGGTCGTGAAAGAAGCCCTTGCAGGAAAGATCGATCAGAACGATCCACCGACGGAGACGGCAAAATGAAACTGATAGTCGGCATAGTGACCGAAGACGATTCCAGAAACCTCATGGAGAAGCTGGTAGAAGCAGGATACAGAGCCACGCTGGTGAGTTCCACCGGGAGCTTCCTGCGTCAGGGGAACGCAACCTTCCTCATCGGCGTAGAAGAGGATCGGGTAGACGGCGTGCTGAAAGTGTTCGAGAAGACCTGCAAGAAACGGGTGCGGGAGCTTCCTCCTCTCCCCAGCTTCCTTTCCAGATCCACAGAGCAACAGTCGGAAAGCACGAAAGTGGAAATCGGCGGAGCCGTGGTGTTCGTCCTGGACGTGGAACGATTCATAAAGATATGAAGAACGGAAAATCCCCCCGAATCGACCCGAAAACCCGGAAAGGAAACGGCGACACCTCCCCAACCCGGCTTCGTTTCGACGGCAAGGGCATCTGATGGAGTGGAAGACCATCGCCAGGGCGAAGCAGAAACTCGGCAGGGAAAGCGGAGCGGTGGTGAAAGAGTGGGGGGGGAGGCTGCGCATTCTCTTTTCCTACCCCAACACCTACTTCGCCGGAATGTCCAACCTCGCCCTGCACCTCTTCTACAAGACCCTGAACCGGATTCCGGACGTCCTGTGCGAACGGGCATTCTGGGAACCGGAGCTGTCGGGGGAACCCCTGGTCTCCCTCGAAACCCAGCGCCGCCCGGAGGAGTTCGACGTGTGGGCGTTCACCTTTTCCTTCGAAATGGACTACCTCAACTTCCCGTTCATCATGCGCCAGGCGAAAATACCCATGCACTCTGCGGATAGGGATGAAAGCCATCCCCTGCTGATCGCCGGCGGTCCGGCCGTCAGCGGGAACCCGGAGCCGATCGCCCCGTTCTTCGACGCCGTGGTCATCGGGGAAGGCGAAGAGATTCTCACGGAACGATTGATCCCGCTGTGGAAAGATATGCTGAAAGCCCCAAGGCACGAACTCCTCGCAGAAATGTCCAAAATCGAGGGAGTCTACGTTCCACCGATACACTCCGGGAAGGACGTCAGGATCAAACGCGCCTGGGTCGATGACCTGAGTCGCTTCCCCACCATGACTTCCATCTACACACAGGATACGGAATTCGGTGGCCTGCACCAGGTGGAAATCTCCCGGGGGTGCGGCCGGGGGTGCCGGTACTGCATGGCCGGATACATCTACAGACCGCCGAGAAGGTTGCCTTTGGAGAAGGCGTTGGAGCGGGCGGTATCCGGGCTGAAGCACAGGCGCAGGATAGGCCTCGTGGCAGCCGCGGTCTCCGACTATCCGGAAATCGAAACGCTGATGGAGCGAATACTCGACGCAGGAGGCAACATCTCCGTCTCCTCCCTCCGGGCAGATTCGATAACCAGGAAGATGCTGGAGTACGTCTCCAGAAGCGGCACCAGGACCATCACCATAGCTCCGGAAGCAGGTTCGTGGAGACTAAGGGAGGTGATAAACAAGCCGCAAACCGACGACGAACTCTTCAGGGTCATAGAATGGGCCGACGAATACCGGTTTCGCTCCCTCAAGCTATATTTCATGATAGGTCACCCGACGGAAACAGAGGAAGACGTAGAAGCCATCGTGGAATTCGTCCGAAACGCAAGGAAGCTCTTCAGAAGGAACATCAGCATAAACGCCACACCTTTCGTGCCGAAGCCGCACACCCCGTTCCAGAGAATCGGGATGGAAGAGGAAAAGGTTCTGGAGGAAAGACAAAGATTCCTGAGAAGAGCCCTGAAGCCGATGAAAGTCAGAGTGCGCGGGGAAAGGCCATCGCTTTCCCTGGTGCAGGGGGTGCTCGCCAGAGGAGACCGAAGGCTGGCGAAAGTGCTCGCCTCGATGGAAAAGACTTCGCCGAAGGAATTCGTCGAGAAACTGAACGAACGCGGGATGAGCCGGGAGGAATTCCTCAGGGAAAGATCGTCCGACGAGCCGCTCCCGTGGGAGATAGTGGAAAGCGGCATCCGCAATACGTTCTTCGAGCACGAACTGAAGAAATCCCTGGAGAATTCCGCCGGGTATCAGTGCCCGCCGGACGCAAAAGGGTGCCTTCGTTGCGGGGTTTGCCCCGTAGAATGGGCATTTCGTGGAGAAACCTCAGGTGGGAAGCCCCAGCGATGACCACGCCACCGGGATGTGAAATGCCGACGTCGCCTCAGGCGGCTCCCGACTTCCCGAAAGACTCCCCCTGCCCGCAACCAACCTGCTCCATCTGAATCGTGGTATGATCTATGCCGAAGCGATCGTGCAATCGGCGCTTGATCTCCTCCATGATTTCCTCACCCGAAACGGACGATTCGTCCGGTATCAGGTGGGCGCTCAGCGCCACGTTCTCCGGGCAGATGCTCCACACGTGCAGGTCGTGAACCTCCCGAACCCCGGGAACCGAGAGAATTGCATCAGCCACCTCCTCCAGCGACAAATCCTGTGGAACTCCCTCCATCAAAATGTGCAAAGAGCTTTTCAAAACCCGCCATGCCCCCAGGGAGATCAGCACACTGATGAACACGCTGGTCAGCGGATCGACCCACAACCAGCCGGTGTAATGAATGACCAGCGCAGCCAGGATCACGCCCACCGAAGCTGCGGCATCCCCCAAAACGTGGAGATATGCGCTGTGGACGTTAAGGTTCTTCGAATCCGAATGGACGCTTTTACCCTCGTGCTCGTGTCGATGCCCCCCGAGCACGAACGCCACCAGCAGATTGACACCAAGGCCTATCACGGCGATGACCAGCATCTCGGTGCTCTTGATGGCATTGGGTCGGCTCCAGCGATCCCATGCCTCCCTCAGTATCTCGATCACGATGACTCCGAGCAAAGAGCCGTTGACCAGAGCCGCCAGGACCTCTACCCGATGATACCCGTAAGTGTGGCGGAAATCCGCCGGACGAGCCGCCATCGACATGGCAAAATAGCTCAGCCCAAGGGCGAACACATCCACGAACACGTGAGCGGCGTCGGAAAGCAAAGCCAGGCTCCCGGTCCATATTCCTCCAACGA
>CAZEXY010000102.1:0-3557 GCA_964516345.1 uncultured Anaerolineae bacterium
TCTGGGTGGAATCCGGGCCGTTGGTCCGATCTTCCTTCCACGCAGGGGAACAGGTGAGGAAGTTGTTGGCGGAGCGGGAGGCTTCTTTGAGCTGAGGAATCTGGCGGCGGGTGATGGCGTCACGCCGGCTCCGCCGCCGTGTTCTTCCGTGGGTTACGGGGTCGAGCCGGTTTGTTGCCTTCGCATTTCCTTCTTTTGTAATTGGAGTAGGGGCGAGCTGCAGCTCGCCCCTACGAAACTCTCCTGGGTAGAGCGGTCGAACTGTGCAAGTCTTATCTGGATGCAGGTCATTCCCCGAAGAAAGGTTTGTTGCCGGTGTAGAATCGTTCGGTCAGTCTGTAGTCGGAGGAGAAATCTCCGCATTCCATATCCCCAAGAAGCTCTGCCACCTCCATCAGCACATCTTTATCTCCTATCAGGCTCAGGCAATCCCCTCTTTTCAGCTTCGTATCCCCGTGGGGGACGAAGATATCTCCCTCCCTGCGGATCGAAAGCACCAGCGCATCCCCCGGTATGTTGACTTCCCGAAGCATTTTGCCGAAAAACCGCGGGTTGGTCAGCCGTATTTCCACGGTTTCTTTCTCTTCCAGGGTGCCTGCGAGGATGTGATAGACGTCCGGTGCGTGGATTATCATCTCTATGACCGATGCTCCGTTGATCACCGGGCTTACCGTCAGTATGCCAAGATCCCGGAAAGATTTCTCCAGCGCTACGTCCCTCACCCACGCAATTATCCGCTCGACGCCGAAGTTGGTTCGCAAGAGTCGACAGACTTTCAGGGAAAGCTCGTCGTCCGGCGTAGCCACCACCACAGCCCTCGCCGTTTCGATTCCGATTTTTGCCAGAGCCACCTCGTCCAGGAATCCAGCGAGCACGGCGTTCATCCCCTTTCTTTGCAGTTTTTTGGCTGTGTCCCGGTTGTCTACCACCAGCATTACGGGTTCGCCGCGTGAGGCAAGCCGTTGGGTCAGGAGCACGCCCACCCTCTCTCCTCCGATTACCACCACCGGTTTGACCGTTGCGTGGTGCGGTGTCCCCGAGAATATCGCCCCGAACAGCAGCGGTGACACGGTGCAGGTGACCACGGCTACGAGGATGATGGCGGCATTCGTTGCGCTGTCGACCACTCCAAGCCTCACTCCTATCGCTGCTGCGGCGATGATTAGGGTAAGGCGCGAGGAAAGCAGGAATCCTCCGGCGATGCTTTCCCTGATGCCGAAAGATGCCTTGAGCAGCAACGCCGGGATCAGCTTGACCAGATACGCTGCTGCCAGCAGAGCAAGGAAAATGTAGAGACTTCGCCTCTCGGCGAGAAACGACTGGAGGTCGAAGTTCGCTCCCACTCTGATGAAGAAAATCGGAATGAAGAACCCATACCCTATTGCCTCGAGCTTGTGGAACAGGGATTCGGCGCTTCTCCCGTAGAGAAGCGCCATGACCGCCCCGGCAAGGAAGGCCCCGAGGATGATCTCCGTCCCGAGCTTTTCGGAAAGCGCGACGAACAGGAGCATCAGTGCGAACGCCCCTCTCACCCGTATCTGGGATGTGGATCCTGCCAGCTCTTCCACGGTCTTCCTCAGGATGCTCCATTTGGAGAAAATGCTTGCGGAGCGATAGGCGAGAAAGAACAGCACGAAGAGAATGCTCACGAGGAATATTTCCATCGTCAGCCCGGAGGAAAGGACGGTCGCTTCGATCGTTATCAGCAGCATGGTGGCGAAATCGGCGATCAGAGCGGAGAGGAGGATCGTCTGTCCGTACCGGCCGACTATCACTCCTTTTTCTTTCAACACCGGAACCACCACGCCGAGCGAGGTGGTGGAGAGGATGAGGGCAACAGTCGTCCAACGGCTTACGAGTCCGGCTCGAGCCATCCCTATCGCAGCAGCCGATGCAAGCGAGAGCGTTCCAAGGAATATCAGGGACGAGAAAACCGCCGGGTTTTCTTTTAGGTTCCTGGAATCCCCGGTGGTGGTGATCATGCTGAAGTCTATCTCCAGTCCCGCCAGGAACATCAGGAACGAGAACCCGAAGCCCGCCATGATGTCCAGCACAACGTCCTCGTGTACGAGGTGGAGGCCGCTGATGCCGAAGATCATCCCGGCGATGATCTCCCACACAACTTCCGGAATCTCGATCCGTTTTATGCGGCTTGTCAGCAACGGCACGAGGAAGGCCAGAAGCAAGACCCATAGAAGTGATACGAAGGATACTGGTTCGCTCATGTCGGTCTTCTCCCTGGGTCTATTTGCCTGGGTGGTACGGAATTTGCAGCTTCAGAGCTCTTTTCCCGAGATGGCAACGGCGAAAGCCACGGCGTACTTGTGGGTGTGCGAAAGGCTGATCGTCCAGTGGACTATGCCGAGCTTTTCCGCACGCTTCCTGGCCGCCCCTTTCAGTTCCACTTTTGGATGGCCGTTTTCGGCGCTGATTACCTCGATGTCCTGCCATGAAATCGCCTCTTCGTGTTCCGGGCCAATGCTGAGCGCCTTGTACACGGCTTCCTTCGCAGCCCATCGAACCGCGAGGGATTGTGCTCGCCCCCGGCAGTATTCTATTTCCGCCGGGGTGAACACCCTGTGGAGAAACCGTCTGCCCCATGGGCGGTTCAATGCTTTTCTGATCCTGTCGATTTCTATGATGTCCACCCCTGTGAGGACTTTGATCATTTCTCATCCACCCAGATGGAGGAGATCTCCGGCGCACATCCCTCGAAGATCAGCGTCGCAAGGTTGTCGCCGGGCGATGCCTCGAGCTGCCTCGATACGATATCGAATCTGCCCTGTCTTAGATCGTGCTCCCAAATTGTACCACAACAGGTCAATCGAATCCTGCCGGGCTGCCCGGCCATTCCGGCGATGTGCATCGTCAGCGTGCTTTTCTTCGGTGAGACTATGGTGACGTGCGCTGTAGCGGGAGGAACCCGGAACGCGAAGTTCCCTTCTACCTTCAGCGGGCTCCACCCCGTACCGAGTATGACGAACGGATGCCTGTCGAAGACCCTCGGAGCTTCGTATACCGTGAGTCTCCGGTCTTTGTAGACCGGCTTCTCGCCGGCGAATATCTCCCCCGCGAGCCTTTCCGTGAACGTTTTCTCCTTCCCTCCGGGCATCTTGTATCCATCCAGGACCACGTATCTCACCTTGAGGTAGTCGAGCACGGAAGGGGCGTTCTCCACCAGGTGGTGGGAAAGGATGTCCATGTGCAGATGTCGGAACTCCTGGAGCACGGGCGATCTATCCACCAGCGTCCTTGGATCTTCCCGAGAGATGTACGCCACGGTCAGCCTTTTCCCGTGAACCGTCTGATATAGCAGATATCCCGGCCTGTCGAAGGACATCGGAAGGTTCAGGATTGCGAAATCTCCTGGTTCCGATGCCAGCCTGAAATACCACGAGGGCGTGTCCGGCGGCGATACCGGATATGGCACGGATAGGAACTCGAACAAGATGAGCGCCGATGCCGCCGCGTATACCGGTAATCGGCGGTTTAGCCTGTAGGACAGGTATCTGATTCCCATTGCCGCAAGAACGGAAAGCCCCAGCATGACAACCACG
>CAZEXY010000102.1:3657-6484 GCA_964516345.1 uncultured Anaerolineae bacterium
CAGGTATCTGATTCCCATTGCCGCAAGAACGGAAAGCCCCAGCATGACAACCACGTCGAACCTGCTCACCGATCTCGAGATCCGGATGATCGGCAGGCGGTAGATCAGGCTGTACGGAAGCGGGATTCTCCTTCCGCCCGGGAGTAAGTCGGTCTTCCCTGCCACATGAAGCACAGGCCCGAGCGCGAACACGAAGAACGTGAGGGTGACGAACCCCCAGAAGGCTCCTGCGCTTCTGGATCTCTTGTGTTTCCACGCTTCCACGAATCCGATCGTTGCCAGGAACAGCACGGAGTACCCGGCGAATACCAGATGCTCCGAGAGGGAAGCCGTGAAATGGGAGTTTGCCCATGACAGAACCGTTTTCCCCCACAGAGGGTGGAATTCGTTCGGGGTCAGGAACGCCAGCAGATCGGCTGAGAATTGGACGCTCTGCTTGGGGTCTGGCACCATGAACCCGTATTTCAGGGATTCGGCCACCATAGGGACGAGGACTGGGGAAAGGATGATGCTGCCCAGTACCGGCGGGAATGCTCCTCCCGTGAGCACGGAGGTTCTTCTGTGGCGTGCGTACTTCCACGCGATGGCTATGAGTGCTACGATGGTCGAATAGAGCAGATAATACCAGTTGCAGAGTCCTGTGGCCGCAAAGAATATGGCCGCAACTGCCCCCTGCCGCAGCCAGGGTCTCCCCGAAGAAGCCCTGTCGAGCGTCATCAGGAAGGAAAGGAGGAAAAACGGCAGCCATTCTATCGAGATGACCTGCATGTGCCCCAGCAGGTGGGCGAAATGGAACGGCGAGAACGTGAAAATCAGGCCGGCCACGAATGCGGCTTTGTAATCCACCCCGAGCCCCGATTCTTTCATCACGTAGAGCGCAAGGAGGAAAGCCCCATACCCGCCCATGACGAATGTGAGGAATACGACGCTGTTGTAGGCCTGCATCAACCCAAGATCGAGCTGGATTGGGAGCGACCACAGTCCGTTCAGGATATTGAGCGTGTGGAAATGGAGGTCTACGCCGGTGGGGTAGTAGATCATGTCGCTGAAGAAGGGAGATCGGTGTTCCGCCAGCAGTGCTATCTTGACCCACCAGAGGTTCCAGTAGTTCTGCCATCCGTCGAAGCTATCCCCCGGTATGGCTTTGGCGAAATTCAACACCACGGGGTAAGTCATCGCTGCCGCCAGAGCGAGGTACCCCGCAATGGCGGCAGCGTGAATCCCGGCTTTGCTCTTGATCTTGCCTTTCATTCACTTACCGAGGCTTTGGCCGCCGACAACACGTTGTAAAGCAGCATGACCGTGGTCATGGGACCTGTGCCGCCCGGTACCGGGGTTATGTACCCCGCCACATCCCTGGCGGATTCGAAATCCACATCTCCGACGAGTTTCTCTCCCTCGTAGTTGGTGCCGAAATCCACCACCACCGCTCCCGGTTTGATCATGTCGCCGGTAATCATCCTGGCGCGCCCCACCGCCGCCACGAGGATATCGGCATGGCTGGTTTCCCACGCCAGATCTTTCGTCCTGGAATGGCAGATCGTCACGGTGGCGTGTCTGTGGAGTAGCAGCAAAGCCATGGGCTTCCCCACAATGTCCGACCTCCCGACGATCACGGCTCGGGCTCCTTTGATCGGAATGTCGTTCCTTTCCAGCAGTTCCAGGCCTCCCAGCGGCGTGGCCGGGACGAAGCCGGGTTCGTTTCTGAGGAGCCTTCCGGCGTTGATCGGGTGCACGCCATCCACATCCTTGGCCGGGTCAAGCGCAGATACCAGTGCCGCTCCTTCCACGCCTTCCGGGAACGGCTCCTGCAGGATGACTCCGTGAACCGAATCGTCTTTGCTCAGCGATTCCACCGCCCGAACGAGTTCTTCCTGGGAGGCTGTGGCGGGGTGAAGGTCTTCCACAGCTTCGATCCCCACTTTGGATGCGGTTTTCATTATCGATTTGGCGTACCACACCGACGCCGGATCGTCGCCGGCTCGGAATATCACCAGCTTTGGAGGGAAGCCGTGCTTCTGCACGAAAGCGGAGACGTCTTCCGTCAACTCCGAACGCATTTGCTTGGAAAGAGCCTTTCCGTCGAGTATCTTTGCGCTCATCTTCCTCACATCCTTTCGTCCACGAAAGCCAGAGCCTTTTCCTTCGCTTTGATACCTTTGTCGAGTATCTTCTGGAGCTTTTCGCTCTCACGCTTCACGAATTCTTCGTCCTTGATCCAGTTCAGGTTTACTTTCGCGTTGTAAGCTGCGCTCATCAGTCCGCCTATGGCAAGCATGGCCGCCGACCCCGAGTCGCTGATGACGTTCTTGTTCCCCTTTTCTGCGATGAGCGCAGATAGCTCCAGCACTTCTGCACAGGCTTCCGCCGTCTTCATCGGGGCCGCTTCCGCGACCTTGAGCGCTTCCTGTATCGCCTTGCTGCGGGCAGCTTTTTCTTCCTCCGTTTTCTTCGGCATGCCGTAGGCTTTGCCCACCGTGCCGAAGGCCTCTGCATCCTCTTCTGCGTATTGCATGAGCTGTTTCCTGAGGGTTTCGGCTTTCTCCAGCGCAGACTTCATCTCCTCTTCCACGTCGGCGTATTTCTTCTTGCCGATGGTGAGCCTGCAAACCATACTGACCAGCGCAGCACCCATTGCGCCAGATAGGGCTGCCGCCGCGCCGCCTCCGGGAGCCGGAGCATCGCTTGCGAGATCGTCTAAGAAGCTGGTTATCGTCTGTTCGAGAAGCATTTTGAACCTCCTTTGGCCTGTTGTCCTTCGACGCCTTTGTTCCCGCGCACACAAATTATATCATTTCGGCTCGAAAAGCTGAAGTCACGTGTTCAG
>CAZEXY010000103.1:0-5142 GCA_964516345.1 uncultured Anaerolineae bacterium
AAGCATCATCCGAAGGAGGCGGAAATTTTCATCACCAGAACGGCCCGGCAGGACGAGCAAATAGAAGTATCCCTCGAGCCTTTCAAGTATTGCGTCAGGGCTCTTGGGATAGGGGGGACTCCGCTCGAAGGCGTGACGGTGGCCGCAGGCGGTCGTTCCGCCGTTACCGACGGGAACGGAGTTTCGTGTTTCTATCATCTGCCGGAAAAGTTCGATGTAGTCCTTTCTCACCCTGCTTACCTGAAGTTGAACCGCTCAGTGACGTTCACGGCTGAAATCACCCAGGAGTTTTCCCTCGAGCCGCGAGTGCTCGAATTGAGGATCTGGGATCCGTGGAAAGAAGAGGGAGTTCAGGGGGCGAAGGTCAGCGTTGGCGGGCTGGCTTCGGTGAGCGACGAAAACGGGCACGTGCTGCTCGAGCCCGTGCCCATAACCGGCACGGTGCAGGTGCAGGCTTCTTCCTATATCAGCAAATCCATGCCGGTTAGCGGTGCTCCCTATACCGTTCCCTTGGAAGCAGATGGAATCAAGCTTACGGTTGTGGACAGCTTGACGGGCGCTCCCGTAGGTGGGGTGGTGGTGACGCGTCAGCAATGCAAATGGAAAGGGTCCCGCAAGGGGAGGGTTCTGCTTCCGAAAGGCGTCCGTGGTGAGCGCATCACGGTGGACGCAGAGGGTTACTCCCCGAGTACGGTGCTCGTCTCCGATTCGACTCCGATGACCGTTACCCTGCTACCCATGCACCTTACCGGTACGGTCCTCGATGGCGTCACCGGGAAACCGGTGCATGGTGCGAGGATACTCGTGGGCGGAAGGGTGTTCGAGGCTCCAAAAGGGGCTTTCGAGCTTAGCGGGGTTCCTCTGGGTGGTGGATTCGTCGTGATTGCGCCTGGGTACAAGGTGCTTCGCGTGAAAGGCGACATCCGGAAGCTCGTGAAGCCTGTGAAGAAAGGGAAGTGCGAAAAGCCGCCTTGTGTGACCGTGGCGCTCGAGCGGTTCGAGCCGAAATTGATTTACATAAACTATGGGTTGCTCAACGATCTCAATAAGTTGAAATATTACGTGTCCATGGTGGAAAAATCTCCTGTATTGAACGGCTTCGTGGTGGATGCAAAGGGGGATCGAGGCTACGTTGCGTGGAGGAGCAAAGTGCCCCTGGTGGCCACATTCCATTCGCAGGGGAACGAAAAGGTGGTCGAAAACTTTGCCTGGCTCTTGCAGGAAGCCAGGAAGAAGCACCTTTACGTCGTTGCGAGGTTCGTGACGTTCAAGGATACACCGTTGGCGACGCACAAACCGGATTTGGCAGCCAAGAAGAGCGACGGCACGATATGGCTGGATAGAATCGGAGCGGGCTGGGCGAATCCGTACAAAACGGAGGTGCAGGCTTACAATATCGCCTTGTTGAAGGAGCTGGCATCTCTTGGAGTTGACGAGATACAGCTGGATTACATCCGATTTCCGTCGGATGGCAACATATCCGACGTGGTTTATGGGATTGCCAGCACCAAGAGCACGCGGACCAAAGCAATCCGTGAGTTCGTGCATAAGGTTCAGATGGCTTTGAGACCTTTCCCCGTTTTCCTCTCTGTAGACACTTTCGGCTTGACTGTCTGGGTGTATCCTTACGAGGACATGAGCATCGGACAGAGGGTGATAGACCTCGGCCCACACATAGATTATTTGTGCCCCATGTTGTACCCAAGCACTTTTACGGCCGGAAACCTGGGGTATGAGAACCCTTCGGCTCATCCGTACGAGGTCATCTACAGGAGCGTATCACGGGCAAAGAAACTTCTCCCTCCCACGGCCAAAGTGCGCCCGTGGCTACAGGCTTACTGGTACGATTTGAAATCCATGCAGGTGCAGAGAAAGGCCGCAGAAGACGCCCAGTCCTGTGGCTGGAGTTTTTGGAATGCGATGGGGAATTATCCCCCGGCATTGTTCTCGAAATAGCCGCCGTGAGCAACGAAAATGGGACGCTGATACCCGCGGGTATTCCATCAAGCGAACGCCGGGACGCGATTGCCCGTTTCGCTGATTTGTCCATTCGTTGATTTTTATCCTTTCGTCTGCTCTCTGCAAATCCTGATTTGCGGGACGGGCGCTGTGGAAACGAGGTAGGTGCCTCGAATTTGAAAATCCGTTTCTTTGGTGTATAATTCTCTGCGCTTGGAGAGGTCGCATAGTCTGGCCGAGTGCGCGCGCCTGGAGAGCGCGTAGGGCTTTCAGCCCTCGTGGGTTCAAATCCCACCCTCTCCGCCTGATATGAAACAACATCATGAACCCTGGCCGTCGTTGCGCCAGGGCTTTGTTTTGCCCGGAGACGCTGTGTTAAAATAGCAGGAAGAACAAGAGGGAGGTTTCTCTAATGTCGAAAAAGCTGGGAGCGTTTACCTTCGTCCTCCACACCCACCTTCCGTACGTCAGAAAGGCTGGCAGGTGGCCTCACGGAGAAGAAATGATCCACGAGGCGATGGCAGAAACGTATATCCCCCTTCTCGATGCCCTATACGATCTTGTGGAGGAAGGATACACACCGAAACTGACCATCGGTCTCACACCTATACTCCTGGAGCAGCTGGCCGACGGGGATGTGTTGGAACATTTCGAGCATTACCTCGAAGAGCGCATGACCCTGGCGCAGGAGGACATCCGGCGTTTCAGCAAGCCCGTTCTCGAGGAATGGAAAGAGGCTCACGACGAGGCCGAGCGCAGATTTGTGCGCGCCGTGACTGCATTGATGATGGAGAGCATGGACGAAAGCCCGGACGACGAGGAGGAGATAACGAAGGAGGACGTCTACAGGTACTACGACGCCCTCGACGAGGATGCAAAGAGAACCCTGCCTCCTCCGCCCATACCGGTGGACGAATCGGCTGCAAAATCCGTGCAGCGGGAGCGGGATCATCTCCTCTACCTCGCCAGGTGGTACCATGCCTGGTTTGGCAGAATACTTTCTTCCTTCAGGGATCGGTATCATAGGGACATGGTCGGTGCGTTTCGTCGCCTTCAGGACATGGGCGTGCTGGATGTGCTTACCAGCGCTGCTACCCACGGGTACCTTCCGTTGCTCGAGCGTGATTCTTCCATCTGGGGGCAGTTGAAAACGGGCGTGGAGACGACCATCGAGCACATGGGCAGAGCGCCGACGGGAATCTGGCTGCCGGAGTGTGCTTACAGACCGCCTTTCATGCAGCCCGGCCCTGATGGGAAGCTGTATCGGAAGCCAGGGATCGAAGAGTTCCTTGCTGCATTCAATTTGAAATATTTCTTCACCGACACTCACGTGATTCAGGGAGGTTCTCTGGTAGGTAAAGCGGCAGGGGATGCAGTCGGCCCTTACGGGGCTATCCCGAAACGCATAACCGTCGAATATACGGGAACCGACAGAATTGCCAGGAAAGGGACCACTTTCAGGCCGTATTACGTCAGGGACGTGAAAGTGGCGGTTTTCGGCCGGGACGAAGGAACGGGGTTGCAGGTGTGGTCTGCATCCCACGGCTACCCCGGAGACTTCCTCTACAGGGAATTCCATCGGAAGGACGAACGATCTGGCCTTCAGTATTGGAGGATAACCGGAGCCCAGGTAGATTTGGGACGGAAAGAACTTTACGATCCGGATCGAGCGTTTGGCCAGATTCGCACTCATGCGGATCACTTCGTCAATCTGGTGAGGAACAGGCTTGCCGGATTCTCTGCCGACACCGGAGAGTATGGGATCATCGTTTCGGCTTACGACACGGAGTTGTTCGGCCACTGGTGGTTCGAAGGAGTCCAGTGGTTGAAGGAAGTATTGAGGCAACTCAGCGTTAACCCGGATGTGGAGTTGACCACCGCCGGAGAGTACCTCGAGAAGCACCCACCCACAGAGTCTCTGGATATTCCGGAAAGCTCCTGGGGCAACGGCGGCGGGCATTGGACGTGGATGAATCCGGATACCGAGTGGATGTGGCCTTTGATACACAGGGCGGAAAGGGACATCGAGGAAATCAATGCCATGTATCCGTCGGCCTACGGCGAAATGGCGAGGGTGCTGTCCCAGGCTGCGCGTGAACTGGTGCTGCTTCAGTCCAGCGATTGGCCTTTCCTCGTGACTACCGGCCAGGCAAGGGACTATGCGGTCGATAGATTCCAGGGGCACCTGGCGCGGTTCGAGAGGCTGATCTCCATCGCCAGGAGTGGAACGCTGTCCCGTGAAGATGTCCGGTTCCTCGAATGGACGGAGGATGTGGACAATCCTTTCCCCCGGATATCGTACAGGGATTTCGAGGAGCGGGAAGGTAAACCGGTTATCTGATCGGAGGTGGCATGGCTAACGCCGTAATGGAGTGGAGGCACTACTTCGAGGACTACAACGAGGGCCTTGGACTGGTTTACGAACGTTTCGTGCTGAACGACTTTCTCGAGAACTTGAGAAACGAATTCGACATTGGGAAGGTCCTGGAAGCGCCGCTTTTCGGAATGGCCGGTGTGAGCGGGATCAACAGCGTGATGCTTGCACGGAACGGGTGCGATGTCACGCTGGTGGACGACGAGCCGGAGAGGATCGCCGGAGTGAAGCGTGTATGGAACGAACTGTCCCTCCCGGTCGAGATCGTACAGGTGGACGAGTGGGGGAGTTTGCCTTTCCCTGATTCCAGTTTCGACCTTGCGTGGGAATGGGCGGGTCTGTGGTACCTTCCCGATCCGGAGGGATTGCTCAGAGAACTGGCACGTGTTTCTCGCAGGGTGGTTTTCGTCGCCATGCCGAACAGAATTCAGGTGGGCTATTGGATGCGGAAATGGATTCTGGACAGGGATTTCTTCCCCACCGTGGACGAACGCTGGACGAAGATCGGGCTCTTGAGAAGGATTCTCGAATCCGAAGGGGTTAGGATTGTGCGGCACGGAGTGATAGACGTGCCCCCATGGCCGGATACGGTCATGCCGGCCAGAGACGTTCTGAGAAAGCTCGGGATAAAGTCCAGGAAGCTGGAGGGGAAGTTCAGCGGGGAAGGGTGGCGATGGAGCAGCATGGATTACTACCTCGGCAGGGAACCGGATTTAAGAGATCGCGTCCTCAAGTACGCCTGGCTGGATAGAGCAAGGCTCCCATGGTGGATCAAAGCCCTCTGGGGGCACCACCGATACCTGGTTGGA
>CAZEXY010000103.1:5242-6424 GCA_964516345.1 uncultured Anaerolineae bacterium
GATGTATCGGCTGCCGTTCACCGCAGGGCCGGGCTTGGGCGTTACGCAGAATCCCTCGTCCGTGCAATGAGTGATCTGGAGCCGGATCGGATTACCCTGTTCTACAACAAAGAGCGTGGAATCCACCCGCTCGTGGGGCTGGAGCGCCTGCCAACTCGCACCGTGAACCTGGGATACAAGCCGTGGCGTATGCTCGTTTGGTTGGGACAATTGTTTCGAATCGGATGGGATCGATATTTCGAAGATGCGGCCCTATTCCACTCGACCGAGCACCTTCTCCTTCCTCTGAAGCGTGTGCCGACGATCCTGACCGTTCACGACCTGATTTTCAAACGGTTTCCTGAGTACCACAAGCCGTTGAACCGATGGTATCTGAATCTGACGATGCCTCTATACGTCCGGCGTGCCGATTCCGTCATAGCCGTTTCCCTCGCAACGAAAAGGGATATCGTCTCTGCTTACGGAATTCCATCCGATAGGATAAAAGTGGTTTACGAAGCCGCCGACCCCAGGTTTGGCCCCCGATCTATTGCCGAGATCGAGCGTGCAAGAGCCAAGTACGGTTTGCCGGAGAGGTACGTCCTTTTCGTTGGCACCGTGGAGCCTCGAAAGAACCTTTTGCGGTTCCTGGAGGTGTATCGGAGAATCTTCGCAGCAGGGCTCACGGATGCGTTCGTGGTGGTTGGTAGACGCGGTTGGCTTGCCAGTGGCTTCTTCGAGAAGTTGAAGGACGAAACACTGCCCCCCGTGGTTCTGACCGGGTTCGTGGAGGACGACGACCTCCCGGCAGTGTACGCAGGGGCGCAGGCGCTCGTATTTCCCAGCCTTTTCGAAGGGTTCGGCCTACCGGTGCTGGAAGCAATGGCCTGCGGAACCCCTGTGGCGGCTTCCCGCTCCGGGAGCCTGCCGGAGATCGGGGGGGATGCGGCTGTGTATTTCGACCCTGAATCCGTGGACGAGATGGAATCGACCTTGGAGAAGCTTCTCTCCGATGCCGACTTTGCCGAGCACCTACGTCGGAAAGGCATGGAGAGGGCGTCAGAGTTCTCCTGGCGTAAGGCGGCCGAAGAGACTCTGGCGATTTACAGGGACGTGGCTGGCTAGAAAAGTTGATTCTGATGCGCATCTTGAATGGTTTCGTCTGGTATTCCCCGCACCAAGCTTCTTGCCGTTCCTGAGCAG
>CAZEXY010000104.1:0-2556 GCA_964516345.1 uncultured Anaerolineae bacterium
ATTTTTAATTGACATGCGAAGGAGCTTGTGGTAGGATATAAAACTGTAATGAAGGAGAGAAACCGTGCGGGAGACAATGATGTTATGCACTTTTCGTCGATGTGGAGCCGTTTCGTGGAATATGATTCAGAAACGGGGACAATGACTTATCTGCCCGTCGCCCGGTTCCGTTTTTCTCCTGCAAGCACCCTTCTTGGAGGTCTACATGGGCACGTTGCTTGAGGTCAAAAACCTTGAAACCCGCTTCTTCACCCAGGACGGAATCGTCCATGCTGTGAACGGGATCTCCTACGAACTCGAAAAAGGGGAAACCCTTGCCATTGTGGGGGAAAGCGGAAGCGGGAAAAGCGTTAGCGTTTTGTCCATTCTAAGGTTGATCCCTCACCCTCCCGGCAGGATAACCGGCGGAGAGGTATGGTTCGAAGGAAAAGACTTGCTCAAGATGTCGGATTCTGAAATCCGGCACATCCGCGGAAACAAGATAGCGATGATCTTTCAGGACCCCATGACCTCTTTGAATCCCGTCCTCACCATAGGGTTCCAGGTGATGGAGGCTCTTCAGATCCACATGGGGATGGATAAGCAGCAGGCCATGGAGAGGACCATAGAGCTGCTTCAGATGGTCGGAATTCCGGACGCGGAGAAGAGGTTGAAGGACTACCCTCATCAGTTCTCAGGGGGCATGAGGCAGAGGGTCATGATAGCCATGGGGCTTGCCTGCAATCCTCAGATACTCATAGCGGACGAACCCACCACGGCTCTCGATGTAACGATTCAGGCTCAGATCGTTGATTTGGTCAAGAAGCTCCAGAAAGAAATAGGGATGTCCGTGATCTGGATCACCCACGATCTCGGTGTGGTGGCAGGGATAGCCGACAAGGTCATAGTGATGTACGCTGGCAGCATTGTGGAGGAAGCACCCGTCAAGGAGCTGTACGGCAACCCGAGACATCCTTACACCCTGGGACTGCTGAAATCCATACCCCGCATGGACAGACCGAGGAAGGAGAAGCTGACTCCCATCAAGGGGTTGCCTCCCAATTTGATAGACATGCCGCCGGGATGTCCTTTCGCTCCGAGGTGTGAGTATCGGGTGGAAAGATGCCTGCACGAGAAGCCTGAGCTAAGAGAGGTTGGGCCGAATCATCGCATAGCATGCTGGATTGACATAGAGAACGGGGATATATCATGACGAACGACAACGACATTCTTCTGAAGGTTGAAAATCTCAAAATGTACTTTCCCATAACCAGGGGAATAGTGATCCAGCGAACCGTTGGGCACGTCAAAGCAGTCGATGACATCAGCTTTTTCATCCGAAGGGGGGAGACCTTTGGTCTGGTGGGAGAATCCGGCTGTGGCAAGTCGACCACAGGGAGGGCGATCCTTCAGCTCTACCGACCCACTGCCGGAAAAGTGTATTTCAACAAAGATGGGGAAATGGTGGACCTGACCTCGATCAAGGGGAAAGAGCTCCAAAACATGAGGCGGAGGATGCAGATAATCTTTCAGGACCCTTACGCCTCACTCAACCCGAGGATGACTGTGGGAGCAATCGTTGGTGAGCCACTCGAGATACACAAGATCGCCTCCGGCAAGGAGAGAACCGAGAAAGTCAAAGATATCTTGCGCCTCGTCGGGCTCAATCCCTACGTGATAAACAGATATCCACACGAATTTAGTGGAGGGCAGAGACAGAGGATCGGAATCGCCAGGGCTCTGGCAATCAACCCGCAGTTCATCGTGTGTGACGAGCCGATCTCGGCGCTCGATGTTTCCATTCAGGCCCAGGTGATCAACCTTCTGGAGGATTTGCAGGAGAAGCTTGGGCTTACCTACCTGTTCATAGCTCACGATCTGGCCGTCGTGAGGCATATTTCCACCAGGGTCGCCGTCATGTACCTTGGCAAGCTGGTGGAGATAGCCGATCGTGACGAATTGTACGAGCACCCGCTCCATCCGTATACCCAGGCTCTGCTTTCGGCCGCTCCTATCCCGGATCCGGTGATCGAGGAGAAGAGGCAGCGCATAATTCTGGAAGGAGATGTGCCTACTCCTATCAATCCTCCCCAGGGATGCAACTTCAGCACCCGCTGTCCGAGGGCCATGGATATCTGCAGGGAGGTCGAGCCAGAACTGAAGGAGGTGGCTCCAGGCCATTTCGTCGCCTGTCATCTGTATAACTGATAACCGGTTTTTGAATCTGAAGTCGAGATGAAAGGGGGTGATGAGGGCTACTCTTGTATCGTGTGATAAGCTTGGCTGGCTTGTGCGGTCGGTTTTTCGAATCTTTCAGTAAAATCCTTTTTGGGAGGAGAGTCTTATGTGGCGTAACAAGAAATTCATGCTGGTGTTGAGCTTGCTCTTGATCGTCAGCTTCATTGCTGCGGCATGCGCTAAGCCCACACCCAAGGTGGTCGTGCAGACCAAGGTCGTCGAGAAGAAGGTGGTGGAGACCAAGGTCATCGAAAAGACCAAAGTCGTAGAGAAGTTGATCACTCCCACCCCGATAAGCAACCAGTTCATCGGGAGTGGCAAGCTGGACGGAAACGGTAT
>CAZEXY010000104.1:2656-6422 GCA_964516345.1 uncultured Anaerolineae bacterium
CAGGTCAACGACAAATTCCAGATCTCCATTATCGCTCTGCCCTGGCCTACGTTCCTGAGGAACATCCGCTCCGGCAAGCTCCCGATCTTCGTCAGCGGCTGGTTGGAGGACATCCATGACCCGCACAACTGGGCTCAGCCGTTCATGATCGGGACCTATGCCCGCAGGCAGAACCTGCCCAAGGACATGGTTGCCAAGTTCAAGGAACTGGTCGACAAGGGCGTGGCGGAGACTGATCCTGCCAAGCGTGCGGAGATCTACAAAGAGCTCACCAAGCTCGATTACGAGAACGCGATCGCCATTCGTGGCGCCGTTCCTACCGGACGGCATTACGAACAGCGCTGGGTGAAGGGGTGGTACTACAACCCGATCTATGCTGGCGGGTATTACTACGCGTACAGCAAGGCTAAGAACGCCAAGAACCCCAACACCTTCGTCGTTGCGTCCATCGGCGATCCCGAGACCCTCGACCCGGCCCTCTGCTACGAAACGGCCGGCGCTGAGATCATCGACAATACATATGAGACCCTGGTTACCTACAAGAAGAACGATCCTACGAAGTTCGTTCCTCAGCTGGCTACCAAGTGGGAGATCTCGCCGGATGGCAAGACCTACACCTTCTACATCCGCAAGGGTGTGAAGTTCCACAACGGTGATGAGATGACTCCGGAAGACGTCGCCTACTCATTCCGCCGTGGTCTGCTGCAGGGTGGCCCGGATTCGCCTCAGTGGCTGCTGACCGAGCCGTTCTTCGGTGTCGGAACCTACGACATCGCTGACCTGATCAACCCGGATCTGGAAGGCGACACCGAGAAACTGCAGAAAGCCGATCCTGCCAAGCTCAAGGCGGCCTGCCAGAAAGTCATGGATGCCATCACCTTCGACAACGAGAAGGGCACCGTGACCATGAAGCTGGCTCAGCCTTGGGGTCCGTTCCTGGCAACCATCGCCCAGAGCTGGGGCTCTGTGATGGACAAGAAGTGGGTCATCAAGAACGGCGGCTGGGACGGCACGTGTGATACGTGGACCAAGTACTACGGAGTCTCCTCCGAGGACGATCCGTTCACCGATAAGGAGAACGGTACCGGCCCGTTCATGCTGGATCACTGGACCAAGGGGCAGGAGGTCGCCCTGAAGAGGTTCGATGGTTACTGGAGGACCAAGCCTGCATGGGACGGCGGCCCCAGCGGCCCGGCCAAGCTCTCCAGCGTGATCATCAAGAACGTGAAGGAGTGGGGCACCCGCTTCGCCATGTTCAAGGCCGGCGATGCTGACTTCATCGCTGTTCCTCGGCAGTACGTGAGCCAGGTCGATCCTCTGGTCGGCGAGCTCTGCACGTACAACCAGGACACCAAGGACTTCACCTGCAAGCCCACGGACAAGCCGAACGGCAAGTTCCGCCTGTACAAAGGGCAGCCTGAGGTGGTCCGCACTGACGTGATGTTCAACTTCCACGTCAAGTAATCCAACGCACAATTGCCGGTGTGGGGAATCACCTCCCCGCACCGGCCCCACGAGGTTGAGAAATGACCCAATACATCATCAGAAGGCTGTTGTTGCTCCCTATACTGTTGTTCGGGGTAACGGTGCTTATATTTGCCATGCTGCAATTTCTCAGCCCTGCTGAGCGTGCGGCACTTTACATCAAGGACATCCCGAAGAATCCACAAGCCCTTGAGGGTGTGATTCGGAAATACGGGCTCGATCAGCCGATATACGTTCAGTACTGGAAGTGGCTCGTTGGGGTCAAAGACCCTGTAACCGGTAAGAAAGCTGGCGGAATCCTCCGGGGGGATCTTGGTTATTCCCGTACTTCTTCCGAACCCGTGATGGATCTTATCAAAGAGCGTTTTCCTGCCACCTTGGAGCTTGCGCTGTGGAGCATGATTCCGATAATTCTTGGCGGAATATGGCTTGGTGTCATAGCAGCCATAAACCATAACAAATTCATCGACCAGCTTGCGCGTGTCTTCAGCATAGTCGGCTGGTCTTTTCCGACGTTCGTCTTCGGATTGTTAGTACTCATGATATTTTATGCTCAATTGCAGTGGTTCCCGCCGGGTAGATTGTCGGACTGGGCAGACGCCGTGGTTCGTTCGAAAGATTTCCACAGGTTCACCTACCTTGTGACTGTGGACGCTCTGTTGAACGGACGTCTCGACGTGTTCTGGGATGCCTTGCGTCACCTCATTTTGCCCATCATCACCCTTTCGTACCTCTCCTGGGCGTTGCTGCTGAGGGTGACGAGGTCTTCGATGCTCGAAGTGTTGAGGCAAAATTACGTGACTACAGCCCGCGCCAAAGGGCTGGAGGAAAAGACCGTCATCAGAAGGCATGTGCTTCCGAACGCTTTGATACCGGTAGCTACGATAGCCGGATTCACGGTGATCGGGTTGCTCAACGGGGTGGTGATCACGGAAACGGTCTTCAATTACCCAGGCATCGGGTCTGCCGCGGCCAGCGCCGCGCTTCAGCTCGATGTGGTAACGGTGCTTGGATTGACGCTTTTCAGTGGCGTGATAATAATACTGACGAACCTGCTTGTCGACATAATGTACGCGGTCATCGATCCGCGGGTGAGGCTGGAGTAGGAGGAGTAAATGCCGCAAGAACCTGAAAACGACATCGAAAAATTCTTGATGGACGAAGAGGCAAGGTTGCTTGCCAAACCACAACCGTGGCTGGCCCGGAAGATAGGAATCGAGAACTACCGGATAGTCAGAGGACTTTACACGAATCCGCTTTCCGTGGCCGGTATGATCATCGTCATGTTCTTCGTATTGATCGCTGTGTTTGCTCCGGTTCTCGCTCCGCCCCTCCGTGCGGACCACCCGTACCGGATTCCGAGGGATGGATTCAGCCCGGAGCCTCGCCCTCCCATGACGGAATGGCGCTCGCGGTTCGAACCCCCGCTGCCGTTTTGGTGGGAGCCCGTCATGGGCACGAAGAAATGGAAGCACCTGATGGGAACAGCCAGTGGTCAGTGGGATATTTACTACGGGATCGTGTGGGGAACGAGGACGGCTTTCAAGGTCGGCATTATAATAACTTTCTCCGTGGTGATGATCGGCATAATAGTGGGCTCCTTGTCCGGTTTCTACGGTGGATGGGTGGACAACGTGCTCATGAGGATCACCGACGTGTTCATGACCTTCCCATTTCTTGTAGCGGCGTTGACTTTCTCGGCCATCATCACCCCGAAGGTCGGCAAAGGTATCGTGCCGGCGATGATAGCTTTGATAACCTTTGGCTGGATGGGGTATTCGCGTCTTATAAGGGGCGATGTCCTTTCCGTCAAGGGGCGTGATTACGTGTTGGCGGCCAGGGCGCTTGGTGCGTCTGATTTCAGGATCATCGTCAGGCATATCCTGCCCAATGCCATATACCCGACTCTGGTGGTAGCCTCGATGGACGTCGGTTCCTATGTGCTTTCGTTCGCAGCCCTTAGCTTCCTCGGAGTGGGCGTGGAAGTGGGATATGCCGATTGGGGGCAGTTGATAAGTTTTGCGAGGGACTGGATAGCTCAGCTGGCCACTTACTGGTACATGGTGGCATTCCCCGGCACCGCGCTCGTGTTCTTCGTGCTCGGGTGGAACCTGATCGGCGACGCTATCAGGGATGTTATGGATCCAAGGCTCCGTGGAGAGGCTTGAATCAGAGGGGCAGGTTTAAAAACCGGCAGCTTTGTGCTGCCGGTTTTTTGTGTTGGATCTCGCATTCCGCACCCAGAATCCGGTTTTTTTGAAATTACTCTTTGCGCAGCGTA
>CAZEXY010000105.1:0-1376 GCA_964516345.1 uncultured Anaerolineae bacterium
GGTAGGCGAGGGCACTGCCCTCGCCTACCCAGGAGAATCCTGACTCAGCGGGATTTTGATCCAAACCGGAAGAGTCTGTGAAACTTGCCCCGGTACGACTTTATTGGACCCGACACAGCAGCTCGCCCCAGCGACGAAACGGAGGGCATGGAACGAGGTTCAAGTGGATAGAACGTGTGAACTGCATAAATCGAGTCTTTCGACAGGAGTAAACCATGGTGCCGAAACGCTACATGGAGGTGTTGAGGATCGTTTACGATCGTCTCTCCAGAAGTGCCATCAACTGGGTGGTGACGGGTAGTCTGGGTATGGCGTTGCAGGGGATGAAGGTGGAAATCCACGATATCGATCTGCAAACCGACGAACAAGGCGCATACGAAATCGAAGAACGGCTGCGGGAATACGTGCATAAGCCTGTACGGTTCGTGTCGTCACAACGGATCAGGTCGCATCTCGGAGCTCTGGAAATAGAAGGGATCGAGGTAGAGATAATGGGCGCGTTGCAGAAGTCGGTGGATGGACGGGAATGGGAAGCGCCTGTGGAGGTATCGGAGCACAGGCGCTTCGTCTCCGTCGATGGAATGAATGTGCCGGTATTGTCACTGGAGTACGAACGGAACGCCTATGTGAAACTCGGCCGGCTGAGAAAGGCTGCCGCGATCGACCGATGGCTGAAGAAGCGGATATCCATCGTCCCTTTCCGTCCGAAAGATCAAGATGCCGTAAGGAATCTGGTATTGGACGGTTTGCAGGAGCACTGGGGGGTTCTGGACGAAAGCAAGAATCCAGACCTGGACGACATTTCGGCTTCGTATAGGGGCGGCGTCTTCCTGGTTGCCTGGAGGGACGACGAGGTGGTAGGTACGGGGGCTTTCCTGCCGGTTTCCGGCGAAACGGTGCAAATTCTCAGAATGTCGGTAAGGAAAGAGCTGCGACGACAAGGGATAGGACGGGAAATCCTACGGGAGCTGTGCTGGCTGGCATACCAGAAAGGGTATCGGAAAGCCATGCTCGAAACTACGGCAAGCTGGCAGGATGCGGTCGAGTTCTACAAAGCGTTCGGATTTGGATTCACCCATTACGAAGGGGAAGATGCGTACTTCGAAATGGAATTGCAGCAGTTCGTGGAAAGAGAACGTGAGCGTTTGTCGGGCGATTCATGAATTGTGCTCTCCATAATTGAAAGAAAAACGCGGGTGAAAACCCGCGTTTTGCGTCCTTCCATGCCGGTTTGAACTCGTCAATCCCCGGATTTTTCTTCCCCGATGCCTTCTCCCGCCGGCTCTTCAAGCGGTTCAGCCTCCTTGGCTTCAGGAGCTTCGGCTTCCGGGGCTTCCTCCCCTGCGGTGAGTTCTTCCGATGCCTGCTCGGCTTCC
>CAZEXY010000105.1:1476-6339 GCA_964516345.1 uncultured Anaerolineae bacterium
TGCGGTGAGTTCTTCCGATGCCTGCTCGGCTTCCGGGGCTTCCTCCCCTGCGGTGGGTTCTTCCGATGCCTGCTCGGCTTCCGGGGCTTCCTCCCCTGCGGTGAGTTCTTCCGATGCCTGCTCGGCTTCCTGCTCCGATTCTTTCACCGCCGCCAGAGCTTCCTCCATCACGGCGGCCACGTCACCGGAACTTTCCTCTTCCCCGCTCGGCTCGTCTACAGGAACCCAATCTATTACGGCATATCTGTCCTCCGGTACGAGCCGGATGCTGAGGCCGATTTTCTTTTTCTCGGGGTTGATCTTGATGATCCTGACGGTGACTTTGTCTCCTGGCTTGACCACCTCACGGGGGTGATCGACGCGCTGATCGGAAAGCTCGGAGATGTGAATCAACCCTTCGACTCCGTCCTCTATCTCGGCGAAAGCCCCGAAATCTGCAAGGTTGGTGATGACTGCTTCCACCAGCTGGCCGATGGCGTACCTTTCCACGATCGTATCCCATGGATTGGGCTTCGCTCTACGCAGGCTCAGAGCTATCCTCTGTTTTTCTTTGTCCACCCCGAGCACGTAGACTTTAACCTCGTCCCCGACCGAGACGATGTTCTTTGGGTTCTTGGCCTTGCCCCATGAAAGCTCCGAAATGTGAATCAGGCCGTCAGCGCCTCCGAGATCCACGAAGGCTCCAAAATCCGTCACGCTGGTGACTACGCCGTTCCTGATCTCGCCGACCTGCAAGGATTCCAGGAGTTTTTGCTTTTGGGCTTTACGGCGTTCCCTCATGGCCGCCCTTTCGGAGAGGATAAGGCGGTTTCTCTTTGGATCGACTTCGATGACCTTGAGGAATAATTCCTGTCCTACGAGCTTTCCCCAGACATCCTGAGGCGACGTTTCTCCATTGAGCTTGTGATCTGGAGCAAGCTGAGAAGCGGGGACGAACCCCCTGAGACCTCCGATCTTCACGATCAACCCGCCGCGGTTGAATCCGGATACCGGAGCCTTGAACGCCGATCTGCTCTTGTAGAGGCGTTCTGCTTCACGCCAGTCTTTCTCCCTGGCAGCCCTCGAGATGGAAAGAAGCAATGTTCCATCCACGCCACCGGATCTGACAACGTAGACCAGAACTTTCTCTCCAGGTTTCAAGGCTTCCCTTTCTTCCTGGCTCATGCGGTCCAGTTCACGTTGTCCTACGATGCCCTCCGTTTTAGCGCCCACATCGACCAGAACGGCGTCTGGCCTAACGCTCACGATAGTGCCCTCTACCACCTGCCCCGGCCTGAGGTGGGTGAGATCAAATGAATCGACTAACTCGCTCATGGACGCTTCAGAATTTGAGGTCATCACCTCCTTTTCCTGGGCTTCACCCTGTTGAGACAACTCGTTCATACCGACAACATCCCCTCCTGCTAAGATACAAACTAATTATAAATGCACAGTAAAAAAGTGCAAGTTACATCCTAAGGCATTCCTGTGGAGAGGGTTTCACAGTTCGGCTATCGCTTCTATCTCCACCAGAGCACCCAGAGGCAACGCCGCCACCTGGACTGTAGCCCTTGCCGGAAGCGATTCGCCGAAGAATTCGCCGTACACTCCGTTGACCACCGGAAAATCCGATATGTCGGCAAGGAAAATCGTGGTTTTGACCACACTCTCCAGGCTCGCACCGGCAGCTTCCAGCACCGCCGACAGGTTCGACAGCGCCTGCCTCGTTTGTGCTTCCACTCCATCGGCCAGTTTTCCGGTTGCCGGATCGATCCCGAGCTGACCTGAGGCGAACACGAACCCGTTCGACTTCACCCCCTGGCTGTACGGCCCGATGGCAGCCGGAGCTTTGTCCGTTTTGACGATCTCCTTTTTCATGGTGCCCTCCCTACTTTACCACGATGTTCACGAGCTTGCCAGCTGCGAACACGACCTTCTTGATCTCCTTGCCGTCGATGTACTTCTTTACCCTGCGGCTCTCCAGGGCGAGCTTCTTGGCTTCTTCTTCCCCGATTCCGGCTTCCACCTCGATCCTGTCCCGCACTTTGCCGTTGACCTGGACGATCAGGGTTATTCTCTCCTCTTTCGTGAGTTCTTCGTCCCAGGTGGGCCATCTCTGCTGGTGGATGCTGTAGGGCCCGCCGATCCTTTCCCAGAGCTCCTCTGCTATGTGCGGCGTTAGAGGAGCCATGAGGAGCAGGAGTTTCTCGATGGCGTCTTTCCACTCCGGAGTGCCGTAGAGAGGGGTTGCTTTGGCTTTGACCAGATAATTGGTGAAGGACATGAGCGCGGCCAGCATGGTGTTGAACTTGAAAGCTTCGATGTCGTGTGTGGCTTTCTTGATCGTTTTGTGCGTGAGCTTCACGAGTTCCCGCACGTCTTTCTCCGCCGGAGTGCCTTTCGAAGCCGGCGCTGGATCCACCACCAGGCTCCATACCCGGTTCAGGAATCTGTAGACCCCTTCGATTCCTTTGGGATTCCAGGGCCCGCCCTGATCCCACGGCCCGATGAACATCAGGTAAGCCCGCACCGTGTCGGCTCCGTATTCTTGCACCAGCGGGTCCGGAGCGATGACGTTGCCGCGGCTCTTGCTCATGCGGTTCCCGTCCGGCCCCAGGATGATCCCCTGGTTGAAGAGCCTGACCATCGGCTCGTCGAACTCCACCAGGCCGAGATCACGCATGGCTTTGGTGAAGAACCGTGTGTAGAGCAGATGCATGGTGGCGTGCTCCACGCCTCCGGTGTACTGGTCCACCGGCAGCCAGTATTCCCCTTTCTCCGGGTCGAAGGGCGCCTTGTCGTAATACGGGCTGACGTAGGCGTACTGATACCAGGACGAATCCACGAAGGTGTCCATGGTATCCGTCTCCCGGATGGCAGGGCCGCCGCACTTGGGGCATGTGGTGTGCAGGAATTCCTCGTGGTACTTCAGAGGGGATTCGCCGGTGGGCTTGAACTCTGCGTCGTCCGGGAGTCTGACCGGGAGCTGGTCTTCGGGCACGGGCACGATGCCGCACTTCTCGCAGTAGACCACGGGGATCGGCGTGCCCCAGTATCGCTGGCGGCTGATGAGCCAGTCCCGCAGTTTGTACTGGACGGTGCGCCTGCCGATGCCATGTTCTTCCATGTAATCGGCAATTCTCTGCCATCCCTCTTTGTTGTTGAGCCCATCGAACGGCCCGGAGTTGACCATCACGCCTTCGCCCGTGTAGGCTTTCTCCAGCGGCCCTCCGTCCCAGTCCGGCGGGGCGATGACCACACGGATCGGCAGCCCGTACCGGCGGGCGAAATCGAAATCACGCTCGTCGTGGGCCGGCACCGCCATGATGGCCCCGGTGCCGTAGGTCATCATCACGTAATCGGCGATGAAGATCGGCACCGGCTCTCCGTTCATCGGGTTGACCGCGTAAGCTCCAATGAACACGCCGTCGCGGACTTTCTCCGTGCTCATCCGCTGGATTTCGCTCTGGCGGGCGGCTTTGTATTTGTATGCCTCCACTTCCTCTCGACGGTCGGGAGCGGTGATCTCGTCCACCAGAGGGTGCTCCGGTGCGAGCACTGCGAACGTGACCCCGTAAACGGTATCTGGGCGCGTGGTGAAGACCTCGAAGGACTTGCCGGGGTGGTCTTTCACCTCCATTCGGAACTGCACGCCCTCGCTTCGCCCGATCCAGTTGGTCTGGAGTACTTTTACCCGCTCCGGCCAATCCAGTTTGGAAAAGTCCAGCAGTTCCTCGGCGTAATCGGTGATCTTGAAGAACCACTGCTCCATTTCCTTCTTTATGACCGGAGTGCCGCACCGTTCGCAGACACGTTCCGGCTCGATCACCTGTTCCCGAGCCAGGGTGGTGTTGCAGGTGGGGCAGAAATCCACGGCGGCTTTTTTCTTGTACGCCAGCCCTTTTTCGAAGAATTTCAGGAAGAACCACTGGTTCCATTTGTAGTAATCGGGCTCGCAGGTGATTATCTCCCTGGACCAGTCGAACATGGCCCCCATGGATCGGAGCTGGCCTTCCATGCGTCTTATGTTGCTATAAGTCCATTTCTTCGGATGGATTCCCCGTTTGATGGCGGCGTTCTCCGCCGGGAGCCCGAAGGCATCGAAGCCTATCGGGAAAAGCACGTTGTACCCCTGCATCCTCTTGTACCTGGCGGCAGCGTCGGAAGGGGTCATTGCGTACCAGTGGCCTATGTGGAGGTCGCCGCTGGGGTAGGGAAACATGGTAAGGAAGTAGAATTTCGGTTTGTCTGGATCCTCTTCTACTTTGTAGATATTCGTTTCGTCCCAGATCCTGTGCCACTTCTCTTCTATTTCCTGGGGGTTGTAGGCCTCTCCCATATTTCCTCCCAACACATTCGACGATACAGGGGCGAATCCGCCCTCGAGATTGGTGAAGTATCGGCAAGTAGTGTATCACACCACACATCGGCGGGCAAAACGTCGAACCGATGTTCGGGCAGAAGCTCGGACAAGAAGGGAATCCCCTGTGTAGAGACCTACGGCCGATACCTTTCGATCGAGAGGCGCATAGGAGCGGAGATGCAGCGATGATTTGACTTGCATCGGAGGATGGTAGTATAAGTAGTTTGTCAATGGAATAAACACCTTTCCGATGATCTTTGCTCACACCACCTGGGACATAGTGCCCCGAGAGGGATTCGTATTCCCCAGGGGCGGAGGGAACCGGTGGAAACGATATTTCGAGATGATGAAGAAAGGGGGTGATTGCAGGACAGTTTCAAGGGAACTCGTGACACGGAAGTTGAAGACGGTTCGTTTCTACAAAATTCTCAAGGAGGAATTGACCATGAAGAATAGGAAGTTGCTTACCTGGATACTGGTGCTGGCGATGCTCTTGCCGGTGCTCTCGGCGTGCGCCAAGC
>CAZEXY010000106.1:0-6144 GCA_964516345.1 uncultured Anaerolineae bacterium
ACGCCCGCTGACTAACAATTTGTAGGTCGGACTGACAGTCCGACGGGACGGGCTGACAGCCCGTCCTACAAGTTACGCTGCGCAAAGCAAAGATTAATTTTAAAAAAAACGGATTCTGGGTGCGAAATGCGAGATCACAGAACGAACGGTGGTTACCCTCTCCGCTTTGCCCGGTCTGAAATCAAAGCTCCTACTGTCCGTATATCTCCAGCAAATCGCGCAATATAGATGCAGCGGAAGGGAGAGGCGTTTTCTCCTCGATGATCGCCACAATGGTGCCGTAGATGTCGGTTTCGTACAGTACGCCCATTTGCCTGGACCCGAGTCGGCCGAAAGGATGATCCGCCGGAAGGAGCACAGGCTCCACCGTCAAACGGTATTCACCGCCGTTTTCCATTACGGCGCTGGCAAGCAGCCGGTATTTCATTCCCCTTCCGTATGCTTCCCTGAGCTTGTTCGTGTCAGCCGCAAGAGATTCGATCGCCTTAACCGAGACATCGTCCAGAGTGGCAGGATACCCCAGGACGGCGTTGGAAAGTATCACGAGTTTAGCAGCCGCATCCCAGCCCTGGATGTCCCACGATGGATCGGCTTCGAGATCCCCTGCCGCTCGCGCTTCGTCCAACGCAGAATCCATCCCCGCCCCTTCGGCTATACGATCCAGGATGAAACCTGTGACGAGGTTCGGCACGGCCTCCAGCCTGTAAATCACGGCTCCACGAAGGTCACGCCGACCCAGGCTCACGGCCGGGAGCCCTCCGGCGACGGTGCCGTCGAACCTAAGTTCGACCCCGTTCCTGCGCGCCAGATTCATAAGCTCCCGGTACGCCAGCACCATCGGGCCTTTGTTCGGCGTGATCACATTCATTCCCTTGTTCAAAGCAAGCCTGATGCAGTCGATGGCAGGACGGGCTCCGTCGTCGATGTTCACGGGAGTAGCCTCTATGAGAAGGTCCGCATCTACAGAAGCGACGAGATCCCGGGCGCTCCATCCCGGCCGTCCGAAGCCAGGGTAATCCCCCACCGAGCCTCCCTCGAGCTTGATTCGGGACAGCAATGCAGGATCAAGGCCATCCGGAGAGTACGCGCTTCCCCTGCTGTCCGAGGCCCCGACCAACAGAACCGAGACCCCGTATTCTTCCCGAAGCAGCCTCTCCTTCGCAACCAGGATATCGCAAAATCTCCTGCCAAGATTGCCCATCCCGACGAGCAAAGTCCTGACGGTTACCAAAAGCGAATTGCCTCCTTCCAGAACGCTTACTTCAGAACCTCGAACAGTTCCGTTCCATCTTCGTCGTAGATCTTCCGGAACAGATCAGGGGTATTTTCGAACTTGGCAAGCCCGCTCCCGGAATAGAGCGCCCGCTCCAGTTCGCCCACAACCACGTATTTCACCCGGTAGTACCGGGCGAGGGAGACGAATCGATCGAGGTTCTGGGTGTTGTACATCTCGTCGACCTCCCTGCGCCTTTGGTCGATCACCTGACCGGGGATCACCGATCTCTGCTGCTTCTCGTGCCAATCCCATCCAAGCGGCGTGGGGAGCCCGGTGTAAATGGAAAACCGGCTGCCCCAGTGATACAGAGGCGCTCTTGCCTCCAGGATGACGGGCGTGCCGGAGACGTTCTCCCTCACCCAACGTATGAGCTCGTAATCGCCTTTCAGCGGGAATTCCTTACCATGCTCCGAGTACTTTGCCGACAGCATGTAGACTTCTCCATCGAGAGTATGAGGAGCATGTACATCGAACCGATCCCGCAGGCGCGCAGGGGTCGCCAGCACCGGATACAAAAGCCCGGCCGCCAGTAACAAAGACGCCGTAGCGACGACGACCGCCCTGATCTCCCTTCCTAGCCTCCTTTTCATCTCCTTCCACACCCTCGGGGCGTAAGCCGCCAGAGCCACGCTCCACAGGACCCACGTCTGAAGGTATAACTTGAACACACTGTTCATCCTGCCGACATCTCCTCTTATCCTGACGACTTCCACCCCGACTACCAAGACGCTACCCCACAAAGCCATCGAGAGCGCAAAAGCTCTTTCGGCGGAGATCCTTCGATCGAACAAAGGCACGGCAAGAGAGACCAGTATCGGCAGGCTGAACACCCACGATTGCACTCCCATCAGAGCCATACCCAATCCAATCGCTGCGGATGCACTCAAGAGGGCCGTGACGTTTTCCTCCACGAACGACGGCATATCCCCCGACCTCTCGAGGCGAGACCATTCAGTCCAGGCAACCAGGATCAGCGCAAAGAGGAATCCGCCCCACACCGTCAGGAACTCTGGAAGCCTCGTGAATTTCCCTTTCCAGAGCTGCAACCCGGAGTAAGCGGTGGCATAGTGTCTGACGAACGGCAAGAACAGCAAAGTGCTAAGCGCCGCCAGACCGATCGAACCCCAGAGCACCTCGAGCCAGCCGTAATAGTCGAGCTTTCTTCGATTTCTCGTGTAAAGCGCCCATCCAACGGCCCCCATCAGCAAATAGGTCGGGTAATCCCAGGTGTTTATTGCACGCAGGGCACCGATGGCAAGGGAGAGGAATAAAAAAGTTCCACCCACCGGGATCAAATCTTTCCTGCTGGACTTGGCCAGAGCCACAGCCAAGCCCAGCGCAAGCAAAGCAAAAGGCAAAGCCATGACATGGGCATGTAAATCTGCAAAGAGGAAAGAAAAGAACGGGAATTCGTTGATGGTGTCTTTCACCACCCTGGTGGCGTTCCAAAACCACCAATCGTTAGGATAAGGAATCCGGGATCCATGCAGCCACACCCACAACCCGGAAACCGCCCTCACAATGGCCGGGAGTCCGGGGATCAGGCTCTTGAACCGGGGAATCCTCGAAAGCCTCTCCCAACCGGACCACAGAAGCGAGAACTCACCGAGATTGCCCATGAAAAGGAGGATCACAGGCGATAGAAGTGCAAAAAGGCGCCGCTTCCGCTCCGGCAATCCTTCCGGCATGAGCGCGAAAGCAACGGAAAACGCCCCCACGCCCGTGAGCGCCGCCAGGGAAGGAATCGCCAGGTTGTACGCGACGGAAGGCACTATGCCGGAGAGTTTCGTCAACATACCCACAAGAACGAACCCAAAGTAGTAATAGTTGATGTACCCGCCGGAGAACCAGGGATCATACGGTGGAAAATGCCTGCTTTTTATCACGGCGTTCAGGAAAGCAAAATCCATCGGCTTCTCCCCACCCCTGGCCGGATGCCACAGGTCGGGATTCATCCACCGTATCCACAGGAAAAAGGAGAAAACGGCTATGAACAAAACTTCTTCCAGAAGCACCAGTTTCCATCCTTCACGCAGCCGCCTCACACCGAAAGAAAGTCGAAAGACCGCCCCGGCAGTAACCAGCAATCCTACAGTTACGGCCAGTATGGCGAATCTGGAAGCAGGAAAAGCGCCGGCGCTCGCACCGAGCCAGATGATGTAGCTCCAGACCAACCACCCGAACGCTTTGGAAATCCCCCAACCTCCATCGGGAAGATCCACCACAGACTGGAGGAAGGAAAACCCCACAAGCCCGAGCAATTCCAGAAGGAATAGCCACACCAGCACAGGAATCCTGTTGATCAAATCGCCCGGATGGAAGATTTTACTCCACGAACCGGAAGTTTCCTGTTCCAGGATCCTGCTGGGAGAAAGGAGCAACGCATCCGGGGCGGCAGAAACCTGCTTCGGCCACATCCTGTACACGTGGCTCAGGTCCACCGATCCAAGGATCTCCCGCACGCGTTTCTCGGAATAATCGCTTCCTTTTTCGAATATTCGCACGTAAGGATGATCGTAAACGTGGAACGCTTCTTCGGCGCTCTCGTCATTGAACTGCAGACCCAGTATCCCCGGCGGCGAGGCAAATTCGGCCACAAGATGGAATCCAAGCCTCCCGTCGAAGAGAGCTTTGTAGTAGAGGGTCGTCATCGGATAGCGCATCGGCAGGCGGGGAATGGACTTATACAACCTGTCGCTCGACAGGATTATGTAATCTGCTTCATTCAGCCATTTCACCATCTTCTTCAGCTTCTGCGGAGTATCCTCATCGTAGTTGGACATCATGATCCCCTTGTACATGATCCCAAACGGATCCTTACCGTCGATTCTTAGCGGGAGGGGGTCATCCCAATGCTCGTTGGCTATCACGCTACCTTCGGGCACGTGGCGGAATATCCATCTCGAAGCCGAGATGCGGGTGAGCGGCCTTCGGTACACCCGCATGAAAGCCAACGCCCACACGAACGTGAAAAGCACCACCAGGGAAGTAAGAGCCACCGAAGCCTTCGGGGAAATGCGGGCTATCGGAGAGCCATCCCAGATGCTCCATCTTTTCGCCTCCCCTTCGAGTCGGATCAAGAACCAGCTTCCGAGCAGGACGAGCACAGGGTAAATCGGCAGGAGATACCGCATCGACTCCACATACTGTAGCCCCTGGTAGAAGAACAATCCACCGGCCCACGCCACCGGCAGCAGATGCTTCACATCGCGCCTGTACAACAACCGGTAAGCGGCTACCAACCACCCGATCCACACCGTGATCCCCAGAAGAACGCCCATACCCCAGACCACCATGTTCTTCCAGGGGAACCAAAAATGGGGCCTACCGGTCCACTGATGCCCCGGGGGGTAATCTATGTCCCCGGCCATGAGCTTCTTCACGAATTTCATGTTGTCGATCCAATGCCGGGAAGGCTTGAGGTCGAGGAAGCCGTGTGCGTCGAAAGCGTATGGCTGGAAAGTGCGGAACGTCAGCGCCGCCAGAAGTAGCATCATCGAGACAAGGATGATCTGCCTTTGAGTAATCAGCTTCCTCTTCAGCGGATCGTCTTCCCGCTTGTACTCCCGCCAGATAGGCACGGCGGCTGCCAGCAACAGAACCCCCATCTCCGTGGCGAGGTTTATCTTGCACGCCACCGCAGCCCCGTAAGAAATTCCGGCCAGAGCATAGTAAATCCAGTTTTTCCCCTCCGAGACGAAAACGGCAAAGTAGAAAGTAAGCAAGGCGAAGAAAACGCCGAAATTGTCCACCGTGAAGAAATGGGATTGCTGTATCGGCATGACGGCGAAGGAATACAACGCCGCAGCCAGCAACCCGGTCTTGCGGCCGTACAGCTTCACGCCTATCAAGAACACCAGCAGCACCGAGAGCAAATCGAACGTACCGGAAGCCGCCCTGCCGACGAGGTATATCCCTCCATAGAAGTCCTTGTGGAGCTTGACGCTGAGCCATTTGACGATGAATATCGGCAGAGTGCCGTAGGCAAAGAAATTGTACCCCCGGTTGTAAGGATTCAAAGGAGATTTGGAGGAATCGAAGAACTGAGAAAGACTCTTGGGCCACGAAAGACTGCTCTCCACCATGGTCAGGAATCGCTCATCCGGGTGGATGTGCTGTCCCTCGTCCCAATTCAAATTGTAGAATCGGAAGAACGAAGCAGCCAAGATGATGAGAAGCAGGACGGCAATCGTTACCGTCCAAGAAGCGAGCTGCGATGAACCTTTGCCGTGCGTTTTCTCCATCTCACCCCCGATTCATCAAGCATCCGGTGAACGAGGATCCGGTCATCTGCACTCCGAACCGCTGAGGCAATATTGCTCCATCCGACGCGCGATATAGTAATACTCCAGATTGAGTTCCTTCCTTTCGTTCGCTACCTTCTCCAGAGGGACCGGGACCAGGGAATTTCCCTGCAGACCGACCATCTGGCCGAACTTTCCTTCCCTGATGAACTCCACAGCCCTGGCCCCCATCCTGGTGGCAAGCAACCTATCGAACGCCGAAGGAATCCCTCCACGCTGGACGTGTCCGAGCACGGTGACGCGTATTTTGAATTCCACGTATTCCTGACGCTTTCGGAGGTAATTCGCCAGAGCCACAGTGCCGGGCTTCCAACCTTCCGCCACCACCGCCAGGAAGTGTGATTTCCCTTCCTCGTAAGCGAAATGCATCAATTCCGCCACCTCTTCCATGCTCATGGCCTTTTCCGGTATCAGGATCGCCTCGGCTCCTCCTGCCAACCCGGCCGCCAGGGCAAGATAGCCGGATTCCCTTCCCATCGTCTCCACGAAGAAAGCGCGCTGATGAGATGACGCAGTATCCCTGATCTTGTCGATGGCATCGAGCACCGTGTTCAGCGCCGTATC
>CAZEXY010000107.1:0-6052 GCA_964516345.1 uncultured Anaerolineae bacterium
CGAAGTTTTTTCAACTCTTCGCGTCTTGCGTACCTTTGCGTCCCTGCGTTGGAATCGCCGGGCGAGCCAACAGCTCGCGCCACGGTGGCATCAGCGTTCTATCTGCGAAGCAATGACCCGAACGGCGATACGCTCGTTCCGTTACGACTACGGAGGCGCGAGATGAAGGAAATTTCGGCACAGGTCAGCATCTACCCATTGCGCCGGCAAGACCTGAGGAGCACAATCCACAACGCTTGGAAAATCTTCGAATCGCACGAGCTCGAGATCGAGCCCGGGTCGATGAGCACGGTGATCTGGGGAGAGATGGACGAAGTATTCGATGCACTGAAAGAAGCGTTCGCGGAAGCCGACAGGGAAGGCGATGCCGTGATGGTGGTGACTTTTTCCAATGCGTGCCCAAAATCGGGAACAGGAGATACTGCTGATAATGCCCGACAGGGGTGAGCGATCCCTGTTGATGGCGGAGTTGCAAGAGCGCGGTGTCCGGGTGGCCGCCGAAGAGCAAGCCCTGCCGGCGTTGCGCAGGGTGCTCCTCGAAGGACTCGGGCCGGGAGTGATACTCTGGGACTGCAAACTCGGGATACCGGATGGGGAGATCGTCGAAAGCTTCCGGCGAGCGATTCCGGGGCTGCGATTCCTCTTCCTTCGCACAGCAGGGTGCCGCATGTCGGAGATCGCTTTGCCATCGGACGTGATCGAAAGGAGACCGGTTGCGGTCGGGAAACTGGCGGAAGAGCTGATTCGAACCCTGCACGAAGCGCAGGACGAAAGCGAGGTGACGAGATGATCACGAGAGAGTACCTTGAAGAACTGGAAGAAAAAACGCTGGCACCGTACGCCATGAAGAGTGGAGAATCCAGGGGCAGGGAATACCCCGAGGACGAGCCGCCGTACAGGACGGCGTTCCAGCGAGATAGGGATAGGGTGATTCACACAACGGCGTTCAGACGGCTCGCGTACAAAACTCAAGTGTTCGTCTACTACGAAGGTGACCACTACCGCACCAGGTTGACGCATTCCATCGAAGTGGCGCAGATCGGGCGAACCATGGCGCGCGCTCTCAGGGCGAACGAAGACCTCACGGAAGCGATCTGCCTGGCCCACGATCTTGGGCATCCCCCTTTCGGTCACACCGGAGAAGCGGCGCTCAACGAAGTCATGCAGGAATGGGGGGGATTCGATCACCAGCGTCAGACCATGAGGATCGTGCAGTGGCTCGAACGCCGGTATCCCAACTTTCCGGGGTTGAACCTCACCTACGAGATGCGGGAAGGGCTGGTGAAGCACGATACGGAATACGACGTGGTGAACGCTGCCGGTTACGAGCCGGAAAAAGCCGGGACCATCGAATGCCAGATATCGAACCTGGCCGACGAGATCGCATACAACACCAGCGATCTCGACGATGGGCTGCGGTCCGGCACGCTGGAGCCGAGGAAAGTCCAGAAGCTCGCCATCTGGCGGGCAGTGATGCGTTCCCTCGGCGAGCCGCCGGACGCAGAAATCACGCCTATGCTCCGTTACAGGGCGATAAGGCGATTGGTCGGGATGATGGTGACGGATGCAGTTTCAGCCACGTCCAAGGCGCTGGAAGAAAGCGGCGTTTCCTCCGTCGACGAACTGAGAGGCCTCGGACACAATCTTGCAACTTATTCCAAGCAGATGCAGGAATGGAACTCCGAACTCAAGGCGTTCTTGATGGATAATTTCTACCGGAGCTACCGGTTGATCCGGATGTCCCACAAAGCCACGAGGCTTTTGCAATCTCTGTTCAACGCTTACATGGAGGACCCAAAACAGCTACCCCCGGAGACTCTGGCCAGGGTCGACGAAGAACCGGAAGGACTGCCGAGGGTGGTGTGTGACTACATCGCGGGGATGACAGATCGCTATGCCCTGATGGAGTACCGCAAACTGTTCGATCCGGGAGAAAAGGCTTAGATGAAAGTTATTCTCACCCACGAACACGCTGACTTCGATGCCGTGGCTTCTCAGCTCGGAGCCCACAAACTCTATCCCGACGCCGTTCCCGTGCTGCCGAGGCAGGTGAACAGAAACGTGAGGGATTTCCTCATGTTGTACGGGAACGATTTGCCTTTCGTGGAAGCCAGGGACATCCCGAAGAAGCGAGTCGAACTGGCGATTCTGGTGGATACGCAGGGGGTGGCGTCGATACGGGGCATGGGGCCGCACACCAGGGTCATCGTCATCGACCACCATGCACCGGGAAGGAACCTCCCCGAAGGCTGGCAGTACATAGGCGATGTGCTCGGGGCGAACACCACGCTCCTCGTCGAAAGGATCGCCGAAGCTCAATTGCAGGTATCTCCTCTGGAAGCAACGCTCCTGCTCCTCGGGATCTACGAAGACACCGGCTCCCTGCTGTATCCCACCACCACCGCCAGGGACATCCGAGCCGCCGCGTGGCTGTTGGAAAAACACGCCAGCCTGGAAGTGGCCAGAAGCTACCTGCTTCACCCCCTTTCCGACGCACAGAAAGCCCTGTACCGCACCCTCGTGGAAAAGAGCGAGACGCACACCATACAGGGACACTACGTTGTGGTGGCTGCGGCAAGCGTGAAGGATTACGTAGACGAAATCTCCACCGTGGTGCATCGGCTGAGGACGATCTACGAACCGGATGCGTTGTTCGTGCTCGTGGCGCAGGACGGGAACGTCCAGCTCGTCGCCAGGAGCAAGACCGATGATATAGACGTGGGAGCGATAGCCACAGAATTCGGCGGTGGAGGGCACCCCAGGGCCAGCGCCGCCCTGATCAAAGGGGCTTCTCTGGAACGGGCAAAGCGACAGCTCATGGACGCCATCGAACGCCACGCAAAACCTTCCGCAACCGTCTCTCAGATCATGTCCAACGGCGTCAAGACACTCTACACCACCGACAAGGTGAAGGACGTGGCGGAGAGGATGCTCAGGCTGGGCCACGAAGGATTCCCGGTGCTGGATCCCCGCACCAACGAGATCGTTGGGATCATAACCCGGCGGGAGATAGACAGGGCTATGGGGCATGGACTCGGCGGCGACCCGATATCTCGCTACATGCGTCCGGGAAAGATCGTGGTATATCCGGACGATCCCGTGCGCAAAGTGCGGGATTTGATGCTGGAAAGCGGCTGGGGACAGATACCGGTGATCGACAAAGAAACAGGGAAGATCATCGGAATCGTCACGAGAACGGATTTGATAAAGACGTGGGGGGGCAGGGAGCCGAGGGAATCGCTCGCAAAGCTGATGGAAGAACGATGGCCTCCAATGCTGTTGGCAATTCTGAAGAAAGCAGGAGCGGCGGCCAGCGAGAACGGAATGCAGGTGTACGTAGTCGGGGGAAGCGTGCGAGACCTGATCCTCGGAAGGAAGAACTTCGACGTCGATCTGGTGGTGGAGGGGGACGCGATAGCCCTGGTGAAGAAACTGGAGGAAGAATACGGCGGCAGGGTCAAGACCCATAGAAGGTTCGGCACGGCGAAATGGCTCCTCCCGCCTCCGGAAGAATTGAGCAGGCGGCTCGGAGTAGAGGATTCGGGGTTCGAAATCGATTCGCTGGATTTCGCCACCGCCAGGGCCGAGTTCTACACTCATCCGACGGCTCTGCCGACGGTGGAAAGCGGCTCCATAAAGCTCGACCTGTTGCGGCGCGATTTCACTATAAACACTCTGGCGGTGCGCCTCGATCCGGAAAGGTGGGGGGAACTTTTGGACTTCTACGGCGGCATGCGGGACCTGGAGCAGGGGAAAATTCGTGTGCTGCACAGTCTTAGCTTCATCGACGACCCGACCCGCATCCTCAGAGCAGTGCGGTTCGAACAGCGGTTCGGATTCCGAATCGAAGAGAGAACAGAAGAGCTCATAAGCAACGCCCTGGACCTGCTGAACAGGGTAAGCGGGTCCAGGTTGAGGAATGAGCTGGAACTCATACTGAGGGAATCGGAGCCGGAGAAAGCCATCCGCAGGCTTGGAGAACTGGGAGTGCTTCCGTACCTGAACGAGGAACTGAGATACGACGCATGGATAGACGAGAAGTTCAAGTTCCTGCGGGAAATGACCTCCCGGCATTCCCCACCCGGGCCGATGGAGCGGTTGTATTTCGGGGTGCTGGTGTACAGACTATCGCACGAAGCTCACGTGGACATCGCCGAAAGGCTGCGGCTGCGCCGGGAAACCATCAGGCTCATGAACGATCTCGAAGTGCTGAGGGGGAGGGAACGCGTGCTGGCCAGCCCGGAGCTCAGACCGAGCGAAATCTACGATGCTTTCCATCGAATCTGCGGCGAAGCGAGGTTTGTCTTTGCAGCCGTCACGGACGAGGGACTGGTCAAGGACAGGTGGGTGGAGTACGAAAGCAAGCTGAAACACGTCAGGACGGAACTCTCCGGCGATGATCTGAAAGCGATGGGATTGAAGCCCGGGCCGATCTACAAGCAAATCCTGAATCGGCTCCTCCACGCCCGTCTCGACGGGGAGGTGAAAGACAGGCAGGAAGAACTCGCTCTGGCGAGGGAATTGCTGGAAGAACTGCGGAGCGAAAGTCAGATCACGTCTACTTGAAAGATCGGCAAAATGGGGCGTTTCGTGGCTCAGGGCTCCGAATTCGTTCCGGCTTACGCCTGGGCCTCGGACAGGGGCACAGAAACAAGCGGCACCAGCATTTCTTCTTGATGCAAGCCTCCGTGCATTCCGATGAGAGGCTTGGGAAGCCTCTGCCACAGGAGCGCCCACCCTTTTCCGGCGAGCGAAACCACGTCCCCGATTCGCTCTTCGTACTTCTCCGGAGGCCTTGCTCCCAGGAGCCCTGCTTCGACGATTTCCTTTCTGTCGAGAAACGTGAAATTCCCCAGTTGCCCGAGCACTTCTTCGACCTCCTTTTTCTTCCCGCACTTCGGATAGATGGAGGCTGCCCTTGCTTCCCACGATATGGGCATGGAGATCAGTCTCTCCAGCTCGGGATGCTCCGATATCACCACCGTTTTCTCCGGTTCGACGTCCACCATACCGTGATCGGCGGTCACCACGAACAAAGTCTCCCTCCCCGCTTCCTCGGATAGTGCATCCATGAATTCTTCTTTCAGGGCTGTACCCATCAACCTCATCTCGGCGTCCCATATCTCCCCCGACGATCCGTACTCGTGGGAAAGGGAGTCCACCGGAGCCCAATACGCCATGATCAGGTTCCGGTCGCCGGAGGTTTTCTCCACGAGATTGCGTAACCTCACGGCGAAATCGGAAAGCGCCAGGTAGGAATCCACCTGTCTCACCCCTCTGGTGTGAATCCGGCTCAGGCAGCTGCTCAGATAAGCATGGAACGTCAGAACATCCACGGGCACCCCCTGCGCCCCGAGCACGGTGCCGATGGCGGGGTAGTCGACGAATTCCTCCGGCACAAGACCATACGGTTCCATGACGTTTCTCCTGCCGTGTTCGAACCAGGGGGAGAAAGTGATCGTGTTCAACACGACCCCGAAACGCTTGAGGTAAAGGAGGAAACCCATGATCCCATGTTCCGCTGGTGCTCTTCCTGTCCAGAACGTGGTCAAAGCGTTGGTGGTGGTCGAAGGGAAGACGGAGGTGAGCACGTCCATCCTGCCTCTGGAGATTATTTCGTGCCAGGCGCTGTCCGGATTCTCTTCGAGGAACCGCTTGAAGCGCAAATAGCCCACCCCGTCGAGTATCAACAGCACGACCCGGCGAGCTCCATACCACCCATCGAGGATCTCCGCGTCCAGAGGAGGCATACCCGGAAGGGTAGCACCGAGCACCCTGGCGATCCCCGGCAACAAGTTTGCGATGGAATGACCACTGTAGTCCGGCAGGACGAAATCCTCGGGCAGCTCGAGCGAACCTCCCCCGAGCCAGGCGTTCATTTTGAGTGTCTCCACGTTCATCATTCCTCCTCTGCTCGCCCTGTGCTTCACCGAAATTCTAATCGATGGAAGTGGTTTCCGCAACGAACGCACCAGGGGAACCGAAATTAGCTCGCATGGGGAATAACCAAAACGCAAAGACGCAAGGATGCAAAGACGCCAAGGTTTTTCTA
>CAZEXY010000108.1:0-4106 GCA_964516345.1 uncultured Anaerolineae bacterium
GGGGCTGTAGCTCAGTTGGGAGAGCGCTTGAATGGCATTCAAGAGGTCAGGGGTTCGAATCCCCTCAGCTCCACTTCGTTCCCCGGAACGCTGATTGCGTGCATGGCGGGCCTTCCTCACTTTCGGGGAAGGCTTTTTTGTTACGTCCCTTTTCGCAAGATCTAAAAATCCAGATACCAAAGGAGGTAGTTACCATGCCGATGAATGCTTCGAAGTGGATATGGTTCGATGGGGAATTCGTTCCATGGGAGGATGCAAAGATACACGTCATGAGCCATGTCCTTCATTACGGCACGAGCGTGTTCGAGGGAATCAGAGCTTATGACACTCCAAAAGGCCCTGCGGTCTTCCGCCTGTCCGACCACGTGGAAAGGTTGATCAATTCCGCAAAGATGATGCGTATGCCTGCTCCGTATTCTCAGAAAGAGATAGAGGAAGCCATACTCGAAACCATCCGGCGCAACGGGCACAAGTCGTGTTACATACGGCCACTGATCTTCAGAGGGTACGATTCTCTGGGCGTGGATGGGAGGAGTTGCCCGGTACAGATGATCATTGGCACCATCGAGTGGGGCAGGTACCTCGGGCCAGAAGCGATCGAGAAAGGTGTGGACGTGGGCGTGAGCTCATGGCGCAGAATGGCGCCTGACGCTTCGGCTGCTCTGGGTAAGATTGGGGGGCAGTACGTTGGCTCCCAGTTCATGGTGATGGAGGCCAAGTCGCACGGGTACACCGAGGCGATAGGGCTGGATATCTACGGGTACGTCAGTGAAGGTAGTGGAGAAAACGTGTTCCTGGTTTACAAAGGGGAGCTCTACACTCCTCCGTTGGGAGCTTCGATCCTTGGAGGGATCACCAGGGATTCGGTGATGGTGCTTGCCAGGGAGTTGGGCTACAACGTGAAAGAGCAGTTCATAGCCAGGGAGATGCTTTACATAGCCGACGAACTTTTCTTCTGCGGCACGGCGGCGGAGATAACGCCTATAAAATCCGTGGACGGTTTGCCGGTCGGCCCGGGATATCGTGGGCCGATCACGAAGCGCCTCCAGGAGGAATTTTTCGGCATCACGACCGGGAAGATAGAGGACAGACATGGGTGGCTGACGTATGTGAACGGGTGAGCAATCTTTTTGGTCGGGATATAGACTCGAGGGTGGCTCCATCGAGCCACCCTCTTTTGCGTTCAGACCCTCGGGCCGTGCTTGGCGATTTCCTTCCCTTCCTTGTCGGAGAATCTCTTTTCGAAGTTTTCCTTGAAGAGCCCGGCAAGGTACTTGGCTTTTGCCTCGTATTCGGCCGGATCTTTCCACTGTGATCTCTGATCCAGCACTTCCGAAGGGACGTTCGGGCAGCTCGTCGGAACTGCAAACCCAAAGATTGGATCCTCTTTGTACTCCACGTGCTCGAGATCTCCATTCAATGCCGCCGAAATCATTGCCCTGGTGTATCGGAGCTTGATTCTCGATCCAACCCCGTAAGGCCCGCCGACCCAGCCGGTGTTCACGAGCCATACGGTTGCTTTGTGCTTCGCTACTCTGTCTCGCAGCATCTTCGCGTATACCTGCGGTCGGAGTGGCAGGAACGGGGCCGCGAAGCAGGTGCTGAAGGTGGCCTGTGGCTCATCGGAAAGCCCCCTTTCCGTCCCGGCCACTTTTGCCGTGTAGCCGGAGAGGTAGTAGTACATGGCTTGCTCCGGCGTGAGCTTTGCGATGGGAGGAAGGACGCCGAAAGCGTCCGCGCTCAGGAAGAAGATGTTCTTCGGATGTCCTGCCATCTCGCTCTCGACCGAGTTGGGGATGTAGGATACCGGGTACGAGGCCCTCGTGTTCTGGGTGATGGAGCCGTCGTCGAAGTCCGCATTTCTGGTTACGGGGTCGACCACCACGTTTTCGAGGATGGTGCCGAACCGGTTGACCGCCCTGTATATGTTTGGATCGTCTTCTTCTTTCAACCCGATTACCTTTGCGTAACATCCTCCCTCGATGTTGAAAACCCCTTTGTCCGTCCATCCATGTTCATCGTCCCCGATCAACGGGCGGTTGGGGTCCGAAGAAAGCGTGGTCTTCCCGGTCCCGGAAAGTCCGAAGAACAAAGCCACATCTCCTTTCGGCCCTACATTGGCAGAACAGTGCATCGAAAACACCCCGTTCATCGGCAGGTAGTAGTTCATGTAAGTGAAGACGGATTTCTTCAGTTCCCCGCCGTATTTGCTTCCCCCGATTATCCCGATGCCTTTCTTGAAGTTTATTATGATGAACACCGGCGATCTCGTTCCGTCCATTTCCGGCATGGCGTGGAAATCCGGGAAGTGGAGGAGCGTGAATTGAGGCTTGAAATCGGTATCTTCTCCTGTTTTCTTGTGTATCAACATGTTTCTGGAGAAAAGGCCAAGCCAAGCCTGGTCGGTTATCACTCTGACGGGAACAGCGTAGTCCGGATCGGCGCCTGCATACACATCTTCGACGAAGATGTCTCTACCCTGTATGTAGCCGAGCATTCTGTTGTAGAGTGTGTCGAACACTTCTTCGGAAATCGGATGGTTGATTTCCCCCCACCAGATGTGATCGTAGGAAGTAGGCTCTGTGACGATGTATTTGTCCTTTGGGGAGCGACCGGTGAATGGGCTGGTGATTACCGAGAGAGGGCCTCTTTCGGTTACGATCCCTTCTCCACGCTTTACAGCTTCTTCGTATAGCATGGCTGAGGGGACCCCCCAGTATACATTGCGTGGTCCGTGTATTCCGTGGTTCTCCAGCTTGTAGGTTCCAGAAAATCCAATGATGTTCATTCTTTATCCTCCTGAAAGCGGAATCTATTTTTGTCATATGGTCGAAGCTTTAATCGACTATAACATATTTACTTTGAGAGTTCAAAGATTCCTTTCCTAAAATTTAGGCCAAAAATTCACTATCCCCGAAAGCAGGTCTTGATCTGCAAGGGTCTGTTGCGACCCACGGAGTGATTGAGCTTCTCGCTGATGGTTGTGATAAAATGTGGACATCAACGTGGTTTCGGGAAGGAGAGCAAATGTTCGAAGTGGTATTTCTCGGTACTTCGGCTTCGGCACCGTCGGTGCAGCGAGGACTTTCCTCCGCCGTTGTCATGTACCGCGAGCATAGATTCATGGTTGATTGTGGTGAAGGTACTCAACGCCAGCTTCTGAAGAGCGGACTTGGCTTCAGGCGTATAAACAAGATCCTGATAACCCACAGCCATCTCGATCACATACTCGGGCTCGGTGGACTCATTTCCACGTTCGGACGGTGGGAAATGATTCCGGAAGTGGAAATTTTTGCCGGTCGGGCGGCTTTGAACAGGATACGTGCGTTGATGGACGTGGTTTTCGGCCCTGGGAAGATGCCTTTGAAAGTCACTTACAGAGCGGTGAAGCCGGGTGTCGTCATGGAGGACGAGCACTTCACTTTGTTCGCCGTTCCGGTAATCCATAGGGGCCCGGACTGCTATGGATACATCTTCCAGGAGAAGAGCAAAAGACCGTTCCTGAACGAGAAAGCCGAGGCGCTCGGCGTCCCGTTCGGCCCTGAGCGGAAGCGACTCGTGTCAGGAGAGCCGATCACCCTGAAGGACGGAAGGATCGTCTATCCCGAGGAAGTCCTGGGCCCTCCGAGGCCCGGCACGAAGCTGGTGTTCATAGGGGATGCCGGTAGCACGGCTAACCTCGTGGAGGTGTCCAGGGAAGCGGATGCTTTGATCATAGAGTCTACTTACCTGGAGGAGGAGAGGGAGCTTGCCGAAGCGTTCGGGCACCTGACCGCAGCCCAGGCTGCAGAGCTCGCCGCCGCCGCCGACGTAAAATTGCTCATCCTCACGCACATTTCGAGGCGATATCGCAGCGTCGACGTGGAAGCAGAGGCCAGGGCTATCTTCCCGAACACCGTGGTGGCAAACGATTTCGATCGCTTTTCCATCAAGAGGAAATAGAAAGCAAGGTTTTGGAGGGATGAGATGAAGGCGAAAATAGTTTTGCTCTTGGTGTTTTTGCTGATCCTCGCCGGGTGCGGATCTTCCGGCGCTCCTGTGGGGAATCTGAGCTACAGCGGACCCTCGAAGGTCGCTTTGCACGCGGGGGATAGAATTCCCGGTAC
>CAZEXY010000108.1:4206-5837 GCA_964516345.1 uncultured Anaerolineae bacterium
GGATTCCCCGGGCAATACCCGTATACCCGTGGAGTGCAGCCTACCATGTATCGGGGCAGGTTTTGGACTATGCGCCAGTACGCCGGGTATGCCACGGCGGAGGAATCCAATCGCCGCTACAAGTACCTCCTGGAACAGGGTCAAACGGGGCTTTCGGTGGCTTTCGATCTGCCCACTCAGCTCGGATACGATTCGGACCATCCACTCGCCGAAGGCGAAGTCGGCAAAGTGGGGGTCGCAATTTCCTCCCTGGAGGATATGGACATCCTGTTCGACGGCATACCCCTGGACAGGGTGAGCGTATCCATGACCATCAACGCTCCGGCGGCGATTCTGCTGGCTATGATGGTGGCGCTCGCCAGGAAGAGGAATATCGACCCCAAACTCTTGAGGGGCACCATACAGAACGATATCTTGAAGGAGTACATAGCGAGGGGAACGTACGTGTTTCCTCCCAAACCTTCCATGAGGCTGATAACCGACACTTTCGAATACTGTGCCGAGAACGTGCCGAAGTGGAACACGATCAGCATTTCCGGGTATCACATCAGAGAGGCTGGGAGCACGGCAGTTCAGGAGGTGGCTTTCACCCTTGCAAACGCCATTACCTACGTCCAGGCGGCGGTGGATAGGGGCCTTGATGTGGACAGGTTCGCAGGCAGGCTTTCGTTCTTCTTCAATGCCCACAACAATTTCCTCGAAGAGATCGCCAAGTTCAGGGCTGCCAGAAGGATGTGGGCCAAGATAATGCGTGAAAGGTTCGGAGCCAGGAATCCTCGGTCCTGGCAGCTTCGATTCCATACCCAGACTGCCGGTTCCACTTTGACGGCTCAACAGCCGGAGAACAACGTCATAAGGGTCACGATTCAGGCGTTGGCGGCGGTTCTTGGGGGAACTCAGAGCCTGCACACGAACAGCATGGATGAAGCTCTTTCTCTGCCGACGGAGAAGTCCGTGCAGGTTGCTTTGAGAACCCAGCAGATCATAGCGTACGAATCCGGAGTGGCCGATACCGTGGATCCGCTGGCCGGGAGCTACGTGATAGAGCACCTGACCGACGAGATCGAGCGACGTGCTACGGAATACATAAGCAGGATCGATCGGATGGGAGGTGCTCTTGCGGCTATAGAATCCGGGTTCATGCAGCGGGAGATACAGCAGGCGGCGTACGAAGCCCAGCAGGCCATCGAAAGGGGCGATCAGATCGTGGTCGGACTGAACAAGTTCCAGGAAGAGGATGAGGTGCTCTCGATAGAGTTGCTCAGAGTGGATCCAAAGGTGCGCGAGGATCAGGTTCGCAGGTTGAAGGCTTTGCGCAAGCGCAGGAGTCAGGCGGATGTGGACCGGGCTTTGGAGAAAATACGCATAGCCGCTCGTGGAGACGAGAACCTGTTGCCGTTGTTCGTCGAGGCCGTTGGGGTGTACGCAACCCTTGGGGAGATCATGGGTGTGCTCAGGGAGGAATGGGGGGAGTACAGGGCCCCGTTGATCCTGTAACCGTTGCTTGCTTTTACCTTGCCTCGGATTCGTGGTGCGTGCTTTCGGCCTGCAGGGGAATGACCAAAACACGAAGGTGCATTTTTTGAGGTACGCCTCTTTGCGACTTTGTGTTGGTAAGCTCCGACGTGCTA
>CAZEXY010000109.1:0-4505 GCA_964516345.1 uncultured Anaerolineae bacterium
CACTACGAAAACGACAAAGCTCCTCGGGTAGGACTCGAACCTACAACCCGCCGGTTAACAGCCGGCTGCTCTGCCAATTGAGCTACCGAGGATCGCAAAGCAATTATACCCTTCATTTCTTTCTTGTCAAAATCCTCCACGCCGGTTCGTCGCCGAAAACGGCAGAAATGATATCCGAAGGACGCTTCCGCTCCGCTCCCTTGTAATGGCAGCAAGCATGTGGTAAAATTTAAATAGAACAAACTGGAGGGTGGCATCCATGCCTGAGCCGGTTCACCAGGACACGAGGGAGAACTTCATAGAATATTCTCTCATGTTGATTTTGATAGTGATAATTGTCGTGGCTCTTTTCTTGATGGCAGGAGATAGCATAAGGTCTTTCGTGAACGAACTCTTCCGCAGCCTGATCAGCGTGCACTGAATCACGTCAGGCGCGGCTTTGGGGTTGTGTATGGAACCACAGATCCTTACCCCAGACGCACCACCAAAACATTTGAATTCCTGGATATTCAGGTTGAGCGCGGTAAGCAACGTCCTGCTGGACCTGGTTCTCCCTCCAAGGTGCGCAGGGTGTGGAAAGGTGGGCAGTTGGTTCTGCGACGAATGCCGCTCTGCGATCCTGCCGGTACCAGAGCCAATCTGCCCGATATGCGGTCGCCCTGTGGCCGAGGAAGGAATCTGCCGATTCTGCAGGGTAGATCCTCCGGAACCAGAAGCGATAAGATCTGTGGCGGTCTTCCAGGGTCCACTGAGAAAAGCCATCCACGCCCTCAAGTACTTCCGTCGAAAGGAAGTCGCAAAGCCTCTGGGGGATATCATGGCAGAGCACATCCAAAACCCAGAAGCCGTGGATTATCTGGTCCCCATTCCACTGCATCCGCAAAGGGAAAGAGAAAGGGGATTCAACCAATCCGAACTGCTCGCCAGGGAGATCGGAGCGAAATTGAGTATACCCGTGTCCCCGCACGGGCTGAGGCGCATCAGGCACACCATGCCCCAGGTTACCCTCGGTGCCGAAGAGCGAAAACGGAATGTAGCGGGGGCGTTCAGATGCAACTCCGATGCCCTGAAGGGCAAGAGTATCCTGCTGATCGACGATGTGTGCACCACCGGAGCTACGATGGATGCAGCAGCAGAAGCTGCATGGGAGTGTGGAGCCCGACATGTATGGGGGCTGAGCCTGGCGCGAGCAGTCTGGGATCCGGATAAGGTCCCAGATTACAGAGCCAAGGCTGTAAACTATACCCTGGCACATTAACAATCGAAACCTCGCCAGCAAACTCGAGCACCGGTCCGGTACCCGGGCCGGATTCCGAGCGTGACCCGGAAGAACGATTTCAGAACCGGAGAAGGCATTCGAACCACACGCTCGGAAAGCAGAAAATCTTTTTGGAAAGGAGAAGCAAAATGGACGTGATCATCACAAGCAGAAACGTGGAAGTTACTGACTGGCTCAGGAAATATGTGGAAAAGAAAGTGGGGAAGCTCGAAAAGTTCCTTCCAGACGCAACGGAAGCAAAAGTGGAGCTTTCCCAGGAGAAAACCAAATCGGCCGATGCCAGGGAAGTCGTCCAGGTAACGATACTAAACGACAAAACGGTCATCAGGGCTGAGGAAAAGTCATCGGACATGTTCGCGGCCATAGACATGGTGGTAGACAAGCTCGAGAGGCAAATCAAGAAATACAAAGGGAAGAGGCGGAACAGGAGAAGAGGTTCGGAGCAACCGCAGTCTGTGTCTGGAGGGTTGACAGGAAGAAGCAGCGAGGAGGAAGCAGGGCCTCACATCGTCAGAGTGAAACAGTTCCCCGTCAGCCCCATGAGCGAAGACGAAGCGATAGATCAGATGGAGCTGCTTGGGCACGATTTCTTCGTGTTCTACAATGCAAACACCAACAGCCTCAATGTGTTGTACAGGAGAAAAGACGGAAACTATGGGCTCCTCCAGCCCGAGCTGGCCTGAGGTATAAGAAAAGAGCCCCCGGTGGATACCCCGGGGGCTTCTCTTTTGCACCAGGACCTCATCAATTCCTTTCCAGGAAGTCGACCGGCACAGAGACGGACAGCCTCCGGATTTTGGACTCCGACGGATTTTCGCCGACGTGAAGCACCACCACGGTGATATCGTCCGACGGACGACCGGCATCGAGGGAAATCGCCTCCTCCAAAATATAATCGGCGATTTTCTGCGGGGTTCTGCCATCTATGGCTTTCAGAAACAGCCCTTCCACGTCCATGGACCTGCCAAATGCCCTTCCTGCATTCAAAACTCCGTCTGTAAACCCGAGAGCAAAAATCCCCGGCTCGAGAGGGAATTCGGCGACCACCGGCCTTACCATCGGGTGAATCCCGATCACCTGGCTCTGGGCCTCCAGCTTCACCGTTCTACCCGTGCCGCTCCAATGGACCAGGAAAGGACAGTGGCTGTTGCGGGAAAGCACCAGAGTCCCGCTTTCTATATCGACGCTCATGATCGCCAGGGTCGCCGAAACTTTCCCTTTGCGGTACATGCGTAAGTAATCGTGGGCAGCCCTTGCCGCTGCGCCATCCCTCACTCCTTCCGCAAGCAGCGACGTGACCTTGTGCACCACGAGGTTGCTGATGAGCTTTGCAGGCTTCCCGCTCCTCTGACCGTCGGCTATCACGGCGGAGATGCCACCACCTGGCCGTTCCACGACCTCCACGGTATCTCCGCTCTCGGAAACCGCGTACTTACCGATCTTAGATACTGCTATTTCGACTTTCAGGTGTTTCATCGGACAGCGTGACTCCCCCGTTCCGATCGATGCTACAAGCAAACGTGTCGATCACCATGGCGCTCACCAGAAGCGCCAACCCTGCCACCTGCTCCATTTTGAATCCTCCGACCGTCGTCGCAGGGTTCGCCCTGAAAGCTCCGACAAGAAGCATGATCGCCCCAGCCCCGCCCAGGAAAATCAGAAACCGTCTCCCGGCGTACTCCCTATGCCTATATCTCCACAAAACCAGGAAGAGTGCGAAAGAGAGCACCGCGTAGTAAACCTGAGTAGGATGCCTCCTGGCACCCCACAACTCCACTCCCCAGGGAACGTGTGTGGGAACGCCGTAAGCATCGCCGCTGGCAAAATTCCCCACGCTTATCAGAAACCAGGCCAGAGCAGCACCGGGAGAGAGCGCATCGGCCAGAGGGAGCAGGGGCATCTTGTTGAGTTCGGCGTACGCAATCCAGGTAAGGACTGCCGCCAGAAGCGCCGGCCACGCGACGAAAGTGTTCGTGTTCAACGAAAGCGCCTGTGCGAGATCACCCTTGTAAGAGGGCCAGTTGAGCACCACATGAGCCGCCCTGCCCGACAACACCCCCATCACGATGGAGTAGAAACCGGCATCCCATATCTTCTCGCCCTTCAAGCCGATCCGCCTGGCTTCTTTCTCTCCCAACCACAGAAACAGGTAAAAGGCAACCAACAGCAGGAACGGTTTCACGGGGAACTGCACGGGCCCCAGAGGTATCGTAGGCAACATATCCTCTCCTTTTCAAAACAATCGCCATGAACATCCGCCCGCCAGCAGACAAGGGCATCACCCTCAGCCGCCCAAAGCCTGGCAGTGCGTTCTGCTTACGAAACGGCGAGTTTACCTGCAATCTCCCAGAGGTATGTCCGGCTCCGGGAAGTAGGTTCTGGCATCAGCCCCATGAGTCCAGAAAGCCGGATACGTCGGCACACCTTCCACTTCCGCCCAAAAATGTATCTTGCTTTTCACATCCCTGGCAGTGCTCACGTCGACATCGTTGAAATCCCACACCGGATAACGACGCCCTTCCGATTCTACTATCCGTTTCGTCCCTACGCCAATTCTGGAGCCGACATCGCTGTTCAGTGCACGGTACAGGACCACCTTGGGCGACCAATCCAGAGGCACGGATGCCACCGTTTTGTGGGCAAACAGAGCCACCGTCACATTGGCAAGCGTAGCCTCCTCTACAGGAGCATCGTCGTGGGGCCACACGATCTGAATCCTGGCGTCTACGGACTCCGGAGGCGTTTCCAGGACGTCCACAGGCTCCATCGGGTGAGGCATCCTGGTTCTGGCATCTATGCCGTGAACCCACACGTTGGAGAACACCAATCCTCCATCGGCCCTGACCTGGAAATATATCTTGTTGGCAGGCTTCCGCGCGGCGCTAACGTCAACATCGTTGAAATCCCATACCGGGACGATACGTCCCTCGAACTCCGCCATCCTACGCACACCGGTGGATACCAGTTTCATCGGCTCGTTGTTCACGGCTGCCCACAGATGCACTTTTCCGTCGAATTCGCACGGTACGGAAAGCCTGCTTCCATGGTAGAAAAGGTACGCAGTGATGTTGGCCTTGTCGGCTTTGTCCACAGGTGCGCCTCCGTGTGGCCAGACTATCTCGATTTTTGCATCGATTTCGTCGTACCTGAGCCGAACCTCTATCTCCTGGCCCGGCTCCGCCCGAAAGCTGAAAACCCCTTCTCGTTCCAGCGGGCGAGAAGTACT
>CAZEXY010000109.1:4605-5823 GCA_964516345.1 uncultured Anaerolineae bacterium
AACGTTCTCTCCTCCGGATTCGAGCCACGAGGCAAATCCACCAGCATCCACTTTGCTCCGCCCGCCGCCCCCGAAGAAAGCAGGTAGAGCCACGTTGCGCCCTCTGCAACGGCAGCCCAGCCTTCGGGCATCTTGTGGGTGGCGTAGCCGAACTCTTCCAGCAGCAGAGGCTTCCTGGGGAACAGAACCTGCAAAGCATCCAGCAGCCTCATCCGAAATCTGAACAGGGTAGAACGAGCTGGTGGGTAGGATCGCAGGTAAACATGCATGGATATTATATCCAGCATCTCGTTGGCGGATAAGCTCGCCAGCATGGCATCGCTCCAACCAAGGGTGATCAACCTTCTCCCATCGGCAGCCCGCACCGCCTCGATCTGCGGCTTCATCCACGCAACCAGAGTTTCGTTCACAGCATTCAGGAAAGTACGCCAGGGACGTGCTTCCGGGGAGCGGATGTAGTCGGCGATGGTTGCTGTGAATTTTTTCGATCTGACCCAATCCACCTCTGCTCTCAGAAAATCCCTTCGAACTTCGAGCCCGTTGGCGTAGAAATACAGCTCGTCGTCGGTCAGATAACCCGGAGCGTGCCCCTCCCTTCCCCATCGCACAGCGTCGGTGCGTCCGATCCTCTCTCCATAATGCCGTATGAGAAGGTCTGTCTGGAGAGACGGGGTGGAAGGGTAGCGCATCGTCGCAAGGTCGCTGTAATGAGGTTCGTTCTTCAAATCGAATGCAAGGATGGTGGAATCCCCCCGATATCTGGCCGCCACCTTCCCGGCGAAATCGGCCATTCCTGCCACGTCGGCGATGGGATAATCGGCGAGCGTCACGATCAGGTAAAGCCCCTCCCTTCGGGCAAGTTCTACCACCCCATCGAGCTTCCCCCAACGACCGCTGGCTATTTCATGCGGCAACGGCGAACGAACGAACAGTCTGATGGCATTCGCGCCTGCTTCCATGGCCCTGCGAAAATCACGCTCTATGAGCCTCAGATCGAACTTTCCATCTCTCCACATGTTCCACGCCCTGTCCGGGGAGCCGACGTAATTGACCCCGACGACGAAGAAAGGCTCACCGGCGCCGTCCACCAGACGTTTGCCGCTTTCGTCTATGCCGACAAGCTTGGAAAAGTCGATCCCCATGGGTTTTTGCTCCTGCCGATCAGAATCCAACAGGCTCGGGTAGCTTCCACACGCAATTATACCATGAAGCGAAAAA
>CAZEXY010000110.1:0-5747 GCA_964516345.1 uncultured Anaerolineae bacterium
TGGCAATACGACCAGATGACCAGCACCGAATGGGGCATGAGATTCGTGCTCTACCACAATCTTTTCCCGAACAAAGCGTTGGAGATCACGGAATTCGGAGACGCGACCCCAAACGTATCCGTGGATAAACTCGCTTCCGAATACGTGAAATATTACCAGATCACATGGAACTACGATTACGTGCGTTCTGCCAATGCGTTCATACTCTCTTCGCCGGACCCGACGTGGGATACATTCGCCCTGGTCAAGCACGGAAACGAAATCAGCAGGGTCGTGCATGCCATAGGACAGATGGATAGGCCGCCGCTGACAGCGCCGAAGTACGGAGTATCCTTCCTCGCCGTACAGCACCCCTCACAGGTACACCAGGGCGACCCGCTGACGGCGTCGATCCGCCTGAAGAACGAAGGAACCATGACGTGGTATCCGAACGGAGATCATCCTGTGAGGCTTGGATCGCACTGGATCAACGACAAGAAGGAGCTGATCATGCCTCCGCAGGATGTGAGGATACCCCTCCCCCACGAGGTGGCTCCTCGAGAGACCGTAACGCTACAGGCCAAAGCTTACGCTCCCGAAGACCCTGGAAACTACATACTGCAATGGGATCTGGTGCACGAAGGCGTGGGATGGTTTTCCCAGAAAGGAGCCCACACCTACAACGCCAAAGTGAAAGTCACCGGAGTACCCAGGCCGAAAGAGCGGTTCTTCACGGAAACGGGGCACTGGGTTCGCGGTGCCTTCCTGCAGTTTTTCGAAGAATACGGGCTCGACATCTGCGGATATCCAATCACGGATGAGATCGTCGAAGACGACCTTCCAACCCAGTATTTCCAGAAACTGGTGCTCCAGCAGTACGGACCGGGAAAGATCCGGCTGAAACTCGCCGGGGCAGATTTGCTGGAACTCAAGAGGAAACTCGATTCCGTGGAAACGGTACTCTACAGCTACCAGCCGATCCCGATGCCGAGCGTGCAGGACATAACCAGCAGTTTGCCTGCCAGGCGGGACGAGTTCCTGAAGAGGAAGCCGGGGGAGATAAAGTACCTGGTGATACACCATTCGGGTGTATCCCCGGAGGTCGGACCGGAGGAGATTGCAAAAGCGCACGTCAAACGCTGGCCCGGGATCATGTATCACTATTTCATAGCTCAGGACGGCACGATCTATCAAACGAACCCTCTGGAAGAGATCGTGGACGACAAACCCTGGTTCAAGGAAGGGATTCAGGTTTGCTTTGCCGGAGACTTCTCCAGGTCGATCCCGACGGAAAAGCAGATACTTTCGGGGGCAAAGCTGCTGGCGTCGCTGATCCAGAAATACAAACTCGCACCCAATAGCATCGTGGGCATAGGAGAACTGGCACCCACGAGCTCCCCGGGCAGACAATGGCTCGAGGGAAAAAGATGGAAATCCGCCCTGGAGGCAGCGGTGATCCGATTGCTGGCGGAAGCCGTGGAGCCTACGGCCAAAGTGATATCCGACCTGCAGCAATCCATCAACCGGCTGAGAAATCGGATCAGCGAACTGAAAGAAGAAAATCGAAAGCTCAAGATATCCTTGCCGGGGCACGTGCAGGAACCGCGTACGGTCGACCTGACGTCCTCCCTGCCCAGGGCGTCGGACAAGTTCTACGCCAGAAGGCGCCTGTCCGACATCAGGTACATCGTGATCCTTCACACCGCGACCACCCACGACATATCGGCAAAACTCGCAGCGGAATCCCACATCAAGAGGGGATATCCCGGGATCATCTATCACTACATGATCCACCCCGACGGGACCATAGACAAGACGAATCCGCTGGAATCCGTCGCCGACCCTGGGCACATCTGGTCGATGGAAGGGGTGGTCATCAGCTTCGTCGGGAAGTTCGACGATACCATTCCCACGGATCGGCAGATAAAAGCAGGCGGGCAGTTGTGCGCCTACCTGCTGCAACAGCTTGGACTGGACGAGAATGCAATCAAAGGGTTGCAGGAGATGGCAGAAGCATCGCCTCCAGGGAAGCAATGGCTTGCAGGAAAGAAATGGAAAGGCCTGCTCCTCGAAAGCGTCAACGAAGCCATCGAAGAAGCGAAACATGCAGCCCCGCAGCCATCGCCTGAATATTCCCTGGAGCTCGAGAAAGCGCGTCAGAAGATCAAGGAACTTCAATCTCAATTGCAGAAAGCAGCGTATACCGAGCTTCAGCTCCAGCGCAGGATCGAGTACCTGGAGAACATCATCAAGAACACGCCCTCCACAGGTGGAGACGAGGCCATCAAAGAGAAGCTGCTCGATCTCCAGAAAGAGCGAGACCAGCTCGAATCACAGCTCCGGGACGCCGAATCTACCATCGGCGAATTGAAGGACGAGATAGCAAACCTCCAGAAAGAAGTCGAAGAGCTGCAAAAGCAGGTCAAAGAAAGCACAACGACAATAAAGCCGCCGCATATAGTCGACGTGGTTGACAAACTGGAGAAGAACCCGGACAAACATTACGATACGAGACCTTTGAGCCAGATCACCCATATCTCGGTTCACCACAGCGCCACGCCTGCCAACATTTCCCTTGACCTGATAGCGAAATACCACGTGGAGACCCACGGGTGGCCCGGCATAGGATATCATTTCTACATAAAGCCGGACGGCACAATCTATCAGACCAACAGGCTGGAGACCGTCTCATACCACACGAGAAACAACAATTCTTACACCGTTGGCATCTGCGTAGCCGGTACGTTCAACGAGACCCTACCCACACCGGCGCAGATGAACAGCGCGGCTCACCTGATAGCCTGGCTCATGGAAAAGCTAAACATCCCGTTGGAGCACGTCAAAGGGCACAAGGAATACGTCTCCACCCAGTGTCCCGGCGAAGAATGGCTGAAGGATAAGAGATGGAAAGCGCTGCTTCTGGAAAAGATCAAAGCCGTGCAGGAAGGATTGTGGCCGGTGCCCAAAGTAATGGATCACTATGTCCTCTTCTGGAGCAGGGAAAAGGAATGGGCCAAGAATGATTGGATCAAATCGGTGAACTACATAGGAGCTTTCAAACCCTCGGCAGGGTTCAAAGTCGAGGACGCCATGGCTTCCAAGAAAGTGCTGATAGTCGGTGGACCTTCGGGCGTCACCGAAGACGACGAAAGAAGGCTGATAGACGCCGGTTGCAAGGTCGAAAGGATCGCCGGTGCAACGGAGGAGGAAACCATCAAACTTCTGGACAAACTGGCAGAGGAAGGCAAACCTTTCAGCAGCGCATGAGCATGGAACAGGGCGGAACGTACGAGGTAAAACTGGAATATTTCGAAGGCCCGCTTGACCTGCTGCTGAAACTGATAGAGCAGGAAAAGCTGGACATAACAGCGATTTCCCTGGCACAGATAGCCGGGCAGTATCTGGAGTACGTGAAAAGACTCCAGGAATTATCTCCTCGGTCGGTGGCCGATTTCCTCGCCATCGCATCCAGATTGTTGTACCTCAAGTCCAGAATACTGCTGGAGGAAAAGCCGGAAGGAGGGGAAGAAGACGAAGAGGACGAAGGAGAATCTCTTGCGAGGCAACTGAAGATATACAAAGAATTCAAGGAAAAGGCGAATTTCCTCGCTGGCCTGATGAACGAGAAGCGGGTGATGTTCGTCCGAGTAGGGCAACCTCATCCAAGGCAGGCGAAGCTGGATACAACCGGGCTGGATGTCTGGACTTTGAAGAGGATGATGGAAGCGCTGGAAAGGGAAGAAGGCGGAACGGCGGATGTGGTGAAAATGGTAACCCCGCCTCCGGTCACCATACACCAGCAGATCGACCGCCTCAGAAAGTTTCTGAAGAGGGTATCGCGCGTTCCTTTCAGCAGGTTCATACGGAGAGCCAAAACCAGGGTGGTGGTAATAGTTTCATTCCTTGCGGTGCTGGAGATGATCAGAAGGAGGGAAGTGGACGCCGAACAGCCGGAGCCGTTCGGAGAGATCATGATTCTGAAGAAGCGAAGCGGGTGACCGCACCGTCAACACCCTGAACGACCCCTTAGTCCGGAAAAAGGAGGTTCGATCTTGGACACGAGGATGAAATGTTGCGGCATCGAATTCCCCAACCCGATCGTTCTTGCTTCCGGGGTGCTGGGAACGGAGGCCGGTCTGCTCGAGCGGGTCGCCCGAGGAGGCGCCGGTGCAGTGACGAGCAAATCCGCCAGCCCCAGCCCTCGGGCCGGTCACCCGAATCCAACCGTGCTGGACTGGGGATACGGCTTGATAAACGCCGTAGGCCTCGCCAACCCGGGGGTAAAGGCCGAGGTGGAAATACTGAAGGAGGCCAGGAAACGGCTTCGTCCCCTTGGCGTTCCGCTGGTAGCAAGCATATTTGCCGAGACGGTCGAAGGCTTCGGCGTAGCGGCCGAGGAGATCGGAAAAGCGAAACCGGATCTGATAGAAGTCAACATATCATGTCCGAACCTGGCGCACGAACTCGGCCGTCCCTTCGCCCTCGATCCGGAGAGTGCCGCCGAAGTTACAAGAGTGGTCAAATCTTCCACGGATATACCGGTTGCGGTCAAGCTTTCGCCGAACGTGACGGACATCGTGGAGATCGGGCTCGCTGTGGAGGAAGCAGGAGCCGACGCGGTCGTGGCCATCAACACCGTGTCGGGTATGCTGATAGACGTACACGCCCGGAGGCCAATCCTCGCCAACCTCGAAGGCGGAATATCCGGACCGGCGATAAAACCCGTGGCCGTCAAAGCCGTGTACGATCTCTACGAAGCTCTTCACGTGCCCGTGATAGGCGTTGGAGGCGTCTCCGATGGGAAAGACGCCCTCGAGATGATGATGGCCGGGGCGGTTTTGGTGGAAGTCGGTTCAGCCGTAAAGATTCACGGACCCGAAACACTCGGCCGGATAGCCTCGGAAGCCGCCGAGCTCGCAAAATCGCTTGGGTTCGATTCGTTGATGGAGGTCGTCGGTACTGCCCATGCTGAACAAAAGTGAGCTTACCGCATCTCTACCGAGAGCTGCCGAAATCGTGTCGGTAGAGGAAGAAAATTCGCGCACCAGGACTTTCACTCTGGATGTTTCATGGCCGGAAGCTTACCCGGGACAATTCCTGATGGCGTGGCTACCGGGGGTGAACGAAAAGCCTTTCAGTCTGCTCGATTCGAACCCGATCAGGATCACCGTGGCCGCCGTAGGGAGGTTCAGCAAGGCGCTGCACGAGCTTTCCCCGAGTGACACGGTATGGGTCAGGGGTCCCCTGGGACATGGATTCTCCCTGGAGAAAGGGTCTCCGATCCTGGTGGCGGGGGGATACGGTGTATCGCCGCTGGCGTTCCTCGCCAGAAGATGGGTGGAAGCCGGCATCCGGGTTTGGGCTATAGTGGGTGCTCGCACCGAAAGGGAGTTGCTCTTTCTGGATCGCTTCAGGAAACTCGGTACGAATCTGCTGGTAACCACGGAGGACGGGAGCGCCGGAGAAAGAGGGCTCGTCACCGACGCCCTGATCAAGCTGCTGGGGCGAATCGAGAACCCTTACATCTATGCGTGCGGCCCAGGCGGGATGCTCGAAGCCATCCGCAGACTGTGTAAAGAGGAGAAATTCCCCTGTCAGCTCAGTTGGGAAGCGTACATGCGCTGCGGTTTTGGGGTCTGCGGGAGCTGCGCCAGGAAGGAAGACGGCTGGCTCGTGTGCAAGGATGGCCCGGTGGAGAAAATAGAGCCAAACGATTCCCTCCCTCTCCCCCGGGGTTAGAATTCGGGCTTAGTCCCCACATCCGGCAC
>CAZEXY010000111.1:0-5607 GCA_964516345.1 uncultured Anaerolineae bacterium
ATTTCTTCACGTCGTAGCCGGACATCATGCCCACGGCCGCCAGGATGTTGCTGGCAAGGATCGCCCCCTGCCCACCTACTCCCGCAACCAGGAAATTCAATTCTTTCATCAGATTCCCTCCCCGGCGTACTCGATTTGATCACGGAACAGAATAGCTTTCTCCGGACACACCTGTGCGCACACTTCGCAGCCGGTGCACTGGAGCGGATCGATCTCCACTTTGTGCCGTCCGGTCTTCTCGTCCACCTCGTCGCTCACCAGAATGGCGGGGCAACCGACGTGCAGACAGACGCCGCACCCGTTGCATTTCTCCATGTCCACTTTCAGCGGCACGTAGGTCTTGCGCACCTCCGGCAGGAGCGCACACGGACGCTTCGTGACCACCACGGCAGGTTCGTCCAGTTTCTTGAACTCCTTCAGAACCCGCTCCACCTCCGCCTCGTCGTAGGAATCCACTTCCGCCACGTGCTTCACGCCGATGGCCCTGGCCAGCTCCGCGATGCTGATGGCGTGGGTTTCCTCACCGGACAGCGTCCTACCGGTGCCGGGGTTCGGCTGATCGCCGGTCATGGCGGTGACCCGGTTGTCCATCACGACGACGATGATGGGGCTCTTGTTGACCACGGCATTCACCAGCGCCGGTATGCCGGTGTGGAAGAAAGTGGAATCGCCGATGACCGCCACGTGCTTCTCCCGGCTTCCGGCCTTGGCCGCCCCGTGCGCCACGCCGATGCTGGCACCCATGCAGCCGGTGGTGTGCAGCGCCGAAAGCGGCGGCGCGGCTCCCAGGGTGTAGCAACCGATATCGCCGTTGACCGGCACCCGGAGTTTCTTCAGAACCCAGAAGACGCCCCGATGGGGACATCCGGGGCAGAGCACCGGCGGCCTGCCGGGCAGCTCCGGCATCTCCGGAAGAGATACCCGCTCCGTGGCCTCCGATTCCGGAAGCAGTCCCGCCTCGATGCTCTTCCGGCGCACGAGCCCCGGGGAAAGCTCGCCGCAGATTGGGAAGATGGACTTACCTTCCACCGGTATGCCCAGAAGCCGAATTTCGTTTTCGATGAACGGATCAAGTTCCTCGACCACGATGAGTCGATCCACTCTGGAAGCGAAATCCGCCACCAGTTTCGGTGGGATCGGATAGCTCATGCCCAGTTTCAGGTAGGAGGCGTTGGGGAAGACTTCCTTTGCGTACTGGTAGGCGACGCCGTTGGTGACGATGCCGATGAAAGTATCGCCCATCTCCACCCGGTTGAAGGGGAAGGTCTCGGCGAACTCCGTCAGCTTCTTCAGCCGTTCCTCGATGAACGGGTGCCGCGGGCGGGCGTTGGCGGGAACCATGACGTACTTGGCAGCGTTCCTGGGGAACTTCCGCAGCGTTGGCGGATGCTCGGTGCGATCCCCCAGCTCTACCAGAGAGTAGGAATGGCTGATCCTGGTGGTGGGGCGCACGATCACCGGCGTGTCGAACTCCTCGCTGATCTCCAGGGCGGCGACGACCATCTCCTTCGCCTCCTGGCTATCGCTTGGATCCAGGATCGGTACGCGGGCGAACCTGGCGTAGTTCCGGGTGTCCTGTTCGTTCTGAGAAGAGTGCATACCGGGGTCGTCGGCCACGACGATGACCAGTCCGGCCTCCATGCCGGTCATGGAAACGTAGTAGAAAGCGTCCGCGGCGACGTTGAGACCGACGTGTTTCATGGTTGCCATGGCCCTGCGGCCGGCGTAAGCCGCTCCGATGGCTGCATCCAGCGCCACTTTCTCGTTGGGGGCCCATTCGGCATAAACGTTGGGGAATTTCACGAACGTCTCGAGGATTTCCGTGCTGGGGGTGCCTGGATAGCCGGATGCAAAGACCACACCTGCCTCCCACGCCCCCCGAGCAATGGCTTCGTTGCCCGAAAGAAGCTCTTTCATAAGCGTACTCCTTTGTACACGTTTGTAATTATTATTCGACCTTCCCGATGACTGAACTCCAACACGCACCGGTTTTCGATGTCCTCTTTCCGCCTCAGGAGACTTTCGGCGCTCTGCCAGCAGATCGTCTCGAAAACCGATGCAGTACAGCCATCCACCACAAAATCCCGACTCAGCTCCATCGAGAATGGTGGTTCACTCGAAATTATACAACAAGAACCTCGATTCGGTCTACCCGGGAGAACCTACACGCCTCTCGGAGTCGCAGCAATACGGCAGGGTCAGCAAAGCATGAGGCACTACCAGCACATCCGGAGACCTTCCGAGCCTGCGTCGCACATCTTCCAGAGCTGCATCTACGGTCGGTGCATAGTCGAATTTGGCTCTCCTGACGAGGTCCGGGTTCTCGGCGCCGGCAACGACGACTCTTACATCGGACATCACCTTCGCCATGATGAACGCCCTTTGAGCTCCGGCAGGCAGTCCCTCCTTCCGTGCTCTTTCCACGAGCTCCTGTGGGCTTCTGCTTTCGGCCATCGCATCACCGAACCGCTTTTCCCCCGTACCTTGCCCTATTCCCTCGGGGCAAGGAGCAGGCACGATTATCGTCCCTCCGGGCTTGACCACGGGCGATGGGGCAAAGTAAACGTAGCTCGCCGCCCGGCTTGCCTGGTACAGGTTGACATCCTTCGGATATCCGACTCCGGCCACCACAACATCGTACATCTGCGGAACCGGAACGGTGTAGATCGAACCGGCCTTCGAAACGAGGTGATCGTGAACGGCCACAGGACTGCCGGCAGCCACGGCCACAATCTGCCCGCTTTCGTCTTTCACGACGTTGAGGACGAATGTCGGCGGAAGCAACCCGACGGCTTCCCTCACAGCCCGTTGGAACGGATTTCCCTCGATCCTGCCGAGCCGAACTCCTGGCCGATCGAGCATCTCGACCCCGTGCGTCGCTGCGATGGTGGGTTCGCCGCCGGCGCCTATCACCACAGTTTTCGCCCCACCGGAATACCCTGCGTACTGATGCGGCTCTACCAAGCCGGACGCCACCACGAGATCCGACTCGGCAACACAGCGGTTTACCACGACGGGAATCCCTTCCGAGGTAAAGCCGAGGTGTACCAGGCCCTCCGCGCTCAGAGCATCGTGGTCGACAATCCGATAGCTTTCCACAACGTCCTGCCCGAGCTTCTCCACTTTCTCCTCGAGCGTGCTCGGACGATGAAGCCCCACCGCACAAAGCAGCAATATATCACCCCTGGACACGCCGCCGGATTCCAGTTCCGAAAGCAACGGAGGAACAAGCAAACGATCGGGAGAAGCTCTTGTCACGTCGGTAAAGACGACACAAACTTTCATCCCAGGGCGCGCCAAATCACGCAATCTCTTAGAACCGATCGGATGCTCGAGAGCGTCCTCGACGGCGAAAGAAGGATTCTCAACGGGAGAAATCCGTGCTCCATGCACCACATGTCCTCTCGATCCCTTCGGCAAACTGAAAGTAACGCTCCCGCGGCCAAAAGGGACCGAAATGACCGAAAGATCGTCTATTCTTTCTATCACCGGAGCCTCCAGAGAAGTTGATAGACCGCTCCGAATTATATCTTACAAGCAGGTTCCCGTCGATCTTAAGGTAAGATCCGGGAGAGCGCCGTCACTTGGTCCTGGTCACCTTGTGAAGTCCTCTCGGTTGCTCCGTGTCCAGGCCTCGGGCAACCGTCAGGTGCATCGTGAAAATTTGGGCAGGAACGATGCTTACCAGAGGAGAGATCCATTCTTCCATATCCGGAAGCGACAACGGGGTCCTGGCCATGGCCAGAGCGTCCTCGTCGTTGGAAACCACCACCAGTTCGGCCCGCCGATCCTCCACGAGCCCGCGCATGAGCCCCATCATGTCGTCGAAAACCCGTCCACGAGGTGCAACGGCCATCACCGGGAAGCCGCGTTCGACGATGGCTATAGGACCGTGCCGAAAATCGGCAGAAGAATACGGCTGTGCCACGACATAAGTAAGCTCCTTCAGTTTGAGCGCCCATTCGAAAGCCGTGGCATAATTGTACCCTCGCCCGAGAACCACGCATTGTTCCATGTATCGGTATCGCTGCGCCATTTCCTCTATCTCGGACGCAGACTCCAGTACTGTATCCACCATTTCGGGCACGCGCTCCAGAACACGGAACCTTTCGCCAGAATCCTCCAGAGCCGCCGAGAGCATGGCCACGGCCATGAGCTGAGCGGTGTAAGTCTTCGTGGCGGCCACCGCACGTTCCGGTCCTGCGTGAATATCGATGACGAAATCTGCAACCCTGGCCAAAGGGGATTTCGGGTCATTGGTGATGGCGAGGGTGAGACACCCCTGGCGCTTGCCCTCCTCAAGCACACCGACGATATCCGGCGATTGACCGGACTGGGAAATGCCCATCACCAGAGCGCCATCGAGCCTGGGCGGTTCCCCGTAGATGGTGAAAAGCGATGGAGCAGCCAGAGCCATAGGAATCCGGTTGTGAGCACCCAACAGGTACTTTGCATACAGCCCTGCATTGTCAGAGGTTCCGCGAGCAGCAAGAAACACGAACTTTACGTCATGCTTCCGTATCTCACCGGCAATCCGCCGGACTTCTTCCAACTCCGATGAAAACTCACGGCGGAGAACTTCCGGTTGCTCCAGAATTTCATCGATCAGCGCCATGCCATACCTCCGTCGAGCCGATTTTCCTTCCTCAACGCTTGGAAAAACGAGATACCCGCCCCGATACATCCTCGGAGAAACGCCGTATATACCCAAGGACGAACTCTCCCACGTCCAGAGACACGTCCTCGACCAGCGGGGTGAGATCCATGGCAAAAATCATGCCGGTCGCCGCGTCCACACCGTGGGATTCGTGATAGGTGGCGTTGGCCCTCCTGCGTCCCAGAGTCGCCAGGTCGTACCGCTTCCCTCCGGATACCTGGGAATCGAAAACCCCCAGCAACGCTGACTGCAAGTTTTCGTGAGCAGAAACATCGAACGCCACTTTGTCCGAATCCACCAGCCAATCCAGATCCCGCCACACCTCGCAGCCGTACAGCTTCTCCGGTCGGGCGTCCTCCGGCAGACGTCTCACAGCTTCGATCAACCTGAGAGCCACAGCCACGTGAGTATCGTGCTTGTCCGCCAGGTTGTGCGTGTAGACCACTCTCGGTCGGGCTGCAAAAAGGAGCGTTGTCAGATCGTCCACAGGTGCCGAGTTGGAAGGATCCTTGACGGCCGAACTGGGATAATCCAGTAACACCTGAGCGCCGTATTCGCCTATCACGGCAGCTTTCCTCTGTTCCCTCCGACGCACAGCCATCATTTCTTCGTCGGTGTAGCCGGCATAAACCCCGGCCCTGGGGGAACCGCTGCCGTTGGTCACCACCACTCCACAGAACCACTCCCTGGGATTCCGAAAGGCCTTCAGTATGCCGTCGAAAGCCATGATTTCTATATCGTCCTGATGGGCAGCAACGGCCATACGGGTGGTTCGGGACAGAGCTTCTTCCTCCGGGATTCCATCCGGAACGAATATCTCTGCAGTTGTGTTGTTGAACCTCATAAAATTCCTCCCGGGAAAGACGGGGCCAGAGACGTGCCCCCAAAATCGGGAATCTAATCCGCTACATCTCTCCGAAAGGTGCCCACGGAAATTTCTGCGGAACCAA
>CAZEXY010000112.1:0-5374 GCA_964516345.1 uncultured Anaerolineae bacterium
CGATAGTCCGTATTGCAATACTTATTGCAGCAATTTATGGCTTGTCGACCATCGGGGCGCCTGTATGGAGCACTAAACCCATACTACAACCATGAAGGATGGCACTGAAGCCTGTTCTCTTGGTGTGAAGGAGAAGGTTCTAGTGTACGCAGGCTTGGGGGAGGGCTTGGCGCCCTGGCGGAGATGCTGAGGCAGAGGATGAGAGCGGGCGGCTCAGGGGGAAGCTCTTCCGATCCGTCGGTGGATATTGCTGGGTGGAAGGAAGAGGACTACCGTCGGCTGGCCCGCTACGAGGCTGCCAGGAGAGCCGACCTCGCCTTCGATGCGGAGGTGGGTGGTGACGTTCCTTCGCCAGTGGACCTTGCACGGTGGAAGGAGAGGGATTATCGCAAAATGTCACATGCTTCGGAAATATCCCAACATATTTTCCCCAGAGATATCCCCATCCTTCGTCCTGCTCCGTCGGTATACATTCAGCCAGCGACAGAATATGTAGTACCAACACGCCCATTTGTCCTCAAAGGAGGCCCTGGCAGGCCCGAGAGTTACGCCCAAGAAGCCGAAGAAGGGTACACTGAGCACTCATACGGTGGCCCGATTCCCAAGGCGTTGGCTATACTCCAGCTGCTTGAAGATGTGTGGGTCTGGGTCCGAGATAGCACCTCTTTCCTGGATTGGATGGTCGAGAAAGGTTGGCGGCTGCCTGATGCGTATGGAGGAATATTGTGCCATCCTACAGAGAACGGTCTGAGCATCACTGCCGTCCAAATAGACAACCGTACCCAAGAAATGCTCCACGTAATGCGAGTGGATGTTCGTATTGGAGAGCATGAGACGACAGTTTTTCCTTATTCTGAACCATCCCTGGTATCAGAGCGTTTCAACGACATCCCACCTGGCAAGATAGTCAGAATAAAAATCACTCCCCTTCAAATTTCTCAAAAAGCCACGGTAAATATTATCCTTACCAGTGAAAGTGGGTGCATAGGTGGCGTTCAGCAGGAGGCTATTCCATGAGAGAAAAAAGCACCACAAACCTAACAGCTGAAGTCTTGGGGAAGATACTTCAATATGTGGCCTGGGTCACTTTGGGCTTCTATTTTCTTAAAACTTTGGTCCAGATAGGGAATTTATCATTGTCAGGGGCATCGCCAGTTCAGTCCTTGCTCGCTTTTCTCTCTATAGGAAACACACTTTTAGTAGGGATACTTTATGCGCTGCTATTGAAGAGCGCTTCTCTTGCATTACTTATGCTCCAAGATGCCTCGGACGGTATTAAAGTATCCAACACTCTTTCGCCTTCCTCGTCTATAGTAGTACAAATAAATCAATTTCTTCGAGTCTTCCCTTTTGCTATGGGGCTCATAAGTCTTCCCCAAATGTTTCAGTTGTACCTTGTTCTTGAGTCATTTCACTTAAAAACCAGCCGCTTGGTACTGGGCCTATTGACTACAATCTTCGGTGGGATCTCGTTAGCGTTGGAGATCCTATTCTGGTATCTTGTCTTGGCCTCTATTAGAACCATAATAGTGATGGTGCGTTCTCTGTTGGATGAAACTCAACCACGGGGTACCGCGGCAAGTAACGAAGATGGCACAGGGAGGTAGCAAAGTAGTGGTACGAGCGCTGGAAATTGCCCGGATGGGCAAAGAAATGGCTGAAGGCAAAGAAGGCCATGGGTAACACCAGCATTCGGGCCAACGAATGGGACGAAGACCGCTATGCGCTCAGTTACCGGAACCCGAACTGGGGCCAACGGGCTGTGCGGTGGGTGCAGGGGAAATGGGAGCGATGGTTTGGGAAGGAACCGCCCCGATGGCTGGAGAAGGTGGACGAGGCGCTGGGGAGCGGTGCCGAGGATGCTGGAGAGGTCATGGAAGGGCTTGGCCTGAAACCGGGCGGCGGGTATCACGCCGAGACGATCAAAGGCGCGGTGAGCGAAAGCGTATAGAGAGGGGCATAGACCGCTAAATCATTTGGTTTAGTGTGTTGCATCGTTGACAAAAGTCTTCCCTTGAGGTAACATACCCATGGCCGTGCTAAGCGGGGAGCTAGCGGTGCCCTGTACCCGAAATCCGCTCAAGCGGGGCTGAATCCCCCTCCAGAGGGTCGGGGGTGTCGATTCTGCCTTGGTCAAGCGGCGTCGAAAGTTGGGTCCTGCGCGGCAGGCAGCCGTGAACCTGGTCAGGTCCGGAAGGAAGCAGCCATAAGCGGTGTGGCCTGGGCGACGCAGGGGTGCCTGGCTGGAGCTGGCTAACCAGGGTAAGGCGGTACACCCGACTCGAAGGAGGGGTGCACGGCCGTTTCTTCTATTTCGCTGCTCTCTAACGTTCATGTCTCCTGAAAACTTTTGAAATGGGTTTCCCTTGAAGGAGGATGAAAATGGATTTCGAGCTCAATGAAGAGCAAAGGATGGTCAAGCAGGCCGTTCGAGAATTCGTGGAGAAGGAGGTGAAGCCCCGCTCCAAAGAGGTGGACGAAACGGGTATGTTCCCGTGGGAAACCATCAGAAAAATGGGCCCCTTGGGATTCCTCGGGATCGACATTCCAGAGGAGTACGGTGGAGCAGGAGGGGACGAAATCAGCCTTGCCATATTGCTGGAAGAGCTTGGCAGAGGGTGCGGCTCCACGGGGTTGATCACAGAAGCTCATATCTGTCTGGCGTCTGCTTCCATATCGGAGTTTGGCACAGAGAGTCAGAAGGAGAAGTTCCTTACCCCATTGGCGAAAGGGGAGATGATCGGGGCGCTTTCCCTGACCGAACCGGGAGCCGGGTCCGACCTGGTGGGAGGCGTGAGGACCTTCGCACACAGGGATGGCAACGAGTGGGTACTCAACGGCAGCAAGATGTGGACTACCAACGCCGGGGTGGCCGGTGTGATTGTCGTACTGGCGAGAACCGATCCGAAAGGGGGAACCCACAGCCTTAGCGAATTCATCGTGCCGGCCAGCACTCCAGGGCTTCACATAGATCCTCCGGAAAAGAAAATGGGGCTGCACGGCTGCTGGAGCCATGCTTTGAGCCTGGAGGATGTCAGAATCCCCCTCGACAACCTGCTTGGAGAAGAAGGAAGGGGAATCCATCAGGCTTTGCACGTTCTGGACGGCGGCAGGATAGGGATAGGGGCTTTGAGCGTTGGGCTTGCGCAGGCTGCCTACGAAGCTGCTCTCAGTTACGCAAGAGAACGCAGCACCTTCGGGAAGAAACTGGTGGAGCATCAGGCCATACAGTTCAAACTGGCGGACATGGCGACGAAAATCCATCTTGCCAGACTTGGCATAATGCACGCTGCGTGGCTCAAGGATCGAGGCGAACCGTACACCAAAGAAGCGGGAATGGCAAAGCTGTTTGCCACAGAGATGGCCGAGTGGGTGGCTTATCAAGCCATTCAGATCCATGGCGGCTATGGGTACAGCAGGGAATACCCTGTGGAAAGGATCTACAGGGATGCTCGACTCATGACAATCGGCGAGGGGACCAGCGAAATACAGAGGCTGGTCATAGCGCGTCGCATAGCCGGGGAGTAAAATTGAATGGCTCGAGCTTGACGAGCCGGGGACATTTGGGTATACTATGGTGGTGTGAAGCGGGGCGTGGCGCAGTTGGCTAGCGCGCAGCGTTTGGGACGCTGAAGTCGGAGGTTCGAGTCCTCTCGCCCCGACCACCTTAAAAAGATATGTGCGGGTGTAGCTCAATGGTAGAGCCCCAGCCTTCCAAGCTGGTCGTGGGGGTTCGATTCCCCTCACCCGCTCTGATAAGGGCCCCTAGCTTAATCGGTTAAAGCAGCGGTCTCATAAACCGTCGAGTCTGGGTTCGAGTCCCGGGGGGCCCACTATTGGGGGCTGGCCCATTTCCTTTGATTCGGAGAACGTCTTTGCACGTTGCTCCCCGAAATTCAGCGAGCATCTGTGGCTCGAATTATGGTCGAAAGGGGCTACCCCCTTTATTTTTGCTCGAAACGAGGCGGTGAAAATGCTTGTCAAAGAGATCATGAGTCAGAAGGTCGTTACCCTTGCACCAGACACCCCGGTGCAGGAAATCGCCAGAATTTTCCGTGAACACAATATTTCCGGTGCCCCCGTTCTCGATTCTCACGGCGATATCATTGGGATAGTAACCGGGATAGATCTCATCGCCCGGCACGCCAGAATACATTACCCACGGTATTTGCCTTTTCTCGATGCAATGATTCCCCTCGAAAACCCCAGCGAATACAAGGAAATGCTCCGGAAGATCCTCGGCACTACGGCAAAGGACATTATGACCAGAAAAGTGGTGACCATTGCTCCCGACGCAGAGCTGGAGGAGCTGGCAACGCTGATGGTGGAGAAGAAAGTCAACCCCGTGCCGGTCGTGGATGAGGATGGCAAGCTGGTCGGAATAGTGAGCCAGGCGGATGTGCTTCGAGTGATCGAGAAACTGGAACAGCCGGAATCGGATTGAGCGACTGCTCACCCTTGAACGAACATAGGACGCATACAATTCGGATCCCACGCTGATGCCCTCGGATGTGACGAATGGAATCGGGAAGGATCGGCAAGAATCAGCGAATATCAGCGTGCAATAATCGATTCTTCGAGGTGGAATATGAGAAAGCCATTCATAGCCGGAAACTGGAAAATGCACATGACGATCTCGGAAGCAGAGGATCTTGTCAGGGAGATGCTTCCGGGGCTGGAGGATGTATCGTCGGTGGAGAAGGCAGTGTGTCCGCCTTTCGTGGATCTTCCTGTAGTCGCTGACCTGCTCAATGGCTCCGATGTGAAGGTCGGAGCTCAGAACATGCACTGGGAGGAGAAAGGCGCTTACACCGGAGAGATATCCCCGCTGATGCTTCAGGGATTGTGCGATTACGTAATAATCGGGCATTCGGAGCGGCGCAAATACTTCGGAGAAACTGACGAAACGGTGAACCTCAAGGTGAAATCGGCCCTGGCTCACGGTCTGATCCCTATAATCTGCGTCGGAGAGAATCTCCAGCAGAATGAAAGCGGGCTGACATCGGAGGTGGTCAGGTCTCAGGTCACGGCAGATCTGGCCGGGTTGACCCCGGAACAGGTCTCCGAGTTGGTGATAGCTTACGAGCCCATCTGGGCTATCGGAACCGGTAAGGCAGCTACGCCAGAATACGCCGAGGCGGTGATACGCGATGACATCAGAGGAACCATAGCTGTTCTCTTTGGGAAAGAAGCTGCCGATTCCGTGCGCATTCAGTACGGAGGTAGCACGAAAGCTTCGAATATCGAAAGTTTCATGTCTATGCCCGACATAGACGGCGCTTTGGTGGGCGGAGCAAGCCTCAAGGCTCAGGAGTTCGTCGAGATGATCCGAATAGCTGCAAGGACCAAGTCGTTGTAGTTCCCTGGCTTTTAA
>CAZEXY010000113.1:0-5325 GCA_964516345.1 uncultured Anaerolineae bacterium
ATACGAGAAGGTGGGCACACGGTTGGCGCTGGCGTCATCACCAAGATCATAGAGTAACTTTGCTTTAGCAACGCGGCGGCACCTGCCGCCGCGTTCCATCGGAGGTTATAGTGGCTAAGGGAAAGAAAGCCGTCAGGATGCTCGTCACCCTGGCGTGTACCGAATGCAAAGAGCAGAACTATCTGACGGAAAAGAACCGCCGGAACGATCCTGGGCGTCTCGAACTGATGAAATACTGTCCCAGGTGCCGTAAGCATACGTTGCACAGAGAGGTCAAGTAGTCGTCGGTTTGGCAGAGGCGAGTAGCTCAATTGGTAGAGCAACGGTCTCCAAAACCGTAGGTTGCGGGTTCGAGTCCTGCCTCGCCTGCCACCAGAGTTCAAGACACCGACCTGGGGAAACCGGGTCGGTGTCTTGAACCGTATGGGAAACGGAGGATGATGTGGCTAAGGGTAAGAGCAAGGTTGTGAAAAAAGCGAAGAAAGAAAACCCTGTGATGAGATATTTCAGGGAGACCCGTGCGGAGTTGAAAAAAGTTACCTGGCCTTCCCGCCAGGAAACCATAAACCTTACGATCGTGGTGCTGGTGGTGACGGTAGGTATGGCTGCTTACCTTGGTTTCGTGGATTACATTTTCTCCAAGCTGGTGGCTTTGCTCATTTCATAGGGAGTGGATATGACCGAGGATCAGGCTCAGGAAAAAATCGAAGAAATGGAAGAAAAGTCCCAGCCCGAAAGCACGCCTTCTCCTGTGGAGGAGCAGGAGAGCTCCCTCGCGCCTGAGCCTGCTTCTGCAGAGGAAGAATCTGCAACGTCAGAAGAAGAGCAGCAGGAAGAGAAAGATCCGAGGCGCAAGTGGTACGTCATACACTGTTACTCCGGATACGAGGGAAAGGTAAAGAAGAACCTGGAAAGCCGCATCAAGGCCATGAAGATGGAGGACTACGTGTTCAACGTCGTGGTCCCAACCGAAGAGGCCATTGAGTTCAAAGACGGTAAGAAGAAAGTAGTCGAAAGGCGGATATTCCCGGGATACATCCTTGTGGAAATGATCCTCACGGAAGACTCGTGGTACGTGGTGAGGAACACCCCTGGAGTTACCGGATTCGTGGGCATGGGTAGCAAACCGACTCCTCTTTCGCAGGAGGAAGTGGACAAGATAATGAAGCGCCTTGAATCCGAGGAGCCGGTGTTCCAGGTCAGTATCAAAGTGGGGGACAAAGTCCGCATAACGGAAGGCCCCTTTGCGGAATTTTCCGGTACCGTGGACGAAATATACGCGGACAAAGGGAAAGCGCGGGTCCTTGTTTCCTTTTTCAACAGAGAAACTCCTGTAGAAGTGGACCTTCTACAGATCGAGCGGATTTAGGAGGATTTAATGGCAAAGAAGGTCAAAGCGATAGTCAAGCTTCAGCTCCCGGCCGGGAAAGCGACTCCTGCGCCGCCTGTTGGTCCGGCTCTCGGTCAGCATGGCGTCAACATCATGGCTTTCTGCAAGGATTACAACGCCAGGACGGCTCACATGGCCGGTTCGATAGTCCCTGTGGAAATCACAATCTACCAGGATATGAGTTTCACTTACATCCTGAAGACCCCGCCTGCTTCCGAGTTGCTGAAGAAAGCCGCTGGAGTCGAGAAAGGTTCTTCTGAACCGAACCGCGTCAAGGTTGGAAAAGTTACCAGGGATCAGGTTCGGGAGATCGCTGAAACCAAGATGAAAGATCTCAACGCCAATTCCATCGAAGCGGCGATGAAGATCATCGAAGGTACAGCCCGCAGCATGGGGATCACCGTGGTCGACTGATGCCTGCCTGTATGGGAGGACGGGAAGTCCGATATTACCATGAGGAGGAAATGATTCATGCCGAAAAGAGGAAAGAAGTATTTAGAAGCTGTAAAGAAGATAGATCCTAACAGGTATTATCCTGTAGAGGAAGCCGTCAAACTGGTCAAAGAAGTTTCCTATGCAGATTTCGACGCCACCGTGGAAGCGCATTTTCGCATGGGACTGGATCCAAGGAAAGCGGATCAACAGATTCGTGGTGCGGTAGTGCTCCCCAGGGGAACCGGTAAGAAGATCAAGATACTCGTTTTCGCCGAAGGAGAGGCCGCGAAGATCGCCGAAGAAGCTGGCGCCGATTACGTCGGTGGCGATGAATACGTCAAGAAGATACAGGAAGGGTGGCTCGATTTCGACGTCGCTTTCGCGGTGCCTCAGATGATGGGGAAAGTAGGTAGGTTGGGGCGCATCCTTGGCCCGAGGGGACTTATGCCGAGCCCCAAAGCAGGCACGGTGGTGCAACCCGATTTTCTGCCCCAGGCTCTCAAGGAAGCAAGGCAGGGGCGCGTGGAATACCGGCTTGATAGAACCGGCAACGTACACGTTCCCATTGGGAAGGTTTCATTCCCGGACGATGCTCTGCAGGAGAATCTGTTGGCGGTGCTCGATGCCATACTCAAAGCCAAGCCGAGTGGGGCAAAGGGGCAATATATCAGGAGGCTGACACTTGCTCCGAGCATGGGCCCTGGAGTGAAAGTAGACCTGAACCAGGCGATATCTTTGCTTCGGTAGCTTTCAAAACCAAATAGGTTTAGATTCGCTTGAGACCGCAGGTGCCGGTTGCCGGCTCAATATCCTGCCGAGGCGTTGGATCGTTGGCGAGTGATTTCGCGCTCGTCGAGCCTTTGCACTTGTGGTCCCGTGCGAAGGCTTTTTTGTTTTCACGGTCGGCCGGGATTCGGCAGGCTTTGAATCGAATACAGTTTTGGGAAGGAGGTGATTCCGTTTGGCTGTTACCAGGGAGAAAAAAGCTCAGTTGTTGGAAGATTATGTGGAGAACTTGCAGAAGTCTCATGCCATAGTCCTGACGACTTACGCCGGATTGACCCATAAGGAGCTTTCCGAGCTCAGGAACAACCTGCGTGAAAACGGCGCCAGGTTCCAGGTGGTGAAGAACAACATCTTCAAGCTGGCCATGGAGAAATCAGGTCTATCCGGCGTGGAAGATCTGTTCGTGGGTCCTGTTGGGGTTACCTATGTGTATGACGACCCTGTCGCTGCGGCTAAGGTCTTGATGGAGTTCGCAAAAACCAGGGATCTTCTGCAGGTCAAAGGCGGATTGCTCGGGGAGCAGGTGTTGTCTCCGGAATCCGTGAAGTCCCTTGCATCGCTGCCGACCAGGGAAGTCCTGCTTGCACAGGTGCTTGCTGGAATGCAGGCACCCATATCCGGTTTGGTGAATGTGCTTGCCGGGACGGTTCGTGGTTTGGTCAACGTGCTTAACGCCCGCGCCGATCAGCTCAAGGAATCTGAATCGGCTGCATGACGATCTGGTAAAAATTAAAAACACAACATATGGAGGTTCGTATGACTAAGGAAGAGATTATCGAAGCGATAGAGAAAATGACGGTCCTGGAGCTTTCGGAGCTCGTCAAAGCTCTTGAAGAGAAATTCGGTGTGAGTGCTGCGGCTCCTGTGATGATGGGCGCTATGCCTGCCGGTGCTCAGGCGCAGGCTGAAGCTCCTGCCGAGGAGAAGACCGAATTCGACGTGGTGTTGGTGGATGTGGGAGCGAAGAAGATTCCCGTCATCAAAGCCGTGCGCGGTCTCAAGCCGGATCTCGGGCTGAAAGAGGCGAAAGAACTCGTCGAGAGCGCCCCTGTCAAGGTCCTGGAGGCCGTTCCCAAGGAAATGGCGGAGGAGGCCAAGGCCAAGCTGGAGGAGGCTGGCGCTACCGTCGAACTGAAGTGAGTTCGCCTTCGGATCATTCGGGCAGCCATCCGACTCAGTCTGGATGGCTGCCTTTTCATTCCCATAAGGATGGAGCTTCTTCCTTCAAGCTCCGGAACCTTTGTTTCCCTATGACCAGGTGGTCCAGCACTTTTATACCCAGCAGATTGCCCCCTTCTATGATCTCGCGGGTGATTTTGATGTCCTCCCGGGAAGGGGTGGGGTCGCCACTGGGATGATTGTGTGCCACTATGATCGCTGCTGCGTTGTCTTTCACTGCGTCTCTGAACAGGTCTCCCAATCTGAGCCTTGCTGTGTTGAGGCTGCCGACGGCAACCGTAGTGATGGCTATGACTCTGTGCTTGGTGTCCAGCAGGATTGCTTTCAGGTGTTCTTGCTCTAAGAAAGACATCTCTCCCATGAGCAGCGCCGCAGCGTCCTCCGGGGATGTTATCTGCGGTCGTTCTTCCAGGGAGGAAAGCATCAGCCGTTTCCCGAGTTCCAGTGCTGCTTTGATCTGGGCGGCTTTTGCCTGGCCGATTCCTCGTTCCTGGGATAACTGCTGTGGGCTTGCACCGGCAATACCCTCCAGGCCTCCGTACCTGGCCAGGAGCCTTCCCGCCATGTTGACGGCGTTTTCCCCGTCGGTGCCGGTTCGCAGGATTATCGCAAGCAATTCGGCCGTGCTCAGGGAGTTCGAGCCTTGATGAAAGAGCCTTTCCCTGGGACGCTCTGTGCTCGGTAAGTCCTTGATTCTGATTCTATACGTATCTTCTCTTTCCTTCACTTCTTTCCCTTCCCGAGGACGAGTTTCTCTATCTTTGGAAGGACTTTTGCGGCGTCTCCACGTATCACCACATCGGCTTGGGAGTCCATTGTAGTCCACTGAAGGTTGATCAGGATGAGTTTGCTGCCTCTCCTTTTTGCCAGGGCCGGGAGGTCTGCCGCTGGCATGACCATCAACGACGATCCTACGACTATCATCAGATCGCAGAGCAGGGATTCTTGTTGGGCTTCTTTCAGTATCTCATAGGGCAGAGGTTCCCCGAAGAGCACCACATCCGGCTTCAAGAGGCCGCCGCATTTCGGACATTTCGGTATCTCGCCCCGGCGAACCTTCTCCCAGAACTCCTCCGTTACCTGAAACTTGTGCCCACAGTCGAGACATGTGGCGGTTTTGATCGTTCCGTGCAGTGGAAGCACGTGTTTCGATCCGGCTTGTTCGTGCAGCAGATCGATGTTCTGGGTGATGATGGTTTTGATGTAGCCGGCTTGTTCCAAGCGAGCCAGAGAGAGGTGTGCTGCGTTGGGTTTGGCATTTCGCACTTTGTCCATCAGGGATCTTGCCCATCCGTAGAATGCCTCCGGATTCTCCCTGAACCCCCAGAGGGAAGCCACTTCGAAAGGATCGTATTTCGACCACATTCCGTAGTCCGGGCTTCTGAAATCCGGGATGCCGGAAGGTGTGCTTATGCCTGCTCCTGTGAGCACCACCGCACGCTTCGATTTCTTGATAAGTTCGGCAGCTTTGGCGATAGCTTCTTTGTCCATTCTACACCCTGCGTGAGTTGTAAGGAAAGGCTACCACAAAACCT
>CAZEXY010000114.1:0-5322 GCA_964516345.1 uncultured Anaerolineae bacterium
CCAAACTACGGCGTTATGTGCACATGTAGAACCGAAGTGTTGTTGTTTTCGTTGCTTTCGCTCACACTGTTGTCCGGATCCACCTTCACTTGAGTGGTCAGATCCGAAGGTTGATTACAGGAATGAATATGTACGAAATTCTGCGACCACACGCCTCCCACGGGCAAGCTATTGACGGTCCATTCCCTCACCACCATCGAATCGACAGACCACCACACCTTGAACGAGCCTGCAGCAACAGATCCGGTGTTGGTCACAGATACATGTACGTTCCAGGGCTTTCCGCAGTGGGGACCCGATGGAAAAGAAACAGAATATGCGTCCACTTTGAGATCTGGGTAGAGGATGATAACAGGAGGAAGCGTTGGTTGAGGCAGTTGTACAGTACCGTGCACCTTTATGGTGATCTGCCTATCCTCGGCTCCTCCATCGAGTTTCACGACATGGAGAGTGTACGTTGTGTCTGCGGAAGGGCATACGTGCTTTGAGCCGTTTCCCGTAACACCTGCACCATCCAGGTAAATCTCTCTGACCCCCTGGACGCTCCAGTGTATATCGGTGCATTCTCCGGCGTTGATATCGGTTTTGTCCGCCCAGAAGTTGATCTCCACCGTTGGTTGTCCACCGCCCGGGCTTGGCGTCGAGGTCGGCACACTGGATGGAACAGGGCTTGGAGAAGCTGTCGGCATCGGAGGCGCTTGTGTCACTTTTACGTCGCCCACGTTTTTAGCTGTGGCGTAAAGCGCCGAAACCCACCCCCTCCCTTCGGTCCCTGGAGGAAACTCTATCTGCCACCACGAAGAGTTTGCATTCTTTCCCGTTACGACAGCCTTGTGTCCACGCTTCAACACACCGATCGCCGGATAACCGATGCCCGGGCCGGTTCGCACGTTGAGGTTGGTCAAAGCCACCAAGTAGGGTACCACCCGAGTGGACGTCGGCATAGAGGTCTGCGTTGGGCTCACGCTTTCGGTCGGCTCCGGAGTTTCGGTCCGGGTAGGGATCGGGCGGGTCGGCGTGGAGACGACAACAGGGGCTTGCGTGGCACTTGCTTCATTTTGGACGGCATTGATCAGCAGAGAGAAAGGCGTCGGCTCTGTGCCGTCCTTACAACGCGCCCTGGCTTCCAGTGTATGCGTTCCTGGTGCAGACGGGGTCCATCTGAAAGTGACCGGGAACTCTTTGGGTGTGCCCGTGGGAGGCTCCGCCTTCCCTGACATGGACCCATCTATCCACAGTTCGATGCGGGAAACACCGCTGGCGCACGTTCCCACGGTTTCCACATTCGTGGTCTGGCCCACCGTCACCGTACTACCGGGAGTCGGCGATTTTATGAGCACAGCGGAAGCAACAGAGGGAGCCTTTGACGCAACGCAAGAAGAGAGCACCAGCAGAGCAACTAAACCCACCAAAAGGATTTTCGTCCGATATATCATCGTCAACCTCCCGATCAGTGTGACCAAAAAGCGGCGAGGACACCTCGATGCGGTTCATCCCAACAACTAAATTATATTTTAATTTTCTTAGATTGTCAAACGCCGCATCCCAACTTGACCATGGAGACAACCGTAACCATATCCTCTGAACTCTTCACAGGTTGCCATCGATTTGTTTATTGTCTATAATTCCGGCATGACGAACATGCATCTCGAGCCTTCGCTTACAAGGGAGCAGAAGTGGGTATAAACATCCTTTCCATAGAAAAGGAACTGGAAGAACTGGTCGATCATATTCAGCGTGCAGCAAGGGAAGAAGCTGAACTGGTCGGTGCCGCACGGGACGTGTTGTTCAAAGCCGACTTTGGACGACTTCAGGAGACCATCATCGAGTTCCAGTCGAGGCAGGAAAGAGCTCCTTGGCTTGTGGCAATTCCACAAGAAGCACTTGATACTTCTGTGCCATCTCAAACCCCGCCTCCCGAATTCACGGTTATCGCCAGCGATGGGTCCTTCATCCCTCCCGATCGCCACTCCCCTATCCACTTTTTCCTCTTGAACATGGGGCAAGCAACGATGCACTACGGCGAAAGCTCTTTCGCCGATCTCTCGTCGAGGGCCAAGCTGTATTTTCGTCCATCCGAGACTTTCGTCAGAGACGAAAACGGATTTGATATGCCGATAGAAGGCAGCCTGCTTTCCTGGAAAATGGCTGTGGAGGAACTCGCTTTTCTCCTGGACACCGCTGTCCGCCTTCCACCACCACTATTGGCCATCCGAGACGGTTCCCTAATACTTTGGGGACTCCAGGGAGAAAGCAAGGATATCCAAAAGGAGTTCCTGTACCCTGCTCTGAGAACTATCGGCAGATTCAAGGAAGAGCAAATTCCCATTGTCAGCTACATCAGTTATCCAGGATCGAGAGATGTATGCAACGCACTAAGGGTATGGTTGTGCCCGGAAGACCCGCTCCGATGCCGGTGTGAAGAGGAAAGGGATCGAGCGTTGTGCAACTTCCTGCGCACATCGGTAGATAGAACACTGTTCCAGGGGATCCTACAGAAAGGAAACAGAAGCGCTGTTTTCTCCAGCAGCTCTGGAGTGCTGGATCTCTACGGAGAACACCGAATACAATTCTTCTATTTGAACGTAGGGAGCGAAATTGTACGGGTAGAAGCACCGCAGTGGGTATTCGAAGCAGAAGGCTGGCTGGACTTCGTACAAGCAGTTTTGATAGACCAGGCAAGAAGAGGAGAAGGATATCCTCCTGCATTGATGGAAGCCCACGAACAAGCGGTGGTCAGCATGGAGGAAAGGAGGACGATCCTACGTCTCCTGGAGAACGAGCTGGGGTTAGCCGGAGTATCTCTTACCAGATCCTCCAAAGACAGAAGCAAACGAATAAGAGGAGTGTGACGTCATGACTGAGGCGCTCGGGGAAATCATAGAATCGACCAGTCTGAAAGTAGTTGCAGAGAGCTTTTCCTTTCTCCAGCCACCTCCTCTCGGGAGTCTGGTGAAGGCAAAACAGTATGGCAGGGATGGATGGATTTACGGCGTGGTGAGCTTCGGGGCTACGGTAAGCATAGATCCGGGAAGGAGAGTTACACGCAGGAGCACGCCGTCAGCTCTCGACGAAAACGTGTACCGCGAACATCCGCAGCTCGAGCACGTGCTCAGAACGGAATTCGAGGCGGCGCTGGTCGGAAGCAAAGACGCCGACGGAACGCTGCACAGGCATCTCCCGTCTCAGCCTCCGCCGCTGCACTATTCGGTATATCGCTGTTCGCCGGAGGAAGTCAGCGAGTTCTCCGAGAATCTTGGATACCTGTGGGTGCTCCTGGACTTCCACGGAGTGCTATCGCCCGAAAGACTGATCGCCGCCCACTTCAGAGAGGTCTACCATCAACGGGGAAACGACCTGAACTGGCTCGAGGAAGCAGCGAAAGCAGCATCCAGGATGTTCAAAAATGAATACGACAAGCTGACCTCAGTACTCCTTGCCATAGAACCGGAACGGTAACGGATGGGTGCGCTGCTTTCCTGCAGAGAAGCAAAAACGCTGCTGAAATCTCGAGGAAAGAGCATCGCATCGATCTCGCTCGATCTCGGCATCACCGAAACCGAGGTCAGACTGGACGAAGGCGGAGTTCACCTGCCAGAAGGGGCACTCATCCCCTGGAGCGAAGTGGAGAAAGTGGCGGAAGACTGCGGGGTCTGCTATCATTTCCGGGGCGCCGTGGCCCTGCCCATCCGATCTTATTCAGAGATCACCAACCGGGTAGTTGCGTTGATGCCGACTTCGGGAGCTCCAACCATCACCCTTTCCGGCATAGCAATGCACCGGATACGTGGGATCGATCCGTGGACCGATACGAAGCTCAAGCTCAAAGCCATCGGCAGGATCAGGGGAAAAGTGCTGGACGTGTGCACCGGCCTGGGTTACACGGCGATCCAGGCCTCCGAAAGGGCTGATACCGTTCTAACAGTGGAGCTCGACCCGACAGTGTTGGAAACAGCAGCAATGAACCCTTGGTCTCGTGAGCTGTTCGAATCGGAGAAAATAACAGCGGTGATCGGAAACGCCGCCGACATAGTCGCCGGAATGCCGGCCGGGTGGTTCGATTTCGTGATCCACGACCCCCCGCTCTTCGGGCTGGCGGGAGAGCTCTATTCTCTGCAATTCTACAAAATGTTGTGGCGGGTGCTGAGAAAGGGCGGCAGGCTTTTCCACTACGTCGGCAATCCGGATAGCAAAATGTCCGGCAACGTCACAAAAGGTGCAGCTAACAGGCTCCAGGAAGCGGGGTTCAGAGTCATAAGGAAGCCAGCAGCCTTTGGCCTGCTGGCCTTGAAATATTGATTTTCTTTCCGGAGGTTGAAACATGCCGTCGACAAGGACCAAAGTCGAAGTCAAAGGGTTGGAAGCGAAGTATTACGATATTCTCATGGATCTACTCACCCTTGGGAGATACGAAGGAATGATCCGCAGGATCATCGCCGACATGGGTATTCGACGAGGGGACGAGATCCTGGATTTGGGATCCGGCACCGGGCGCAACGACTGCATAATGCTCGAACACACGGGGAAAGAAGGACGCATAGTCGGCCTGGAAATCGGCCAGGAAATGATGGCACAGGCTGTGGAAAGATGTAAGGAGTACCCCAACGTCTCTTTTGTGTACCAGCGGATAGAAGAACCCTGGAGCTACGAAGGTGAGTTCGACAGAGCGTTCATGTCGTTTGTCCTGCATGGCTTCGAAGACTACGATAAAGAAAAGATATTCGACAACGTATACAAAGCCCTAAAGCCGGGAGGATATTTCCAAATCCTCGACTACAACGAATTCGATCTCAGCAAGACCTTTCTTCCAATAAGGTGGCTCTTCGAGAAGGCCGAATGCCCTCTTGCCAGCGAATTTGTAGCTCTGGACCTGAAGAAGATGCTCTCCGAACACGGCTTCGGGGAGTTCGATACAAAAACCTACGCCCTCGACTACATTCGATTGCTGACCGCCCGCAAACCGGAAGAATAGAGCGGTCTTCCGGTACTACTTTAGCACCTTAACCGGCCCAAGTAGCAGCCTATCTGCCCCGTTCGAGAGCAGATGGGCTCGCTGCGCCTTTACGACTTTCTCGAAGCCCAGACCACACTAACCAGCCCGAAAATCAGACAGGCGGCATTGATGGATGCGTTGACGATCCCGTCGGTCAGGCTGCGGGCGTAAATTCCGTTCTGAAGGTTGAAAGAAGCGTCCAGCAACCCCAGGAAAACCAGCACGGCGCCGGACATCGAAGTGAGTCTCGAAGCCCAAGTGCGGCCACGCAGATTCCCGATCGCCGCAGCAGCCAGCAGCGGTACCAGCCAGCCAAGGTCGGCCGGTGG
>CAZEXY010000115.1:0-5302 GCA_964516345.1 uncultured Anaerolineae bacterium
GCGACCGGCTCGTCGTCCTGCTTTCTTGACTGGAAGGTCAAAAGCTGATAGCCTGTTTTTTGGTGCGGCTGCCAGCAACACTACCAAATCAAATTTTGGAGCAGCAGATGTCAGTCGGACGAATTGCGGCAGGAGCTTCGGAATTCACCCTGCCGGACAAATACCACTCCAACCGCAGCGGCCCCGTCCGCTGGATACTCTCCCACGCCCGCCGCTACTGGTACATCGTCCTGATCATGCTGATCGGAGCGCTGGGGAACGCCGCACTCGCAGCGGTCGTCCCAATGCTGATAGGCCGGGCTTTCAACGTGGTCACTTCATCCGCCCCCGGCAAGATCAAAGCACTGTTGGTAATTGCAGTGCTGATCGTGGGCAGCCAGGTACTCAGGAGCGCACTCCAGCTTGGGCGCAATTTTGGTGCGGAGCTCATTGCGCAAAAGCTGGAAAGGGACATCAGGGATGAGCTCTACACAGCCCTGCTGGGAAAGAGCATGGCTTTCCACAACCTGCAGCCGGTCGGGGACATCATGGCCAGGGCCACCAACGATGTCAGGGAGATTAATTTGATGTTCAGCCCCGGCGTCAATCTGGTGATAGGCTCGGCAAATTTCATGATCATGCCGCTGATCATCGCTCCCAGGTATCACAAAGCGTTGATGATAACGCCCGCCGTGTTCATATTTCTGTACATCCTGGCCCTGTGGCAGTACCTTCACGAGCTGAGCCCCATCACCAGGGCTGTCAGGAACCGCTTCGGGGAGATGAACTCCAGACTTTCGGAAGTTCTGGACGGCATCGAAACGGTCAAAGGCTCCGCCCAGGAAGACCGGGAGGTCGAGAATTTCAGGGAGTTCGCCAAGAGATTCCGGGATGCCTTCGTGCAGCAGGGGGATGTGGAAGCAAGATTCGTCCCGCTTCTCCTGCTGGGCATAGTCACCGCAGCCGGATTCTTCCACGCCATGTGGCTTTACAGACACGGCGCCATAACCATAGGAGCGGTGGTAGCTTACGTGGGCCTGCTCCAGCTCTTCCGGTTTCCCACATTCGTATCGCTCTTTGCATACTCGAGGGTCTCATCCGGCATCGCCGCGGCGCGGCGGGTGCTGGAGTTGATAAACAAAGAAAGCAAGCTCGATCAGAACGAAGGCGGATACTCCGGCAAGATGAAAGGAGGCGTCACTTTCGAGAGCGTGCATTTCTCCTACGGCACAGGTGCCGGGGTCTTGCACGATATATCATTCCACGTGAAGCCCGGGATGCGGGTAGCCATCGTCGGGCAGACGGGAGCAGGGAAAACGACCCTCGTCAAGCTCATCAACCGAACTTACGACGTGGATTCGGGCAGAGTGCTGGTGGACGGGATCGACGTGCGGGAATGGAACCTGGAATCGCTGCGCAGGCAGATTTCGATCATAGAGCAAGACATCTTTCTGTTTTCCAGGACGGTGAGGGAAAACATCGCTTTCGGCAGGCCGGACGCAAGCATGGAGGAAATCGTGGCGGCGGCCAGGGCTGCCCAGGCTCACGATTTCATAATGGAATTCAAAGACGGCTATGAAACCGTCATCGGGGAGAGGGGGGTGACGTTGTCCGGAGGTCAGCGCCAGCGGCTCGCTCTGGCTCGAGCCTTTCTCACCAACCCGGCGATACTGATCCTGGACGACTCCACCAGCGCAATCGACAGTGCAACGGAGGACAAGATTCAAAGAGCGATCTTCGAGGCTGCCCGCGGGCGCACGACGTTCATCATCACCCACAGGTTATCGCAGATCAGGTGGGCCGATATGATAATCCTTCTCCGGCGCGGCAGGATCGAGGACATGGGCACCCATGAAGAGCTCTTGCGGCGGTCAGAATCCTACCGCCGGATATTCGCCAGGATGTAAAGGAGGCCGGAAATTTTCGCGAACCTTGATGTCGAGGCTTACGATCGGCAGTACAGCGACAAAGAGCTGATACGAGGGATGGCACGCTATTTCGCCCCCCAACTCCGGCGGCTCGTGGTCATTGTCATGTTCATCTCCGTGATAGCCGCCGCCGGGGCTGCCGTTCCCATGCTGGTGGCAAAGGGCGTGGACGTCATCCGGCTGCATCCGTCGCCGACGATGGAGATCCTGCTTGGGCTTGCGGTGCTGGCGAGCGGAGTGGTCACGTGGTTCGCCAACTGGGTTCGGCGCAGGCTCACCGTTCGGGTGATCGGGGATGTGGTGCTGGCGCTGAGAACGGAGGCGTTTCGTGCAGCGGCATCCCACGACCTGTCGTTCTACGATCGGTTCTCCTCCGGCAGGGTCGTGTCCCGAATCAGCTCCGACACCCGGGACTTCGGGGACGTGACGACCCTGATCACCGACGTCACATCTCAGATCCTCCAGGCGACGATCCTGGCCGTGGTGCTCGTGAAGCTCGACTGGAAACTCTTCCTGGTGTTGATATCGTTCCTGCCGGTGGTATTCCTGGCAGCAGGGAGCCTGCGCGGGCTGGCCCGGCGGGTCACGGTTCGGGGAATGAGAGCCATCGCCAACGTCAACGCTGCAATCAAGGAGACGATAAGCGGGATATCCGTGGCAAAGAACTTCCGGCAGGAGCGTTCCATCTACAGGGATTTCAACGAAGCCAACGTGCAGTCGTACAAAGTCAACGTGAGACGCGGATTCGTCCTTTCGATGATATTTCCTCTGCTGAACGCCCTGGGCGGGTTGGGGACGGCGATCCTCGTCTACGTGGGCGGGATCAGCGCCGTCCAGGGAGCCGTCACGGCCGGCACCTGGTACCTGTTCATCTCGAGCCTCGATCGATTCTGGTTTCCGGTGCTGAACCTTTCGTCCTTCTCAGCCCAGATACAGGCAGGGCTCTCCGCCGCCGAGCGCGTGTTCGCCCTGATAGACGCAGAACCGGCGGTGGTGCAGATCGACCACAGGCCGGTGCACAAACTGAGGGGAGAAATATCTCTGGAAGACGTATGGTTCAGATACACGGAGAAAGAACAGGTGCTCAAAGGGTTCAACCTCCACATCCCTGCCGGAGAGACGGTGGCCATAGTCGGGCACACCGGCGCCGGGAAGACATCCATAGCAAGGCTGATAGCTCGCTTCTACGAATTCCAGAAAGGGCGAATTCTGATAGACGGGCAGGACATAAGAACCCTCGACCTGAAATCTTACAGGAGGCATCTCGGCATCGTTTCTCAGACGCCGTTCCTCTTCTCCGGTTCGGTGCTGGAGAACATCAGATACGCCCGTCCAGAAGCGACGGAAGGAGAAATCCTCTCCCTGGCCAGAAGGATAGGCGACGGCGAGTGGCTGGAGACGTTCCCCAACGGCCTCCACACAGAAGTCGGGGAGCGCGGAGGATGGCTTTCCATGGGACAGCGTCAGCTCGTGGCGCTCATGCGGGTTCTGGTGCAAAAGCCTGCCATCTTCATCCTGGACGAAGCCACGGCCAGCATCGATCCGTTCACGGAATGGCAGATCCAGCAGGCCATCGAGACGATAATGTCCCAGACCACCAGCATCATCATAGCCCACAGGCTCTCGACCGTGAAAGCCTCCGATCGAATTATCGTGATGAGGAAAGGTGAAATCATCGAGGAAGGCAATCACGAGAGCCTGATGAGAGCCGGGGGACACTACGCAGAGCTCTACAACACCTACTTCCGGCATCAGAGTCTGGAGTACGTGGAACAGGTCGGGAAGTGGAAATGAGGAGGCGTCGAGAGGACGCCTCCTCTGAGCAGCTGGAGCACCTCACCAGGAGTACATCACGGTGTAGGTAACGTCGGCGGTACCGTTGGCAGGGACCTCGACGAGGTATTGAACCGTATGGGCGTCGAGCTTTTGATGCTTCTGGCTCTCCTTCACGATCTCCCAATCTCCCCAGAAATGTTCGATCACATGCACCACCACTTTTTCGTCCTTGTGGTTTCGGATCTCGACTTTCCACGTTTCCTGGCGTGAATGATCTCCGATTTTCCTCGAAGAAACCTGGGTGCGTTCTCCGACGATATCGAATGCCTGCCCCACCACCAGTTTTACGTTCTCGTCCTTGGGCGTGTGATCTATCGAATCCTCACCTACGAACTGCTGGCTTCCATCGGTATCCGCTTTGTAGATTCGGACCTTTCCCTTCGGCAGTGGTATTCCGAGTCCGGATTCCTTGTCGTTCTTGAATCTGATCTGAACCTGAACGTTCCCCTTTCCAAGGTTTCCGCTCCACCTCCAGGGAGTTCTCTGGCTGTCCAGCACGAACCATTTGCTCACCGGAATGCCGTGCGCCGAAACGAACTCTATCTGCTTCGTCTGGTTGTCCTTCAAAGTCACAGGTCGAGAGACGTCGTACAGGTGGTATTCGAACAAATTCCTCTCCTGAACCTGCTTTTGCGGCGTTGCGATGGGAGGGCGCTCTGCGCCCTTCAACAGGGCGATATTCTTCTGCACTACCCGATGCAGTTCCCCAGCCACGAGCTTCAAATGGGCATCCTTGAAAGTGGTACCGGCTTTGTTGTCCACGGTAACCCAACCTGTAAGGTCGGCGTGGGAATCATCGGCTGACAATGCAAGCACGTAATCCGAATGCCATCCAATCCCGCCGGTAAGGTAAGCCACCGAGACGGTCTGATCGCCTTCTTTGGAGGCTTTCAAGAGCCACGATAGGGTCGGTTTGGTTATCAAACCCTCCGGCAGGGATGGAAAACTGATCTCCTGCACATCGTCCTGCCTGATCACGACCGTGGTGCCGTCGCTCTTCTGAAGGATTATCCCACCTGCCGAGCCGAGGAGCTTCCCCTGGTATTCGGTTCCGTCCTTCGTGACGAGTTTGATCTTGCTGTCGATGTATTTCTGCAAGAGCTTGTCGGTGCTCACGAGATCGTATTCGAAATTCTGTTCCAGCACCTGAGTACCGGATGGATCGGTCAGCGAGGAAAAGTGAACGCTGGTGGCGTCTATTTTTGCGGCGACATCCTTGAACCTCACTTCATTCACGCCCTGTTTGAGAGAAATGTTCCTGATATCGTTCACCAGAGCCATATCGTCGTTGTAAACCGTCAATTGAAGCTCCGGCGCAGCAGCGTGAACCGACTGCACCACCTTCCCGGATTTCTCCTGAGTCGACGAAATCAACACCGTTGGAGTTTTCGTCGGCTTCGGCTGACATGCCGCCGACAGCACCAGCACGGAAACCAATGCCAAGAACACGATTTTCCTTCCCATTTTCTCACCTCCAGCACAAAAGATAATCCGTATTTTTCTCTTCGTTCGAAGTTAAAGACGTAAATGCCCGAAGAGAAGTTCCATAACACCTGAAC
>CAZEXY010000116.1:0-2277 GCA_964516345.1 uncultured Anaerolineae bacterium
CCACAGTATGAATACAACGTGGCTGTGGTGCAGAGGTGCGATCCGAACGCTGGGGTTACATACGTGAACGGTACGGTCTACAGGAACCACAAACCATTTGATGGTGCGCTCGTGGTGTTCAGCTACGCCCCGGATGGGCCTCACGTAGTACCGCCAATGCCAACAGGACCGCATCCCGGGTATCCGAACTGGAACCACGGGTACTATTCCCACATCATCGACGCTCACAGGGCCAGAGAAGGGGATTGGTATTTCTGGATCGTGGATTCCAGCGGTAAGAGGATCTCCAAGATCGCCCACGTCCATACCGATGGCGTCGCCGGTCCGGGAAAATGCCAGCAGGCAGTGGTGGACTTCGACACGAACTGACGACTGTGGCGGGTCGGGGTATCCTCCCGGCCCGCTTTCGTTTTGCCCCCTGAGGTGATACGCTGATGTACCTGAAGCATCTTTCCCTGCAGAACTTTCGGAACTACGTGCGGCTCGAAATGGATCTCGATGCCGGCATAACCGTGCTGCAGGGAGAGAATGCTCAGGGGAAAACCAACCTCCTTGAAGCGATTTCCTACCTCTCCACCACACGATCGATCAGAGCCGGCGCCGAAAGGGAACTCGTCAACTGGCTCGCTTTGTCGGAACCCTTGCCTTTCGCCAGGGTCGTAGGGCAGGTTCAGATCGATGGAGAGGAAAAAGAGGTCTCGGTAACTCTTACGGTGGCAAATGGAAATCATAACCTCAGGAAGCAGATACGCCTCAACGGAGTGCCCAAAAGGGCGATGGATGTGGTCGGGACTATAGCCACGGTGCTGTTCCTGCCACAGGACATAAACTTGGTGCGGGGCGCTCCGTCCGATAGAAGAAGATTCCTGGATGTGGCGATATGCCAGCTCGACCACCTGTATTGCAGGGCGCTTGGGCGCTACAACAAGGTCATGGCTCAGCGCAACGCTCTTTTGCGCTCCATACGGGAAGGAGAAAGTCACAGAGATGAATTGTTCCCCTGGGATGAGTGGCTTGCGGAGCACGGGACCATCATACTGAGGCGAAGGTCGGACTTTCTTGGATCCCTTGCTCCTGTTGCCCGGTCCATGCACTTCATGCTGTCGGCTGGAGGAGAACTGCTTTCCCTGGAGTACATTCCAGGGATCGATGTGGATTTTGGCTCGGCCGACGCCACGAAATCCGAATTCTCGGAAATCCTGGAGAAGAACCGGGAGAGGGAGATAGCGGCTGGGATGAGTCTCTACGGGCCGCACCGGGACGATTTCCGATTCCTCGTCTCCGGCAGGGATTTGAGAACTTACGGATCGAGGGGGCAGCAACGCACTGCCGCGCTGGCGCTGAGGCTTTCCCAAGTGGAGGTGATGAAAGAGGCTCTGGGCACAGCTCCCCTGCTCCTTCTGGACGACGTGATGTCGGAGCTGGATGCGGAAAGGAGAGAGGCGGTCCTCGACGTGTTGGAGGACGTCCAGCAGGCAATAGTGACCACCACCGACTGGTCGCCTTTCACTTTCGATTTCCTCGAAAGGGCAAGGAAGTACCGCGTCGCCGGCGGTGTGATTTCTCCTGCGGTGGAGTGAATATGCGCATCGTTATGCTCTGCAAAGCCTGTGTAGTCGGCATATACCAGCGGAAGCTGGAAGAAATAGCATCGAGAGGGGTCGAACTAACGGTGGTGGTGCCTCCGGTTTGGGAGGACAAGCGCGGCAGGATAGAGCTTGAACGTCTGCACGTAGAAGGATATTCCCTTCAGGTGCTTCCCATAAGGTTTCCGGGAAATTATCACCTGTATCACTTCATCGGGCTCGAAAACCTGTTCGATTCCATAGGTCCGGACTTGGTGCATATTGACGAAGAGCCGTACAATCTGGCTACGTGGCTTGCGCTCAGATGGGCTGTGAAGGAAAATGTGCCGGCATTGTTCTTCACCTGGCAGAACATTTTTCGACGCTACCCTCCGCCGTTTGGGTGGTTCGAAAGATATTCCTACCGGCACTCCGTCGCGGCCATCGCAGGTACGGAGCAAGCTGCCGAGGTGCTCAGAAAGAAAGGTTACGATAACAGAATCGAAGTGATCCCGCAGTTCGGCATCGACCCGGAGAGGTTCACCCCTGGTGGTACACCTCGTGAACACAGGTCTTTCACGGTGGGCTACGCCGGAGGTTTGTTGCGGGAAAAAGGTCTCGACGTATTGCTTCGCGCTATGTCCGGGATCGAAATCGACTGGGCATTGAAGCTGCTTGGAACCGGAGAGGACGAACCTCGCCTGAGGAAGCT
>CAZEXY010000116.1:2377-5244 GCA_964516345.1 uncultured Anaerolineae bacterium
CACTCGATCGTGGCGGAAGCATCGGTCGGACTTTACAGGAGCATTATCGAGGAAGGACTATGAAAATAGCCGTCGTTTCGGATATCCATGGGAACCTGGAAGCTCTTGAAAAAGTGTTGAAGGATGCTGAATCGTGGGGTGCTGAAGGCGTTTGGTGCCTGGGCGATATCGTGGGTTACGGCCCGAATCCGTCCGAGTGCATCCGGACGATTCGTGGGGTCGCAAGCGCAATAGTGATGGGAAATCACGACGCTGCCATCGCTGGAGAGATATCACTGGACGATTTCAACCCGGATGCCAGGGAGGCAGCTCTCTGGACGAAGGAGCAGCTATCCACCGAGGATCTGCAGTTCCTGAAATCTCTTCCCAAAAGGGTGGTGGAGGGAGACTTCACGCTGGTGCACGGTAGCCCGAGACACCCGATCTGGGAATACGTTTTGAATCATAGCGTGGCATGCGCGAGCTTCCAGCACTTCGAAACCAGGTACTGCTTGGTGGGACATTCCCACATCCCGCTTGTGTTCCAGCTACAGGATGACGATACATGCGTTGGCGGTGCTCTTTCTCCCGGGACTCCGTTGCCTCTGGAGGAGTACAGATGGATACTGAACCCGGGGAGCGTTGGGCAACCAAGGGACTGGGATCCCAAGGCGAGCTATGCCAGACTCGATACCGGCTCGAGGACGTGGGAGATCGTCAGACTTAGCTACCCTATCGAGAAGACTCAATCGAAGATGAGGGAGTTCGGTTTGCCGGAGAAGCTGATTGCCAGGTTGAATTTTGGGTGGTAGGGAACTTTCATTATCCAGAATGCGTCCAATCAGCAGAGTAAACAATATGAGGAGGAAAAGATGTCGGTCAAGAAGAGTGTATTCCTGGTTCTCGTTCTGCTGATTGCTGCCTTTGCTTCAGGTTGTGCAGGCCACGCATCCCCACGCCCGGATACAAGGGAAGTCGAACTACCGGCCGCAGCTCCGGTGGCAGAGAAAGGAACGAACACGACAGGAGAGGAGGAGAACGGCGGGAATCTCACAGAGCGAAAAATCATCGTCGAAGTCGACATGGAGATGGTAGTCGTGGAGATTCCTGAAGCCGAGGCGAAGATCGAAGGGATTACCACCAAGTACGGCGGGTACGTTGCCGCAGCATCCATCTCAGGAACCGGAGAAGAAAAGCGAGGAGAGATGACGCTGAGGATCCCGGCGGACAAACTCGATGAGGCGTTGAAGGAAATTTCCGGTGAGGCGAAAGAGGTAAAGTATTACAACCGCCGAACCAAAGACGTAACCGCTCGGTACGTGGATTACAAGGCCAGGCTGGAGAACTTGGAAGCGACCGAGAAAGAGCTGCGGGCAATGCTGGACGAGGTGAGGAAAAGGCCGAACGCCAGCGCAAAGGACATTCTGGACGTGTACAACCAGCTCGTCAAGATCCGCGGAGAAATCGATTCGGTCAAAGGGCAGTTGCAGGTTCTGGAAAAGCTGGTGAACTACTCCACGGTACATCTGACGCTGACGCAATCGGTGAAGACTCTACCTGAATCCAAATGGAATCCGGGGAGCACGGCCAGGAAGGCAGTGCACGCCCTCGTCAGTTCCCTGAGATGGTTTGCCGACGCGTTCATCTGGACGTTGATCTACGTTCTGCCGGTGCTCCTGATACTTGCAATACCTGTAGCATTGGTGGTTTACTTTGCAAGGTGGCTTCTTCGGAAAGCGCGCAGGAGGCCCAAGAAGGGGACAGAATAAATCGCTGGAGGTTTGATTTTATGAGGGTAGTCATTACCGGAGGGGCCGGGTTCATCGGTTCCCATCTCGTGGATAGATTCCTGTCTGAAGGTCACGAGGTTATTGCGCTCGACAACCTGATAACCGGGAACACCGACAACATAGCGCACCTTGCCGGCAGGAAGGATTTCAAATTCATATATCACGATGTGACCAATTACATCTACATAGATGGCCCGGTGGATGCGGTGTTGCATTTTGCTTCCCCGGCCAGTCCGGTGGACTACCTCAAATATCCCATACAGACCATGAAAGTAGGGGCCCTGGGCACGCACAAAGCTCTGGGGCTCGCGAAGGCGAAAGGCGCGAGATTCCTGCTTGCGTCTACCAGCGAAGTGTATGGAGACCCGCTGGTACATCCTCAGCCGGAAAGCTACTGGGGCAACGTCAACCCTATCGGGCCGCGCAGCGTCTACGACGAGGCCAAGCGTTTCGCCGAGGCGCTAACCATGGCATACCATCGTCAGCACGGGCTCGAGACCAGGATCGTCCGAATATTCAACACGTACGGCCCCAGGATGAGGATCAACGATGGGAGGGTCATACCGAATTTCCTGCCTCAGGCTCTGAAAGGAGAACCTTTGACGGTTTACGGCGATGGAAGCCAGACGAGATCGTTTTGCTACGTTTCCGATCTGGTGGAGGGTATCTACCGTCTTTTCCATTCGGACGAAGTGGAGCCTGTGAACATAGGGAATCCGAACGAAATCTCGATTCTCGAATTCGCGAAGCTCGTGAACGAGATGACCGGAAACGAAGCCGGGATCGTTTTCGAGCCCCTGCCGAAGGACGACCCCAAACGACGGAAGCCCGATATCTCCAAGGCGAAAAGAATCTTGAACTGGGAACCTAAGGTGCCGCTGCACGAAGGTCTCGTTCACACGATAGAGTATTTCAGGGACAAGCTGTTGGCTTCCGGCGGTAAGTAAACAAGTAAGCAGATGTCGTGAGCGGTGGGCTCGCCCATAAGGATGAAAATCGGGACGCTGATGATCAGCGAATGCGTCCTATCCGTGAGTGCGATTCGTTGATTTGTCGATTCCGCATGTTGGAATCACCGTTTTCTGCGTTCATCAGCGT
>CAZEXY010000117.1:0-5021 GCA_964516345.1 uncultured Anaerolineae bacterium
CAAAGTCCATGGACTGGATAACAGCCAGTCCTACAGATTCGTACCTGTGCAAAGAAGAAATTCACGTAATTCGAATCTTGAAGGTGCGGAATATGGGCTGTGCTCTGGAATGGAGGTGAAGGCTCCCCTTTTTGCCGGTGTGCTATTCCACAGCGGAGGCGACCGTAGTTGCGACCCGCAGGCCGCCACTACAGTCGGATTCTTCAGGGGCCCAAGCCTCTGGTTTCTTCGCGTTGGATTGATGGAGAAGAGAAGCACATAATCGGGTCGGCGGAGCGGCAGAGAATGGACAGGTGGTATGCAACCCGCTTTGCCGATCCCTGGACTTTCTGCTCAGGCTGCGGCTTCCTGCAATATGACCGCTTCGTCCTCTCGGGCAACTCTCATTCCTTCTTCTTCGTCCACCTGTGTGAGCAGGTAGCCACCGACGATGAAGAAAACGATGATGGAGACGATGCTCAGCCTGCTGCTTCCCATGATCTCACCAACGAGCCCGAACAGGAGCGGTCCAAAGATTCCGGCGAATTTGGCGCTGACGCTGAAGAACCCAAAGAACTCCGCCGATTGGCTCTTCGGTACCATCTGGCTGAACAGGGAGCGGCTAAGCGCCTGCGAGCCTCCCTGCACCATCGCCACGGCGAACCCAAGCACCCAGAAGTGCCAGGCTGTGCTCATGAAATAACCGCCAATGGAGATCAGCGTGTATACTGCCAGCGCAATGTAAATCGAACGCTTCGTGCCGATCTTGCCTGCCAGCCATCCAAAGAAGAACGAGAACGGGATTCCCACAAACTGAATCATCAGCAGAGCTCCTATGAGGCTCGTGGAACCGATGCCGATTTCGGTTCCGTATATGGTCGCCATTTTGATGATGGTGTTGATCCCGTCGTTGTAGATCCAGAAAGCCAGGAGGAACTTCCACAGCTCGTTGTACCTTCTCACTTTGCCGAAAGTTCGGGCCAGCCTGCTGAAACCGGCCTGCACCGGGTTCATCCCAACCTCGTTCGACAACACCCTGCGCTTGGGCTCCGGCACCCACTTCAGCAAGGGAATCATGAAAACCAGCCACCACACTGCCGTGAGGATGAACGAAAGCCTCGTGAAGAAACCGGTTTTCGCTTCCGGCGCCGTCATTATCAGCGCCAGACAGATCGCCAGCAGCAAGCCTCCGCCCAGATATCCCATGGCGTATCCTGCTGCCGATACCATATCCCGCTCGTTTTCGGCAGCCACGTGCGGAAGCAGCCCGTCGTAGAACACGTTGGCTGCTGCGAAACCAACGTTACCGATGATGAAGAAAATAGAAGCCTTCAGCCAATCGCCTTCATAGACCCCGAAGAGTAAAGCCGACCCGAGTATCCCCAGGAGAGCGAATCCCGAGAGGTACTTCTTCTTTGCCCCGCTGAAGTCCGCCATTGCCCCTATGATCGGGCTTATGAGAGCTACGATCAGCAAAGCTATGGCTGTGGTGTACGCCCAATATACTGTGGCGCGGTTGCCCGGAAGGTGAGCTCCGGCCACTTTGTAGTAATAAATCGGGAGTATGGAAGACATCATGATCATCGGGAAAGCGGAATTTGCCCAGTCGTACATGGTCCATGCAAAAACTTCCTTACGCTTGAGCAATTTCCAGAGACTTGGAGGACTGCCGGTGGAACGAGAATTTGTGTCCATTGACTGCTCCTTTCGATAAAGTTAGGTCGAAACGAATCCCTCGAAAAACACGGAATAGATCGGGAAGTGCCAGACAACCAAAAATATATCATCCATTCTTCCGGCGGTCAAATTGCGCTTAGCTCTCGTCCCACCTTCGGGGGCCCCGGAACAGGGGGACCCCGTGTAGGATTTTAGGAGCTCAGTTTTCTGTGATACAATCGAAGCAAGCTTCATTTTGGAGCCATATAGCCTCCATAATCGAGGAGTTCGGCATGTACGATTGGAAGATACTGATGATCCTGCTGTTGTTAGGGTTCTCGGTTGCGTTGCTGCTCTGGATATTCTGGCCCGAGAAGGGACTTTGGTCTCAGAGAAGGAAGATCGCCAAAGCCCGCAAGGTGGCTATGGAGGACGCCCTGAAGCATCTGTACGCTGTCCACGGTGACAGAGAGTTCGTGGACATGCCTTCCCTCTCCAGGGTTTCCGGAGTGCCTCTCTACCTGCTTTACCCGGCGATGGAATCCTTGAAGGAGAGGAATTTCGTCAAGGAGCGGACGGGGGAAGGAGTGCGGCTAACTGAGGAAGGAACGAAGCGTGCTCTGGACCTCATCAGAGCGCACCGATTGCTGGAACAGTACCTTGCGGAAGAGGAGAACATGCCTCTGAACCAGGTGCACGAGCTCGCGGACCTGAGGGAACATGAAGTCTCTCGGGAGGAAGTAGAGCGGATGGCGGAAGAACTGGGCAACCCCACTCACGACCCGCATGGCGCCCCGATACCGGATGCGGAAGGACATCTGGAATCTCCTTCGGGGATTCCTCTCAGCAAATGGCCGATCGGGGAACGGGCTGAAGTGGTGCAGATAGAGGACGAGCCTAAAGCCCTCGTGGACCAGCTCGTGGCAATGGGATTGACCCCCGGCAGCCACCTGGAGATACTGCGCAAGACTCCTGGCAGGTTGCTGGTGGAAAGCGCCGGAAGACGACATGTGCTCGCCACTTCCATGGCGGATCAAATGCTCGTGGAGAAAGCCCCGGAGGAACTCGTGCCCTTGAGCAGCCTCAATGTGGGGGAGAAAGGGGTGGTTCAGGAGATCAAGGAGAGCGGGAAGATGCTGCGCAGGATGCTGGATATGGGGCTCGTTCCGGGGGCTGTGGTGGAAGTGGCGAGGAAGGCTCCACTTGGCGATCCTGTGGAGTACAGGGTGATGAATTCCTCCATTTCCCTCAGGAACGACCTCGCCTCCAAAGTCCTGGTCAAGCCGTTGCAGGAATCCGAGGGAGAGTGAATGGACGAGAAAAGAAGCAGACTGCACTTCGCCCTGGCGGGCAACCCTAACGTGGGGAAAAGCGCTATATTCAACGCACTGACCGGCTCGAACCAGCACACCGGCAACTGGCCGGGAAAGACGGTGGAGCTTGCCGAGGGCAGGCTCGAATTTCAAGGACGGGAGATCGTGGTGGTAGACCTGCCGGGAACTTACAGTCTGGCTGCCCATTCCCCGGAGGAGGTGATAGCCAGGGACTACATACTTTCCGAAGAACCGGACGTTATCATCAACGTGGTGGATGCAACCAACCTGGAAAGAAACCTGAACCTGACCCTGCAGGTTCTCGAAATGACCCACAAGGTGGTGGTTGCGCTCAACCTCGTGGACGAAGCAGAGCGCCTCGGCATCGAGACCGACGTGGAGAAGCTGTCGGAAACCCTCGGCGTGCCGGTGACCCCGACGGTGGCGGTTCAGGGAAAGGGGCTGGACGAACTTGTGTCCGCCGCCGTGTCCGTGGCTCTGGGAAGGATCGAAACTTCTCCCGTGAAGGTGGACTACGGCAGAGTCATTGAAAGCGCCATAACGGTGCTCGAGAGGATGCTCCGGAACGTGGGGTTCGACAAGAAGACGAGATGGCTTGCCACCAAGCTCCTGGAAGACGATCCGGAAGTGGTGGAAGCATTCAGAAAAGGCGATCTCGGCGAGTGCTGCTCCGGCCTGCTGAGGGAGGGTGCCAACCCTACCCTGGAATCTTTGTCCCCTATACTGGAAGCTGCCTACCGTCTGGGAGAAGGGATGGAGCCGGATGCAAAAGTCGAGATCGTCAGGAGGAGGTACGTTCTTGCCGATAGGATAGTGCACCTGACGCAGAAACGGCATGGGCGCGTTCGGGACACGCTTACGGAGAAAGTGGATGGTTTCCTGACCCACCGTTATTGGGCATGGCCTGTCATGCTCGCCATGCTCACCCTGGTGTTCTGGTTGACGATACAGGGTTCCAACTACCCGTCGGATTTGCTGGAGAAAGCGAGCAACTGGTTTGCCCACGCCAGCAGAAGCTGGTTGCAAGGGGTAGGCGCTCCGTGGTGGGTAACCGGAGCTCTTGTGGATGGGGTATTCGTCGGTACGGGTACGGTAATCGCCGTGATGCTCCCGCCTATGGTGATTTTCTTCTCGCTCTTCGCTTTGATGGAGGATATGGGCTTCATCCCCAGGGTTGCGTTCAATCTGGATCGGGTGATGAAATCTGTCGGCTCCCAGGGGAAGCAATGCCTTATCTGCATGATGGACTTCGGCTGCAATGTAACCGGGGTGCTCACGACGAGGATCATCGACAACGAAAAGGACAGGCTCGTCGCCATACTCACCAGCCCGCTGGTCATATGCAACGGCCGGTTCGGGGCGGGGATAGTGCTGGCGGTGCTGTTCTTCGGGAGCAGGGCTCTTTTCGCCATGCTCGGGCTGGTCGGGATCAGCCTCGGGAGCGTGTTCATCGTCACGTGGATTCTGAACAACACGATCTTTCGGAAAGAGCCGGGCGGGGTGGTGCTGGAACTTCCTCCGTACCGCAAGCCGCAATGGGGAAAAGTCCTGTGGAATTCCCTCTGGATACAGACTGGCCGTGTGATGCTGAGAGCGGTCGAGATCGCTGCACCCGCGAGCCTGATCATCTGGATGCTCGGCAACACCCCGCACGGGGTTCCATTCCAAGAAACCCTTGTCGGACGCCTGGTGCGGCTCCTTGCCCCTCTGGGCACACCGTTTCACTTGAGCGGCGAGATGATTACATCCCTGCTTTTCACCCTCCCGGCCAAGGAGATAGTACTTCCATCCCTCGCCATGACTTACGGGCTCCAGCAATCTTTGCAGGATTCGACGCAGGTCCTCGACTTCCTCCGTTCACAATGGAGTACGTTGACGGCGTTCACGTTTTTGACGTTCTATATGCTGTACATGCCTTGCCTCGTGACGATCTGGGCGACCTGGAAGGAGACCAAAAGTGTGAAATGGACTCTCGCGAGCATTTTCATCCCGCTATCCATGGCCGTTGCCGTTACGATGCTCGTGTATCACATAGGGACGCTTTTGGTCTGA
>CAZEXY010000118.1:0-4923 GCA_964516345.1 uncultured Anaerolineae bacterium
CGACGCAGCAGCTGGCCCCTGCGACGAAACGGAGGGCATGGAACGAGGTTCGGGTGGGTGGTATAACGTGTGAATTGCGTAAGTCCTATTTCAAAAAGCTTTGGCCTTTGCGTTTTGAACTTGCGAGCCGACAGCTTACGCTACCCGACGTCGTTTTTGCACATTCTCCACAAATTGATTTAGAATACCGCGCTGCGGCGTGAAAAGCTGCGCTGCAAACGGAGAAAGTAGAAGATGTTTAAAAAAGGAGCAGTACTGGCCTTACACGGCTTGAACAGCACGCCAGACGATATGTCTTCGCTCACTGACGAGCTGGAAAGCGCTGGATACGCCGTGACGGCACCTCTCCTCCCGGGAGCCGGAGGCGGAAAGAGGCTGAAAGGGGTAAAAGCTTCCGGTTTCGTGGACGCTGCCATGAGAGAATGGAACAGGCTATCCGGTGAAGGCTGTAAGGCCATTGTGGGTCTTTCGCTTGGCAGCATGCTCGGGGCAATCGTTGCCTCTCGATACAAAGACGTGGGCGCACTCGTAATGCTATCACCTTCCACCAACCCTCCTGGCGGTCTGGCAGGTAAGCTTCTGCCGTATCTTCACTGGCTAAAGCCTTGGTATTCCCCGTTCAGGGAAAGGGACCTGTCCAACCCGGAGCTTTTGCGCCGATTGCAGACGAAATACCCGGAAATCGATCTCGGGTCGAAAGAAGGAAGAGACAGAGTGATAGAAGAAAGCAGGATCCCGACCGCTGCTCTGGTGGAAGTCATGAGATTGCAAAAGGAGATGCTCCGGGCGCTGCGGAAAGTGGAAGCGCCTGTGCTCGCGATGTTCGGTGGGGGAGACAACCTTGTTTCCGGTAGTGACGAAGAAAGGATTTGTGGGGCTCTTTCACAGAGGAGGGATGCGAAGGTCGTGAACTGGAGGACGAGCTGCTCTTACAAGGGTAAATCGGTTCCGTCTGCCTGGGCCGTGTGGTTCCGGAAATCTCCTCACTGCCTTCCCTGCGGCCCGGAGCAAAGCCATGTGGCGAAAACCGTAGTCGAATTTCTGGAGGTGGCTTGTGGGTAAGAAGAACTCCCTTCTGGGAGTCATCTTGATACCAATTCTGCTGATAGCGGGACTGTTCTATACTAATTTCACCACATCTACCGAGGTGTGGCTGAAAGTGGACGATCATGCACCAGTCAAGATGTCCACGCATTTCTACACAGTCAAAGATTTCTTGAAAGAACACGACATACAGCTCGGAGAAGGAGATGTCGTGATCCCCGGAGAAGCGACCACCATATCCCCCGGGATGCATATCAAGATAATCAGAGCCTGCCCGATTGTGGTGGAGTTCGACGGGAATCGTGTAAACCTCAGGAAGCGAGGGGGGACGATTGGGGATTTGTTGAAGACCGCCGGAGTTACCTTCAAGGAAGGGGATGAAGTTCTTGTCGGAAGGCGCCTCCTTTCCCTCGATTCTCCGATGCCCTCGTGCAAAGAAATCAAGCCGAAGATCGCTGGCTGGCCCGTTCCACCCTGGCAACGACCGCTGTCCGCCATCCATGTCGAAGTGAAAAGAGCATACCCGGTGGTACTGCACGACGGAAAACTGTCCCAGACCGTGGAGGTCGCTTCCGGAACGGTGGCAGACGTGCTTCGCAAAGCTCATGTCACCCTTGGGAAGAAGGATGAAGTCCTACCGCCGATCACCAGCACAGTGAAGAGCGGCATGCATATCTTCATTCACCGCGCGATCCCTGTGACCATCGTGGCGGACGGGAGGAAAATCCAGATCGAGAGCCTGGCGAGCACGGTGGGGGGAGCTCTGGAGGAGGCGGGTATTCTCGTTGCAGGAGAGGACGAAGTGTCCCCGCCGCTCGATTCATCTCTCGTGCCCTATCAGATCATAAAAGTAACCCGGGTTAGAACGGAAACGGAGATAGAATCCTCTCTCATCCCATTCAACACGATATGGGTGCCGGACGACAATCTGGAGATAGATCACACCAGACTCGAGCAGAAGGGAATCCCGGGCATCAAGAAGAGCCGTTACAGGGTCGTCTACAAAGACGGAAAGCTCGTGAAGAGGGTCCTCGAGGAAACCTGGATCGAGAGGGAGCCCGTGGTGGAGAAACTCGCTTACGGCAGGAAGATAATCCTGCATCATCTGACATTGCCCGATGGGAGCGAGATCACTTACTGGAGAAAGATCAGGATGCTTGCCACCTCTTACACCGCAGCGAGCTCCGGCAAACCGAGAAACCATCCGTTGTTCGGCATTACCCGCCTTGGGTGGAAGATGCGCAAGGGGATCGTGGCCGTGGATCCACGGGTAATCAACCTCGGCGGAAAGGTGTACGTGCCGGGATACGGGTTTGGCGATGTCGGAGACACCGGGGGAAGGATACTGGGCAGGCGCATAGACCTCGGATACGACGAGGACAACCTGGTATACTGGTACAGATGGGTCGACGTGTACCTGCTGGCTCCACCTCCTCCGAAGAGCAGAATACCTTGGGTGTTGCCCAACTGGCCCAGGGAGCACTGATGCGGGTTTCCGAGATTCTCCGAAAGCACGGCCTGCACTTGAAGAAACGATTGGGGCAGCACTTCCTGGTGTCGGATGATGTGCTCGCCCGAATAGCCGATGCGGCGAGCCTGACCATCGAAGATACGGTGGTGGAAGTCGGCCCCGGGGTTGGAACCCTGACCAGACATCTGGCGAGCCGTGCTGGCAGAGTCGTCGCAATAGAAATGGACGAATCAATGCTCCCGGCATTGAAGGAAGTCCTCGGAGAGAGTAAGAATGTGGAGGTGATCCCCGGGGACGTGCTCGACTTTACCGCCCGCCGAATCCTCGGGGACGAAGCCGGTAGCAGGTACAAGGTGGTGGCAAATCTGCCTTATTACATCACCTCGGCCGTCATCAGACATTTTCTGGAGGACGAATTTCCTCCGGAATCGATGGTACTCACGGTTCAATGGGAAGTAGCGAAGAGGATAGCAGCGCATCCTCCAGACATGAGCTTGCTTTCGGTGAGCGTTCAGGTTTACGGCAGGCCGAAGCTGCTTTTCAGGATCCCTCCCGGAGCTTTCGTACCGCCGCCAAAGGTGGATTCCGGGGTGGTCTTGATAGAGAGATTGGAAGAGCCCATCGTGCCCCGTGAAGAGTCGGTTTGGTTCTTCCGCGTAGTCAAGGCCGGTTTCTCCCAGAGACGAAAACAGCTTCACAATTCCCTGAGCGGAGGCTTGAGGCTCCCTCCAGATAGAGTCAAGTCTGCTCTGAGGGAATCGGGAGTGGCACCGTCTCGCAGGCCGGGTACGCTTTCCGTGGAAGAGTGGTTGAGAGTAAGCAGAGCTCTAAGAAGCCTTTGATGCAAAAGTCACGGTGCTTCCACCGAAGGGCTGTTCCCAGAATGATCAAAACGCAAAGACGCTGAGATAAGTAAGACGCAAAGTTTTTCTGAAAACCTCTGCGGCTTACGCCTCTTTGCGACTTCGCGTTGTCAGCTCGCCGGCGGGGCAGGAGAAAGGGACGCAGATTCACGCTGATGAACGCAGATAAACTAAACATTTCAGCGAAAATCTGCGTGTATCAGCGCCATCAGCGTAACCATTGACGCAGAGGCGCAAAGTTCTTTCCAATAATCCCTGCGCCTTATGCCTCTTTGCGGCTTCGCGTTCCGAACCTGCGAGCTGACATCGCGCCACGGCGCTCTATTTATGAAGGAGAGGCGGAGCAATCCATTTCCCGATTCCAAATAGGGTGCGCACCCCATAGATTTTTCCCCCTCGATCCCCTACAATAGTTTCCTGGAAGCAACCAATTCGGAGGGTTTGTTGAGGCTCTATCCGATCTTTCTTAGGCTTTCGGGGAAGAAATGCGTTGTGGTCGGCGGCGGAAAAGTCGCCTCCCGCAAAGTGACGCGGCTGCTGGACGCGGGAGCCGACGTTACCGTCGTTGCCCCGGAAGTCTCTCCCGAGATATCCGACCTCGCCTCCCGGAACAGCCTCCGCTGGGTGAAGCGGGAGTACGCCACCCAGGACGTAGAAGGAGCTTTCCTCGTCTTCGCCGCCACCGATTCCCCCGAGCTGAACCGGCGCATCGCAGGTGAAGCTCGAGAAGCGGGTGCCATGGTGAACGTCGCCTCTGGAGCCGCAGGCGATTTCGTGCTCCCGGCCGTGATCCATCGCGGCGATCTGGTGGTGGCGATCGGCACCGGAGGCGCAAGCCCGGAAGTCGCCCGGAGGCTCCGGATCATGCTGGAGGAAGAAATCGGGCCGGAATATGCCCAGTGGCTCGAGATGATGGCGGAGTTGCGGGAAGAACTGAAGCCCTTGGGCCTGGACGGCGAAACCTGGCAGGCGCTCTGGCGGCATCTGGCCGGAATCGACGTGATTCAGTACCTGAAGAAAGCCCAGTATCGCAGGGCGAGGAACGTCCTCTGGAACGCGGCGGCGAGATATCTCGATGCGATCGAAAATCGACGCGAAGACGCGAAGGAGCAGAGAGATTTGTTGCAGGTTGACAAATGATAGTGACAATCCCTTTCCCACATATTGTCATTCCGAACCGAGGCGAGCGTAGCGAGCCGAGGGAGGAATCTTGCCTCGAACTTTGGCAAAGGACACGATTTTGGGGCAAAAAACGTCCGAGATTCCTCGTCGCTGCGCTCCTCGGAATGACAAAGGTAAGTTGTAGCCTCCTACGACGCTTCCGGTGGGCAAAGGATTTTTGTCAAAACAATTTGTCAAAGCTCAAGGAACCTCTGCGTTTTGGCGACTCTGCATCGGTGGCCGTGGTGATTGCGGCTCACGGCAGCACCGTCGATGGAGCAGGAGAGGAAATGGAACGGCTCGCGGAGAGCGTGCAGGCAGCCTTGGGGCGCCGAACCGTGGTCGGTTACCTTTTCGGCAGCCCCGGAGTGGAGGAAGCGGCGG
>CAZEXY010000119.1:0-4849 GCA_964516345.1 uncultured Anaerolineae bacterium
CTTTTTAGCTTTATCTGCGTTCATCAGCGTGAATCTGCGTCCCTTTCTCCTGCCCGGCTGCGAGTTGACAACGCAAAGTCGCAAAGAAGACATAAGCCGCAGAGATATTTAGAAAAGACTTTGCGTCTTTGCGTTTTGATTATTCCTTCGCGGGCTAACATCTTGCACCATAATCTCCAAAACCCCTGCATCGATAACAGATGCCGATGACTTGCTCAACGCCCGGTGCTGGCGGATTTCCCGGTTATGGCGTAAAATTCTAACCGAGAACCACAACGCAGATTGCAACCGAGACAAATCGGGCACTTGCCCACGAACCAGTCCCTGACGGAGCAAATATTTGGGTTAACGGAGGCCTGTCATGCGTAGATCCATTGCGGAAGGCATCGACGAATATTTCAGCAGGCTCGTGATCTTTTACTTCTCCAGGATTCTGGGGAGGAAGTACTTCGTGACGTACCGGGAAGTCAAAGCATACCTGGAGGAAATCGGCTGGGGGGAGGTAGAAGCTTTCTTCCCCCAGCCTAAGGACGTCACCCGAGAGGTCAGCGAACTGCTCCAGGGAGGGCCTGGGTGGGCCATGCTGCCCACCGCTCTCCCGATAGGGATAGAGGAGGACGACCGCGTGCCGGTCAGATTCTACCAGGCGCCAAGCGACGTGCCGAGCAAAGGAGGGATATTGCTGCTCCACGGCCTCATGATGAGCAGCGACTTGTTGTTCAAGCCTTTGATCCGCGCCTTCCGCAAAGAAGGCTTCGACGTGCTGCTCCCCGCAGCACCGTTCCATTTCGGGAGAGCTCCGCGCGGAATCCAGAGCGGCGAATTGATAGTTGGAGCACATTTCATTCGCACCATAGACACCGTGCGCCAGGGAGTTACGGACGTCAGGGCGCTGTTGCAGGCGTACAGGTCCCTCACCATGCAACCCGCGGGTATAGTAGGAATAAGCATGGGAGGACTCATAGGAGGATGGGTCGACGTGCTGGAAGAGGTAGATTTCAGCGCACTCGTGGTTCCGGCCGTTCAATTCGAACCGACGCTGCTGCACCTGCCCCTCGGCAAAATCTGGCAGCAGAGGCTGAAAGAAACCGACCTTCACCAGCACATGGAAGAGGTGCTGGAGTGGCTGAAATGGCTCGAGCCCGTATCCCATCCGCTCAAATCCAACCCCAACGACATCCTGATGCTGGTCGGCAAGCACGACAGGATCGTCGACCTGACGGAACTATCATCGGAAGGGACGCTCCGAAAATGGAGCGGGTTCGAATCGTGGCTGGTTCCCCTGGGGCACGTAGGGGCCGTTCTATCCCTGAAAACCGTCGACGAAATTTCGAAATGGGTGGCCGGCAAAGCGTCAGAACACGCCGAAGGAGGAAAATAATGCTGAAGAAGACAATATGGGTGATCCTCGCCCTCATGGTATTGTTGACATATGGCGGAGCATCTGCCCAGGGTCGTGGGGACCACGTAGACCTTCTGGTGTTCGATGGACCCATCACCCCCGTGTTCGAAAGATACGTCGAACACGGTATACTCACTGCCGAGCACGACGGCGCAGAAGCGATGATCCTGGAAATGGACACCCCGGGAGGCTCCGTGGACATCACCCATGAAGTCGTGCAGAAAATACTCAACTCCTCCGTTCCGGTGGTGGTCTATGTGGCCCCTTCCGGCGCTCATGCAGCATCTGCAGGAACCTTCGTCACCCTGGCAGCGCACGTGGCTGCGATGGCTCCGGGTACCACCATAGGAGCCGCCAGCCCCATATCCAACGAAGGAAAGGACCTGGAAAAGACGCTGAAGAAGAAGGTGACCAACGTCCTCGCAAAAGATATCCGCAACCTTGCGGAGAGGAGAGGCAAAAAGGCCGCCGATTGGGCCGAGAAGGCGGTAACGGAAGCCCAAGCGGCCACTGCCAAAGAGGCGCTCGAGATGGGGGTGATAGACTTCGTGGCGGAGGATGTGACCGACCTGATGTCGAAAATGGACGGGATGAAGGTCACCGTGCGAGGGAAGGAAATGGTACTCCACACCAAAGGGCTCCCGATACGCAGAATACCCATGAGCCCGTTGGATTCGTTCCTGAACGCCATCACGAGCCCAGCTATAGCGGTCATCCTCCTCACGTTGGGGATAAACGGATTGATTTTCGAGCTGGCAAGCCCGGGCGCCTACCTTCCCGGAATCATAGGCGCAATTTGCCTGCTCCTTTCGTTCTACGCGCTCGGAGCCCTGAATGCCAATTACACCGGCCTGTTGTTCATAGCCCTGGCGTTCTTGCTGTTCATCGTGGACATAAAAGCCCCTACCCACGGGGTGCTGACTGCAGGCGGCATAGCCTCTTTCATCTTCGGCTCCATGGTATTGTTCAGCACGCCGTACACCACCGTTCCCTGGGCGACCATCGTAGGGCTTGCCCTGGCCACAGGTGCGTTCTTCCTCTTCGCCATCGCCGCCGCCGTGAGGACCTACAGGAAACGCCCCGTCACAGGTTCTGAAGGACTCGTGGGCATGGTGGGCGAGGCAAAAGGGGAGCTCGACCCGGAAGGAATGGTACTGGTCCACGGCGAACTATGGGAAGCCACGGCCGAAGACCCGCCGGTAGCCAAGGGGGAAAAAGTCGTGGTCACGGAAGTCCAAGGCCTCAAGATCAGGGTGCGGAAAGCGGAAGGTAGAAAAGGGTAGCTTGGCCCCTCGAATTTTGACAAACCTCCGTACCAAATATAGAATGAAAGTCCGGGTCGGCAAGAGAGACCCGAAAACACGCCCTGCGTGTCGCCAGTGCAAAGTCCCGAAGGCTCGGGCGCGGCACCAGAGAGCAATCTCAGGGGAGAAAGGGTATGTACGCAATTCTGGAAACTGGTGGCAAACAGTACATCGTGAAGCCCGGAGACACGATCTTCGTCGAGAAGCTGCCGTACCAAGAGGGGGAAGAAGTAACCCTCGACACGGTCTTGATGGTGGCAAAGGACGATGGAGAGGTCGCCATAGGCAAGCCGACGGTCGAAGGGGCTTCCGTGAAAGCGACGGTCGTTGCACAACGGAAAGGGAAGAAAGTCCTCGGCTTCAAATACCTTCCTCGAGATCGGTATCGGAGGAAGATCGGTCACAGGCAGAATTACACCTGGTTGCGGGTAGAATCCATAGAGGCGTAGGGGGAGAGAAATGGCACACAAGAAAGGTGGCGGTTCCAGCCGCAACGGTAGAGATAGCAATTCCAAGAGGCTTGGCGTCAAGAGGTTCGACGGCCAGTTGGTAAAAGCAGGCACCATCATCGTGCGGCAGAAAGGCACCAAATTTCACCCAGGTACCAATGTGGGCATGGGCAGCGATTACACGCTTTTCGCCAAGATCGATGGCTACGTAAAATTCGAATACGCACCGAGAAGCAGGAAACGCGTCAGCGTCTATCCTGAGAAAGTTGCTTGAGGCAAGGTGATAAAATGAAACCGAAGATACATCCGAAGTATTATCCCAACGCAAAAGTTACATGCTCCTGCGGCAATACGTGGACCACGGGCGCCACGGTCCCGGAAATCCACACCGACGTATGCTCGGCGTGCCATCCTTTCTTCACGGGGGAGCAAAGGATCGTGGACACCGCCGGGCAGGTGGATAGGTTCATGCGCAGGCTCGAAAAGAAGAGCAAGTTACAGGCGGCAGCGGGAGCCTCCAAGAAAAAGTAATTCGTTGCACCCAGGGCTTTCGATACATTAGACGATGAAAGGGGCAGACCGTATCTGCCCCTTTTCTCAGTCCACCCACTCCACAAAGCAAGGAGGCGCAATGTACTCGAACTTCTATCACCAGGCGGGCAGGATGGAAGTGATCTGCGGTAGCATGTTCAGCGGAAAGACAGAGGAGCTGATCCGCAGGGTACGAAGAGCCATCATCGCAAAGCAAAAAGTGCAGGTATTCAAACCGGAGATCGACAACCGCTACCACCCAACGCATATCTCCTCCCACAACGGGGATTCCCACGAAGCAACGATTGTCCGATCCGCAAGGGATTTGCTGGAAATGGTGGAGCCGGACACGCAGGTGGTTGCCATTGACGAAGTGCAGTTCTTCGATGACGAAATCATCGACGTGTGCAACTACCTGGTGGATCAAGGCAAGCGCGTGATTTGCGCCGGGCTCGATCTCGATTTCCGCGGGGAGCCCTTCGGTCCGATGCCCACGCTGATGGCCCAAGCGGAGCAGGTCGACAAGCTCCATGCCATCTGCGTGGTGTGCGGGAACGAAGCAAGCAGAACCCAAAGGATCATCGATGGGAGACCTGCAAACTACGACGACCCGGTGGTAGTCGTGGGGGCAAACGAACTGTACGAAGCAAGATGCCGAAAATGCCATGCGGTCCCGGGCAAACCGAAGTGGCATCCGCAGAAAGATCTCTTCGCCGAAGAGTGAAGATGAATAGATCGAAGATCATCACCCTGACCACCGACTTCGGATTGCAAGACGGATACGTCGCTTCCATGAAGGGCGTTATCGCTTCCATCGCGCCCGAAGTCACGATGGTGGACATCACCCACCTCGTACCGCCGCAGGATTTAAGGGAAGCCGCTTACATCCTGAAATCCACCGTACCCTACTTTCCCCGAGGAACGGTTCACCTCGTGGTGGTGGATCCCGGCGTTGGGAGCAGCAGACGCCCCATCGCCGTGAAGACCTCGGATGCTTTCTTCGTAGCACCGGACAACGGCGTGTTGGGGTACGTGCTGGAGCAGGCAAAGGAATTCAAAGCGGTACACCTGAACAACAGAAGATTCTGGCTGGACGAAGTAAGCTCCACTTTCCACGGAAGGGACATCTTCTCCCCGGTCGCCGCGCACATCGCCAACGGAAT
>CAZEXY010000120.1:0-4832 GCA_964516345.1 uncultured Anaerolineae bacterium
CCGTATAGTAAAATGCATAGTCGGTTGGATAAACAAGGTGGTGGATCGTCGAAATGTTCGACAGTTTAAGCGACAAATTACAAGGGATATTCGACAAACTCGGAACGAAAGGTCGCCTTTCGGAAAAGGATGTCGACGCTGCGCTGCGTGAGGTCCGGCTCGCGCTCCTCGAGGCCGACGTAAACTACAAAGTCGTCAAAGACTTCATTTCCCGCGTGCGGGAAAGAGCAATCGGAGCGGAGGTCTCCAGCAGTTTCACGCCGGCCCAACAGGTGATAAAGATCGTCCACGAGGAACTGGTGCGAACCCTGGGCGAACCGGACAGGCTGAACCTCTCCGGTCACCAGCCGTATGTGATAATGCTGGTCGGATTGCAGGGATCCGGAAAGACGACCACCGCCGCCAAGCTGGCGAACTTCCTGAAGAAGTCAGGCCATAGGCCGATGCTGGTTGCTGCAGATACCTATCGCCCTGCAGCCGTAACGCAGCTACAAGTCCTTGGCGAGCAGCTCGGCATACCGGTCTACAGCGAAGGAACCAAACCGAATCCTCCGGATATCTGCAAGCGAAGCTTAAAGAAAGCGAGAGAAGGCGCGAACTCCGTGGTAATAATCGACACGGCCGGAAGGCTCCACATAAACGAGGAGCTGATGCAGGAGCTGGAGGAGATAAAGCAAGCAACGAATCCGGTCGAAATACTCCTGGTAGCGGACGCCATGACGGGACAGGATGCGGTCAGGGTAGCCGAAGAGTTCCACAAGCGCCTGAATCTCACCGGGCTGATCCTGACGAAAATCGACGGAGATGCCAGGGGAGGAGCCGCCATCTCGGTGAGAGCCGTAACGGGTGTGCCGATAAAATTCCTCGGAGTCGGAGAAAAGATCGGAGATCTGGAACGCTTCTATCCCGACAGGCTCGCAAGCAGAATACTCGGGATGGGCGATATCCTCACCCTGCTGGAAAAAGCAGAGCAAACCGTCGACCGTAAAAAAGCAGCCGAGATGGAAAAGAAGCTTCGCACGGCAAGCTTCGACCTGGAGGATTTCCTGGAGCAGCTTCGTGAAGTGAAGAAAATGGGGCCTTTGAGCCAGCTCATGGGCATGATCCCAGGGTTCTCCAGAATGTCCAGAGAGCTATCTCCCGAGGTAACGGACAACCAGCTCAAGAGGATAGAGGCGATAATATCCTCCATGACCATCGAAGAAAGGCACAACCCAAAGATAATAAACGGCAGCAGAAAAAGGAGGATCGCTCGGGGATCGGGCACGAACGTGCAGGAAGTGAACGAGCTCCTGAGTCAGTTCCGGCAGATGCAGCGACTCATGAAGCAGCTCTCCTCCCAGCGAGGGCTCGAGCGGCTCATGAAGATGTTCGGATGAAAAGCAAAGGCAAGTCCCAGGGATTTGCTTTCGTTCTGGGAAAATCGATCAAGATCAACGGAGGTTTTGAGGAGAAGTCATGGTAAAGATTCGTTTGAGGAGAATGGGCGCCAAGAAGCAACCGAGTTACAGGATCGTGGTGGCGGATAGCAGAGCTGCCAGAGACGGTAGGTTCATCGAGGTGGTGGGGCATTACAATCCCCGCACCGAGCCACCCACCATCGTGGTGAACGAAGAACGGCTGAAATACTGGCTGAGCCAGGGTGCGCAGCCCACGGAGAGCGTGGAAAGGATACTGCGCTCCAAAGGGATGCTCGGAGCAGAAAGCAAAGACGCGCCCGCCGAAGAGCCTGCCGAAGCAGCAGCCTGAAGGGGTTCTCGATGAAAGAGCTTGTAGAGTTCATAGCGCGATCTCTGGTGGACGAACCTGACAAAGTCAGGGTCAGGATGGTAAGGCGCGGAAGGGACAGTTTCATGGAACTCCGCGTGGCACCGGACGACGCAGGCAGAGTGATCGGGAAAGGCGGGCAGGTGGCTTCGGCGATCAGAACGCTGGTGCGCGTGACCGCCGTTCAAAAAGGAAAAAGGCCGCTTGATCTGAAGATTCGCTGACAGCACCCTGCCTTCACCGGAAGTGCGTCTCTTCAGTTCCAGGCGGAAGGGGGATTTGCATGGGGGAGCGCTTCGCTTGTGCTCCCCCAATGCTCTAATGCGCAATGAATAACGAAGAACTCTGGAGGATACAGCTTTGGATGCCAGACGTTTTCTTTCCCGAAGGATGGATCGCATACCGGAATTCAGTCTCACGAAGTTCTTCGAACTTGCAAGCGGGATGGAGGGAGTGATCTCACTTGGAATCGGAGAACCCGATTTCGTCACTCCATCCGTTCTGACGGAAGCCGGAATAGCTTCCCTGCGTGCAGGGAAAACCGGGTATACCGTCAACGCCGGTTTACCGGAACTCCGGGAAGCGCTGAGCAACTACCTGGAATCACTCTACGGGCTTCGATACAACCCGGCCGACGAGATTCTCTTCACCATAGGAGTATCGGAAGCATTTACCCTGGCGCTGATGGCAATCGTGGACCCTGGGGACGAGGTGATAATACCTGAACCGAGCTTCGTTTCCTACGAGCCAGTGGTGGCAATGGCCGGGGGGAACCCGATCCCAGTGGCAACCTACATGGAGGAGGATTTCCAGGTCAGGGCATCCGACATAGAAACGGCCATAACCGACAGAACCAAAGCCATTCTCATCAGCTACCCCAACAACCCCACTGGTGCCGTCATGGACAGGGAGCACCTCCTGGCCGTCGCCGAGCTGGCGGAGAAACACGATCTCCTCGTCATTTCCGACGAAATCTACGATAGACTCGTCTACGGCGTCGAACACATACCGTTCGCCACTCTGCCGGGCATGTGGGAAAGAACCGTACACCTCGGAGGGTTCTCCAAGAGCCACGCGATGACAGGATGGCGGTTGGGGTACGTGGCAGCGCCGGCCCCGCTGCTGGAAGGAATGTTGAGACTGCATCAATACGCCATAATGACCGCCCCAACTCCGGCACAGTACGCGGCCCTGGAAGCACTCCGAAACCCGTCCGCCGAAGACGCCGTCAGGGAGATGATAGAAGCTTACGATGCCAGGCGAAAGGTAATCGTCAACGGCCTCAACTCAATAGGTCTCAAGACTTTCGAGCCTCACGGCGCGTTCTATGCGTTCCCATCCGTGGAGGTAACCGGGATGAACGGAGAGGAATTCTCACGAAAGTTGCTGGAGGAAGAACGAGTCGCCGTGGTACCGGGGAGCGCATTCGGAATCGGCGGGGAGAACTTCGTCCGTTGCTCCTACGCCGCCTCGATGGAGGATATAGAAGAGGCGCTCGAGCGAATGAGAAAGTTCGTGGAAAGGCATAAGTCTGTTTAAACTAACCGAGATGGAGGGTTCGGGATGGAATATGAAGCGGTAATCGGGATGGAAGTGCACGCCCAACTGCTGACGAAATCCAAGATGTTCTGCTCCTGCGACGCGAACATCTTTGGCGCAGAGCCCAACACCCATGTCTGCCCGGTCTGCATGGCCCTGCCAGGCGCTCTTCCCGTGATAAACAAAGAAGCGGTGGAGAAAACCATTCTCACTGGCCTCGCCCTCCACTGCGAAATAGCCGAAGATTCCGTGTTCGCCAGGAAGAATTACATGTACCCCGACCTCCCAAAAGGATACCAGATAAGCCAATATGAACTGCCCCTTACGAGAAACGGCCGGGTGGAGATAGAAGGAGACGACGGGAAACCAAAGATCATCAGGATTCAGCGTGCCCATCTGGAGGAAGACACAGGGAAACTGGTGCATATAGCGGGCGCAAGCCTCGTGGACTACAACCGCGCCGGCATCCCGCTGCTGGAAATAGTCACCGAGCCCGACATGAGATCCGCCGAAGAAGCGTACCGATACCTGCTGAAACTGCGAACACTGCTGAGGTACCTGGGAGTGAGCACCGCTGACATGGAGAAAGGGGCAATGCGATGCGAGGCAAACGTCTCGGTTCGCCCGGTCGGGAGCGACAAACTCGGAACGAAAGTCGAGGTCAAGAACCTGAATTCGTTCCGCGCCGTCCGTCAGGCTCTGGAATACGAGATAAAACGCCAGATAAACGCCCTCGAGAACGGAGAGCGAGTCGTCCAGGTGACCATGGGATGGGATGCGGCCAGGAACAGAACCGTGGTGCAGAGGAGCAAAGAACAGGCTCACGACTACCGATACTTCCCGGAGCCGGACCTCCCGCCCCTGCACGTCAGCCGGGAATGGGTGGAGGAAATCGCGAAGAGGCTGCCGGAGCTTCCAGATGCCAAGCAGGAAAGGTTCATGCGCCAATATGGGCTGGATGGGAATACAGCCAGGGTTCTGGTCGAAGACAGAAACGTCGCCGACTATTTCGAATCGGTCGTCTCCGCAGCAAAAGGCGTCCAACCCGCTCAGGTGGCAAACTGGATCTCCGGCGAGCTGTTTCACCTGCTCAACGAGAGCGGCAAATCCATAGTGGATCAACCGGTGACGCCTCAGGCCCTCGCAGAGCTTCTCGAGATGATCGATTCCGGCTCTATCAACCTAAACACCGGCAAGAGAGTGTTGGACAAGATGTTCGAGACGGGCGAATCGGCGAAAGAGATCGTGGATCGAGAAGGGCTTGCACAGGTCAGGGACGAAGACGCTTTGCTCGCCATCGTGCGTAAGGTCATTTCCGAAAACCCGAAGGAAGTGCAGAAGTATCGGGAGGGCAAGCAAAGCCTGATCGGGTGGTTCGTGGGCCAGGTGATGCGGGAGACCAGGGGGAAAGCAGACCCCAAGTTGCTGCGGGAACTCTTCCGACGTGAACTGGAATCCTGAGAATAAAGTGTAGATTCCATCCAACCCGTATTCCGCACCTTCAAGATTCGAATTACGTGAATTTC
>CAZEXY010000121.1:0-4614 GCA_964516345.1 uncultured Anaerolineae bacterium
GGAGGTGAAACATTGAACGGACTCGACCCGATAGCGAAAATGCTCATGTGGATCGGACTTCTGTTCATTCTGATGGGAGCTCTCATCTGGATGCTGGGACGCGCCACCGGATTCGGCCATCTTCCCGGCGATATCGTCTGGAAGAAGGGGAACCTGACGGTCTACGTTCCTCTCGCAAGCATGATCTTGCTTAGTTTGCTACTGACGCTTATCCTTAATCTGATTTCTCGATTTTGGAAATAGAGCTGGCTGGCAGCTCTCCAAGAGGTGAATCACTATGATCGCAGCCGTTTTCGACCTCGATGGAACGCTTTTCGACGGGCGCGTGTGGAAAGGAATCTGGGAGCACCACAGAAAGTTCCATGTGAACCTTCCTCAGCTTTACTTCTACGTTGGGTTCCATACCCTCCCGTATCCGCTATTCAAGGCTGGATTGCTCAGCAGAGAAACATTCTACCTCTGGTGGGGGAAACACCTCGGGTGGACTGTGGCAGGCATGGATCACCAGACGCTCAAGAAAATGAGTCAATGGCTCACCGAAACCTACATCGCGCCGAGGATACGTCCCGAGATCATGGAAAAGCTGAACTGGCACAAGGCCGCCGGACACGTGACCATTCTTTTGTCCGGCTCATACAACACTCTGGCCAAAACCGTCGCCCGCAGGTTTGGGTTCGACGGCTCCATCGGGACATGGCTCGAGCGACGTGGCAACAAATACACCGGGAAAGCCGAACCGCCGATATGCCAGGGAAAAGGCAAAGTGAAATGTCTGGAACTCTACCTGATGTCCCAGGGATGGGACGTGGATTTCGGCTCCAGCTACGCCTACGGAGACAGCGAAACCGATCGTTTCCTGCTCGAAAAATTCGGGCATCCGGTGGCGGTCTATCCAACGCCGGAACTGAAAGAAATAGCCTTGCGAAAAGGATGGACGGTCATACCGGCATCGTAAGCAGGCACGATCTAACACACTTCTAACGTTGTGTTAGCGAATTTCTAACATAAATCGCCCACAATGAAAGTGGTTGCGGGCAAGCTTCCCAAAGGAGGATTCTCTATGATGGACGAGAAGAAAAAGGAAGAAATCATCGCGAAGATCGAGAACGCATGGGCAGAATCCGACCCGCTGCGGCACGGAAGCTACGGCCTGAAAGCGGAGTGGGAAGGCGACCGATTGGTCGTCAGCGGGTACACCCGTTCCAACACACTTAAGGCTATGGCAATGGCGCTGGCAAGGCACGCTGTAGAGGATTCCGTGCCGATGGAGTGTAAGATCGTTAGCGACGAAGAACTCGAAATCATCACTGCAGAAGCGCTTGCCTGCTCTCCCGAAACCAGAGAACTGCAAACGCATCTCAGAATAGATGCATTCCTGGGAGAGGTCTTCCTTCACGCCACCGCCCTTGACGAGGAAGATATACAACACGCAGTCTCTGTGGTCAAGGAACTGCCAGAACCGAGAGACGTGAAGCCGGTGGTGCATGCAGCGCAGCCGGTTCCGGCGTAATACCCTTCGCGCCGCAGAACCGCGATCGGAAGGAATCACCTCCCCAGGGGACCAGAATCCATGGACATAAGGAGGTGATCATATGGCTGACCTGACTCGGTGGGAACCGTTGCGAGATCTCGTTTCTCTGAGAGAAGCTATGGATCGGCTTTTCGAGGAGAGTTTCGTGCGTGTTCCCGGACTACGCAAAGGTGAAACGATCTTTTCACCGGAAGTAGACATGTACGAAACCGACAAGGAAGTGGTGGTGAAAGCCACGGTACCCGGTATCAAACCTGAGGATATGGAAATCACCGCAACAGGAGATCGACTTGTAATCAAAGGCAAGTTGGAAGAAGAAAAGAAAGAAGAGGGAACCACGTACGTAATACAGGAGCGCAGGTTCGGGGAATTCGAACGAGTTCTGCCTCTGCCTCCAACGGCAGACGTGGACAAGGCAGAAGCAGAGTTCAAAGATGGGGTCCTGACCGTGAAAATACCGAAAATCCCTGAGGTCCCGAGCAAAAAGATCCAGATCAAAGGAGGCAAGAAATGACCCGAAAGCTTTCCAACTGGACCCCAATGGACGATTTCCTGAGTCTGCGCGACGCAATGAACAGGCTTTTCGAAGAAAGCTTCGTGTGGCCAAGCACCTGGCGCGGAGGTGACAAGGGGCCTGGCAGGCTAGCGATAGACGCTTACACCACAGAAGACGAAATCGTGATCCAGGCGCCAGTACCCGGTGCCACTCCGGACGATGTAGAGGTAACGCTGGAGGGGGATACCCTTACGATAAAAGCCAATATCAGGCCACCGCTGGAGAACGTGGACTACGTAATCAGGGAAAGGGCTTACGGCACTTTCACGAGAACCCTTACCCTGAACGTACCGGTGGACGGCGATAAGATCGAAGCAACCGTTCAAAACGGGCTGCTGACCATCGTGATTCCGAAAGCCGAGTCCGCCAAGCCAAAGACCATCAAAATCAGCACAGGCAAATGATGCATAACGGGGGCGGCCCGGGTTCGGGCCGCCTTCGACAACGAAATCTTCGTCAGGAGGGCGAAATGGGCGAACTGGTTCTGAGACCGTTGGGCGACAAAATAGTCGTCAAGCCGATAGAGGAAGAGGAGAAAACTCCAAGCGGTATATTCCTGCCGGAGACGGCAAAGGAGAAGCCTCAGCAGGGAGAGGTGATAGCCGTCGGGCCCGGCAGGTGGAACGAGGACAAAGGGGAAAGAGTCCCCCTCGACGTGAAAGTCGGCGATAGGGTGATCTTTGCCAAATACTCAGGAACGGAAGTAAAACTCGATGGAGAAAAATACCTCATCATGAGCGAAAGCGATGTTCTCGCGATCGTAGAGAGCAGGTAAACTTCGCAGTAGTGATAGGAGGTCGATATGGCGAAACAACTGGTTTTCTCTGAGGATGCTCGAAGAAACCTGAAAATCGGCGTCGACACTCTGGCCAATGCTGTGAAGACAACTCTGGGCCCCAAAGGACGAAACGTAGCACTGGACAAGAAATGGGGCTCTCCGACCATCACGCACGACGGCGTGACCGTAGCAAAAGAAATAGAGCTGGAAGAACCCTTCCAGAACATGGGGGCTCAGCTTCTGAAAGAAGCGGCCACCAAGACCAACGACGTCGCGGGTGATGGCACCACCACCGCCACCGTCCTGGCGCAAATGATCGTGGACGAAGGACTCAAGAACGTGGCCGCCGGTTCCAATCCCATGCTGCTCAAGCATGGATTCGAGAAGGCCATACCGGTCCTTTCCAAAGCAATCAAAGACCAGTCCATCGAACTGACCACCAAAGAAGATATCGCCCACGTAGCAGCCATCTCCGCACAGGACAAGGAAATCGGGAACCTGATCGCTGAGGTGATGGACAAAGTCGGAAAGGACGGCGTGGTCACCGTAGAAGAATCCAAAGGACTGGAGTTCGAAACCGAGTACGTGGAAGGTATGCAGTTCGATCGCGGCTACATCAGCCCTTACTTCATCACCAATCCCGACCGAATGGAAGCCGTGATCGAGAATCCATACATCCTCGTACACGACAAGAAGATCTCCGCCGCCACCGACATAGTACCGATCCTGGAACGGCTGATCCAGGCCGGAAAGCGCGACCTGGTCATCATAGCCGAGGATGTGGACGGCGAAGCGCTTGCGACGCTGGTGCTGAACAAGCTCCGAGGGGTGATGAACGTCCTGGCAGTAAAGGCCCCGGGATTCGGCGATCGTCGCAAGAGGATGCTGGAGGACATAGCCATTCTGACCGGAGGGCAGGTCATCACCGAAGAGCTCGGCCGCAAGCTGGATAGCGTCCAGATATCAGACCTCGGCCGGGCGGACAGAGTGATCTCCACCAAGGACGATACAACGATCGTCGGGGGCAAAGGGGACGAAGAGCAAATCAAAGGCAGGATCGAGCAGATAAAGGCGGAGATCGAGAAATCCACCAGCGATTACGATCGAGAGAAGCTGCAGGAAAGGCTCGCCAAGCTATCCGGCGGCGTGGCGATCATCCGCGTCGGAGCAGCAACCGAGACCGAGCTGAAGGAGAAGAAGCACCGCGTGGAAGACGCCCTCAGTGCCACCAGGGCGGCGGTGGAAGAAGGGATAGTACCGGGCGGCGGAGTAGCTTTGCTGAACGCCATTCCTGCCCTGGACGAAATCGAACCTGAGAACAGGGACGAGGAAGTAGCCATTGATATTCTGCGTCGGGCTCTCGAAGAGCCGATGAGGATGATAGCGGAGAACGCAGGAAAGGATGGCGCAGTGATCGTGGAATCCGTCCGCTCAAAGCAGCAAGAGGAGAAGAACAAGCACATAGGGTATGACGTGCTTGCCGAAGATTTCGTGGACATGGTGAAACAGGGCATCATCGATCCTGCCAAAGTCACCAGAAGCGCCGTGGAGAACGCCATCAGCATCGCCGGGATGATCCTGACCACAGAGGCGCTAATCACCGACATCCCGGAGAAGGAAAAGACACCTCCCGTCCCGCCTGAATATTGATCCAAAGAAGGCCCGGGCGCACGGAAGATGCCCGGGCCTTCCATTACCCCGTATTCCGCACCTTCAAGATTCGAATTACGTGAATTTCTTCTTTGCACA
>CAZEXY010000122.1:0-4567 GCA_964516345.1 uncultured Anaerolineae bacterium
TAGGAGCTACGCTGTTGAGCCGGTTAGCTGTCGTTTTCGCACTCTTCTTCGTCATTCCGAGGAACGTAGCAAAGTTCGAATCAGCGAATCAGCATATTGAGCGAACCAGCGGATTGCACCGAAGGTTCGTTTCTCTGATTCGCCCATTCGTCGATTCCGCGCAAGATTCCTTCCCATCGGTTCGGAGCGACAAAACAAATCGGAGCATCCACTTGCCCGAGCAGAACAGTTGTCCCAATCATATCGTGCTGGGAATGATGTCCTATGCAGACCGATAGAACCAGACTGCAATTTCAAGCCCTGGTGGCAATTTATTCCTTCATGCTTGCATTGGGTTATCTCATGCTGAGCCGACTCACGAAGGGAACCGATCATGCCTGCTGGCTGGTAGTAAGTGGTTCCCTTGCCGCTTACGTCCTTCTATCGGTAAAGCGCAACCTACACCTGAACGTCTCCGTTTCCGATGGCACGCCTTTTTGCGATCTCGGGCTTGCCAATGCCGTCACGCTGGTGCGAGGAATGCTGATAGCAATGGCTGCGGGGTTCCTTTGCCTCGAAAACATCACAGTGGCAATCCTCTGGGCCCCGGCGATACTCTACAGCGTGGCAGCAGCCATGGACGGCCTCGACGGGAAAATAGCTCGTGCGTCCGGCCGGGTTTCACAATTGGGGCAATGGCTGGACATGCATCTGGACGCCATCGGAGTGCTGGTGGCTTCTGCACTGGCCGTGCGATACGGGCGATTGCCGTGGTGGTACCTGACCGTGGGGCTGGCGCGCTATCTGTTCCTCATCGGCCTGTGGGTGGCGCGCCGCCTGGGCAAAACTCCGGGACCCATGCCGCCAAGCAGGGCTCGACGCTGGCTGGCGGGAGCCATGATGACTTTCCTCGCAGCTTCCCTGTACCCTATATGGCCGAAACGCCCGTTGTTGGTGGTGGGAGCGATTCTATTCGTGCCATTCATAGGCGGATTCATCCAGGATTTCGTCATCATGCTGCGCATTTCCATTCGCCTTCCGAGCCCTCAGAAACTGGGGAGCGTGCTCATCCTGGGGACCCTGCTCTGGTTCGCAAGAAAAGTGCCGTGGCAGGAGACTTGGCGCGCATTGCAGGCGTTCTCGCCCGTCATCCTGATAGCCTTGTTGCTTCTCAACGTTCTGATCCTGTGGCTTTTTGCTTTGCGATGGTGGTGGCTGCTGCGCGTCGCCGGACATCCCGTGCCGTGGCGGCGGCTCACCTCTTACCGCGTGGCGGCTTTCAGCGTCAGCTATTTCACGCCCGGCTCTCAGTTCGGCGGAGAGCCTCTGCAAGTTCTCCTGCTCCACCGCCGGGAGGACGTCCCACTACCCCAGGCCATCGCCACGGTGGGGCTGGACAAGCTGTTCGAGCTGGTGGGCAATTTCGGTTTCCTGCTGCTCGGTGCGTGGGCGCTGGCCGAATCGGGATTGACGAATCCTTCGGCCCGCTGGGGACTGCTGGCAGGCGCGTCGGCGCTGGCGCTTGCTGCGGCGGGCTACATCGTTATGGTCTGCCGTGGAGCGAACCCGCTGCGCTGGATGACCGAACGCCTGAAAGGAAGGCTGGCTTCCTTGCTGCACCACGGTGCGCAGGCCGAATCAGCTGCAGCCACATTGTGCAGGGCCCGCCCCGGCGTGGGGGCCCAGAGCATCCTTCTGGCGCTGCCCACCTGGCTTGCCCTCGTCGGGGAGTATGCGCTGATGACGCGAGGGCTGGGGATGCACCTCACGCTCGTCCAGATACTCGTGGTGATGACCGCTGCACGCCTGGCGTTCCTGTTGCCGATGCTTCCCGGAGGCCTTGGGGCGCTGGAGGGGGGACTGATGTTCGCGGCACAGGCGTTGGGGTACGACCCGGCCCTGGGGTTGGCGCTGGCCCTGGTCATCCGCCTGCGGGATCTCGCGGTGGGAGCATGGGGATTCTCGATTTTCAAGCCTTTTCCAAGGCTTTCCTGGCTTCGAAAACCGGGAAGGTCTTGAACTTTCATAACGAGGAGGATTTCATGCAAGATCTGGTAGTAGAACGATTGGTATGCGCCCGTATCCCTACGAAAGAGGGGACTTTTCGGTTGTGTCTCTACGGCAACAATCGTGACGACAAAGAACATCTGGCGCTGGTGGTAGGCAACGTGGAGGGAGAGAACGTGTTGGTTCGCATCCATTCCGAATGTTTCACCGGCGACGTGCTCGGCTCTCGACGCTGCGATTGCGGCGAGCAATTGCACAAATCCATGGAACTCATCGCCCTGGAAGGACGGGGAGTTTTGGTCTACCTAAGGCAGGAAGGACGGGGCATCGGCTTGTTGGACAAGCTTAAGGCTTACAATCTACAGGATCAAGGGTACGACACCGTGGAGGCCAACCTGGCCCTGGGACACCAGGCCGACGAGCGGGATTATGACATCGGCGTTGCAATCTTGAGAGACCTGGGGGTAAAATCGGTGCGACTGCTCACCAACAACCCGTCGAAGATCGCCGCTTTGGAAACGGCCGGCATGAAAGTGGTGGAGCGGGTTCCGGTGATCGTCGGCATCAACGCCGAGAACCGACACTACATCGAGACCAAAGTTCAGCGGATGCACCATCTCATCAATCTGGGGCACCTGAATCTGACGGTGCCGAGGGGAAACAATGGATCCGGTGGCGGAGATAAGGTCAGACATTGACAAAATCGTTAGAGCTCACTCCAGGCCGATGGTGACCTTGACCTATGCCCAAAGCCTGGACGGAAGCATAGCCTTGCGCCGTGACGAACGGCTGACGCTCAGCGGCCCTGAGACGAAGCTCCTGACCCATCGCCTGCGGGCGGCCCACGATTCCATACTGGTGGGCATCGGCACTGTGCTGGCCGACGACCCCAAACTCACCGCCCGTCGCGTCGGGGGCCCTCATCCAAGGCCGGTGGTCCTGGACAGCCGTCTCCGAACCCCAGGAGCTGCTCAGGTGCTCCGTCACCCACGCGGCGCCCTCATCGCGGCGGCGGAGGACGCTGACGAGCGTCTCGAAGAAATCCTGCGTTCCTCTGGCGCTGAGGTGCTCCGGGTTCCAAGGGCGGCGGACGGGCTGAGCCTCCCTCACCTTTTGCGGATTCTCGGCGAGATAGGGGTGCGCAGCGTCATGGTGGAAGGGGGCGCTTCGGTTCTTACCTCATTCCTGAAAGCAGGTTTGGTGGATTGGGTACTGGTGACCATCGCCCCTTTCTTCGTCGGCGGGGTCAGGGCCATCGAACCCATATCCGGCGGTAAAGGGATCGAGACGTTCCCCGGGCTGGGCGAAGACTGGCGCTGCGGGCGTTTCGGGCGCGATCTGGTGGTGTGGGGCAGGTTCCGCGCCGGAGGTGGAAAGTGATGCCCGGAAAAAGTCTTTGGTTCGTGGAGCCTAAGAGAATCGAGGTGAGGGAAGAACCAACGCCCAAGCCTGGCGCAGGGCAAGTGCTGGTTCGGACGGCTCTCTCCGGAATCAGCTCAGGCACGGAGATGCTGATCTACCGAGGGGAGATGCCTCGCGGCATGGCCGCCGACGAAAGCATTGCCGCTCTGTCGGGAAATCTGGAGTACCCCCTGAAGTACGGATATTCGGCGGTGGGTAGGGTGGCGGCGCTCGGCCCCGGCGTCGACGTGTCATGGAAAGATCGGCTCGTGTTTGCGTTCAACCCTCACGAAAGTGAGTTCGTGGCCTCGACCGAAGACGTAACGCCACTGCCGGAGGGCGTCTCCCCGGAAGACGCCGTGTTCCTGCCCAACATGGAAACCGCCGTGAATTTCGTCATGGACGGACGACCGGTGATCGGGGAGAAAGTGGTGGTGCTGGGCCAAGGCGTCGTGGGGCTGCTGACCACCGCTTTGCTGGCGATGTTCCCGCTGGAGAAACTCGTGACCGTGGACAGGTTCCCCCCGCGCCGAAGCGCCTCGCTGGAACTGGGCGCCGACGCGGCGTTCGATCCGGACGAGGAAAACGTGGTGGAAAGGATCAGGGCGTATCTCGGAGCCGGGGATTTCTACGACGGGGCCGATCTGGTCTACGAAGTGAGCGGATCTCCTGTAGCGCTGGACACGGCCATCGAGCTGACGGGGTTCGACGGGAGGATTGTCGCGGGCTCGTGGTATGGGGGAAAGCGGCATCCCATCGACCTGGGCGGGAGGTTTCACAGAGGAAGGCTGAAGCTCATTTCGAGTCAGGTAACCACGCTGTCGCCTGCTTTCTCCGGCCGCTGGGACAAGCGGCGCAGGATGGAGATTGCCTGGCAGATGTTGCGCCGGGTGAGACCTTCTCGGCTCATAACCCATCGTTTCCCTCTGAACCGTGCTGCCGAGGCTTACCGTCTGCTGGATGAGCGCCCGCAGGAAGTCCTTCAGATCGTCTTCACTTACGATACCTGACAGAAGGAGGAAGAACGTGTACATTCTCACCGTCATCCGCGATTTCATCGCCCAGCACTATCTCATCGGCGGCGACTGGGGCCCCGAGAACCGGCCCCACAGCCATCACTACCGCCTGGAACTGGAACTCCAGGGCCGCGAACTGGACGAGCACGGCTATCTGGTGGACA
>CAZEXY010000123.1:0-4309 GCA_964516345.1 uncultured Anaerolineae bacterium
GCAGGCCTACCCCACACCGAGAATTGAGCCTGCTCGCTACCCGGTTTGGTCTGGCTGTAATTCAGGTTCCATACGAACGCAGGCCCTACGAAAGTCCACGCTTTCATCTCCCGCAAGGCTTTCACCAGGTAACTCGCCTGCTCTTGAGGGGTAACCTGAGCCGCGTACTCATAACCCTGCTTCGGGTGGTCGGTGCTCGCCCAGCCGAATTCTGTAACCCATATCTTGGTGTCGGCATCGCCGTAGGACACCATGATGTTCCTGTACCTCAAGAGTGTTTCCTTGAAGAAGAAGGATGGGTGGTTCTTGAACCCGGGCTCCTTCGGGTCACGATATCCAAATCCGACATCCGGTGGGTTGTTGTACCCGCTCGGGTGAGCGCCAAGGGCATCAAAGCACCCTTTGGCCCCAGCCTGATAAAGCCGCCGCAGATACACCACGTCATCCACTGCATTGTAGCCGTCGTTGACTCCTGTAGGGGTCAGGCCGGCCGAAACCACGACCATCGAAGGGTCTCCTGCCTTGACGCCCCGATAAGCATCACACAGCAAGGTCTTGTACCTGACAGCGTCTATCCGCTCACCGCCCCACTCGGTTTTGAGGTTAGGCTCGTTCCATGCTTCCACTGCCTGCACCCGGCCTTTGTAGTGAGCGGCAAAGGCTTTCATGAACTCCTCGAAATCCTTCGGGTCCTTCGGCGGACCACCAAGGGCAAGGTTCGCGTTCGACGGGCGAGCCCACTTGGGCGCCTTGGCTATGGAAATCAACAGCTTCAAACCGGCGCCATGGAACTTGTCCACGATGGAATCGAGGTTGCCCCAGTTGTATTGCCCTTTGGCCGGCTCGAGTCCCTCCCACGGAACCTGGAACTTAACCCAGTGGAATCCGGCGTCCTTGACCGCCCGGATCAACGCATCGATATCGGTGCCGAACGGATCCACGTTGAACCCGTAATCGAACGTGTAGACAGGGGTCGAAGCAGATGGACCACCGGAGGAAGCGCACGGTATCGTCAGCTGCTGGCCTACGTATATCAGGTTCGGGTTCCAGAGGTGATTGGCTTTCACCAAAGCCGCCACGGTGGTATGGAAACGTGCAGCAATGGTCGAGAGGAAATCCCCCGGTTGAACCCTGTACTGAAACGTCTGACAAGGAGCAGGAGACGGCGTCGGCGTTCGAGTGGGTTCAGGAGTCGAAGATGGCCTGGGAGTGGGGGAAGCGGGAGTCGCCGTGGCTTTGTGAGCCTCCGGTATCCATATTCTCGTGCCGACGAACAGCAGGTTTGGGTTGGGTATTCTCGCCTTGTTCAAAGCATATATGGTCATAGGAGAAACCCCGAACTTGGCTCCGATGCCGGAAAGGGTATCGCCGGGCTTCACCGTGTACCATATCCCATCGCCAGACATACCCACAGGGTCCCCCGGGTCGCTGCCGGAAGGTATCCACAGCCTCTGACCGACCCAGATGTAATTCGGGTTGCGAAGGTGATTCTCCAGCAGGATTCTGGAGTATGGGACGTGGTAACGGGACGAGATCTGCCCAAGGGTATTCCCGGGCTTTACCACGTACCAGAACCCCGAATCTGCATTGCTGGCATACACGCTATCGGCAAAAGCAGACCGGGCAGGCAATGTCGACAAAAAAGAAATCCCGACGAGCAAAACCAGCGTCAAGATCATTATGAGTCCTACCTTCTTACCGGGCATCTTCCCCTCCCGCAAGCGGTAAAGCCGCGCTTGCCGGCTACTCCATCGATTTATTTGACTTCGATTCGAACCTAATTTTACCACAATACCTCAGCACGGGCAAAAGATTGCACCGGGGCATGTTTCCAGGCTCTGCATGGTGTGGTAAAATCGATCGCGTTGGATCGGTTCGAGCCGCATAAGTTCCAATTCATCTTTCGAGGAGGACCATGCCGAATCTACATGAAAAGGCCATGGAGCTGCACAGAAGCGCTTTCGTAAGCGACGCCCACTGCGATACGCTATTGGATATCGTGGAGGGAAAGCGCAAGCTCGGGGAACGAAGCGAAAAGGGGCAGATAGACCTGCCGCGCCTGCACGAAGGAAATGTTTCGGCGCAGGTTTTCGCCATCTGGACGCCTCCCGGCAGATACGCCGACGCGCTGAAATATGGGATGGAAGCTGTGGACGCTTTCCTCAAGGAGGTGGACGCCAACGACGATCTGATCCTGGCAACTTCCGGGAACGATCTGGATATTGCGTTCTCAAAAGGTGCCGTGGCGGGGATATTGAGCCTGGAGGGCGCCGAACCGCTGAGCGGAAGCATCGGAGTTCTGCGAGATTTCTACCGCCTGGGGCTTCGGCTCGTGACTCTGACCTGGAACTTCCGCAACGAAGCGGCGGATGGAGTGAAGGAAAGTGTGACCGGAGGTGGGTTGACGCACTTCGGGCGTGATCTGGTGGAGGCATGCAACGAGCTGGGGATCGTGATCGACGTATCACATCTATCGCCGGCGGGGGTGGAAGACGTGCTTTCCCTAAGCCGTAAGCCGGTGATAGCATCGCACAGCAACGCCGCATCCATCTGCGAGCACCCCAGGAATCTAACCGACGAGCAGATCAGAGGGATTGCAGCAACCGGAGGGGCTGTTGGGGTTACGTTCGTGCCGGATTTCCTGCGCAAAGGAGGATACGGGGCCTCCATCACGGACGTGCTCGACCACATCGATTACATGGTGAATCTGGTGGGCGCAGAGCACGTGATGCTGGGGTCGGATTTCGACGGCATGGGGGAGAAAGTACCGCTGGGACTGGAGGACGTCGGCAAGCTCCCGGCGCTGACCGAGGGATTGCTGGAACGAGGCTACACCGAAAAGGAAATCCGAAGCATCCTGGGGGAGAATTTCAGAAGGGTGTTTGGAGAGGTTACGAAAAAGGAACAAGCCAAAAGCCGCTGAAGGACAGAGCTCCTCCTATCAACGGCCGCCAAGCGTCAGGGTATCCATGATGGTCTTCAAAAGTATGACGAGATCGAGCCACAAGGATTGATGCTTGATGTAGTAAAGATCGTACTGGAGCTTCATGAACGCGTCCTCTTTGGATGCACCGTATCCCTGCTTCACCAGCCCCCATCCGGCCATGCCCGGCTTGACCGCGTGCCTCAGGCGGTAGAAAGGGATCTCTTTCGCCAGTTCTTCGACGAACTCGGGGCGTTCCGGTCGGGGGCCTACGGCGCTCATCTCCCCCTTGAGGATGTTCAAGAACTGCGGGAACTCGTCCACGTGCATCTTTCGGAGTATACGCCCCACCCGCGTAACACGTGGATCTCCCTCCTTGGCCCACACAGGCTTCCCCTCTTTCTCCGCATCGGGGACCATGGAGCGGAATTTGTAGGCTTTGAAAAGCTTACCACCTTTACCCACGCGCACTTGCGCGTAAAAGATCGGGCCCGGAGAATCGAGATATATCGCCAGAGCCAGGAACGGAAAAAACGGCAGCATAACGAGCATCCCGAGCGAAGCAAGGAACACGTCGGACGCCCGTTTGAGCATTTTGTTGAACGGCTTCGTGCCAGGGTGATCGATAGGGAGGGACACGTACCAGCTATCTCCGACATGCTCTATGGGAACCCTCCCGGTGAGTTCCTCGAACAGCACAGACATGGGAACCACCTCTATCCCCAGCTCCAAGGCATCTATCACCGACTGAAGCGTCAGAGCATTCAACCCCCTGGTCACCGAAAGCACCAAAGTCGAAACGTTTTTCTCCAGCACGATCTCCTTCAACCTGGAATGATTCCCCAGGACCTCTATTCCGCGCCCTCCAACCTCTATCACAGAATTGGCCTTTGCGGGATCATCGTCCACGAACCCCGCTATTTCATACATTCCACCGCCATATCTCTGAATAGCCTCGACCATGGTTCTCCCGGCCCAACCGGCTCCGACGATCACGACTTTCTGCTTGAACCCGGTATGAGAAAACAGAACCGTAAACGCCGCCCGCCCTACGGCAAGAGCCATCGGTATGGAGAGAACCACTGCAAAGAAGAATCGACGGGCAGAGGGGAAAGAAGGGGTGACGTAAGGTACGAGCAGATAAATCACAGCGGTGATCACACCCGCTTCGGCTCCGGTAAGCACGGTGCGCTTCGAGTTGGAAATTACGAAAGGCTCGTATGCATCGAACGCGTACGCTATGGGAAACCAAAGCGCCGTTATCACTATGAACCAGGTCACATGGCTCGGAATCAGGCTTAGCGATAGGCTATGCTCCCTTCTCAGAGATATCGCGAGCAACAAAGCCCCGTTCAGGAACAACACGTCGACGACGCCGAGAAGGAA
>CAZEXY010000124.1:0-4233 GCA_964516345.1 uncultured Anaerolineae bacterium
ACGGTGACCGGATAGCGGGCGATCCAGTAGTCGTAGTCAAGGTTCACCGTGTGCTGAGGTTGCTCCTCCTTGCCAGCATATCGGTCTTTCTTCGGACTGCTTCCCATGAGGAACTTCCCTGCAGGAATCGGCACGAAGCCCATGAGAGGTTCCTTCGGCAGGTACCAGTGGTCGGCATCGAAGCGCGGGTCGCCCAGTTTGGCAAGAGCATCGCCTGCTGTGGAGCGCTGGCGCGAGGTAAGGACTTCGTCGGCTGTGAGCGACGCCAGCAGCCAATCGCGAACCCTGTCATACGTAGCTTCGTACCTCCCGGATGCAGGCTCGAAGTCCGTTTCGTTCAGCGCCTGAGCCGCAAGCGTGGCCTGAGAAGCCCCCTCGGAGGTGAATGCCCACTTTCCCTTTCCCTCTCCGGGCGGAAACGGCAGAAGTGCATCCACCAAATCGGACACCACCCGCGGAGTATTCCTGTTGGCGCCTGCAGCCAGAAGGAACACTTCACGCCACCACGTCAGGTCTCGCCGAATCCTCTCGGCAAGCGCTTCGTCGAAATTGTCCATGCGCATTATCCACATGGCAGCCAGATACTCCTGGAACGATCGGTGCGGGAATGCATACGTCCGGTTGTCCCTGGCTATCAGCAGTCCAGCCCTTTCCTGGATGTACTTCAGCACCGCTTCGGCTCTGTCCAGACTCCCCAGCATATCCCTCAGCTCTTCCCTCAGATCTTCACGGGAAATGTCCGCCGTTCGCTCCGACCTCTCTCTTTCCGTTTCCTGCCGCTCGTGGGCGTGGAAAGCGACTTTCTCCAGCCTCTGCCGCAGTTCGTTCTTCTTAATCCCAAGCCTTGCAATGACTCCGGGTTCCCAGGCACTCCTGCCCCTTTCGTCCCGAACCAGACGGTTTTCCCACCGTGCCAGCAGGAGATCCACGGCACTATCGTAAAGATCAGCCCGATTCTCCGGCAGGTGCCCTGCCCCATGGACCTGCGCCATCAACGTGAGCAGAAGCGGGTTTTGCGCAAGTTCGAAAATATGCTTCCATGCAATTATCCTTCTGAAGAGGTCATCGGCCTCTTCGGACGCTTTCTTATCATTCCAGCCCTTGATTCCTCTCACTGCCCGGTACCAGACGTGGACGAAATGTTCGATCTGCTTCTTCCCGAATTTGGCAAGTCTGAATACAGGGAACACATCCTCCGGTAGGTGCCAGGGGTCTTCCTTGCGCTCATAGGCATAATTCCTGCAGGTAACCACCACCTTGACTTTGTCCAAAAGCCTGGCAAAATCCTCTATGGACTCGATGATCATGGTGCGCTTGGCAGCTTCGTCTGTTTCCTGCACTTCGTCCAGACCGTCGAAGAAAACGATTCCTCCTCTTTCCCACAGGGTCCCCTTTACGTGAGCGAAAGCCTCGCTGCACCCCCATTCGCCCAGCATGTGCTCGAGGTAGTTCCATACATCCCCGGCGTTGCCTCGCCTGTCCTCGCTCTCAAGCCATGCTGCAAATCTCCGCAACACTATCCTGACCGGCAGCGGAGACTCGTCTTCCGGCCAGCCCGGCAATGCATCCGACGATACTTTGACTCCAAGCTTTCTCCGGGCAAGCTGAGTGGCGATGTAATTGGTGAGCGTGCTCTTGCCGCTACCCGGCTCCCCAAGAATTACAAGCCGCTGCATTTCCGCAACAGCTTCCACAGCCTGAATGGGAACATGTTCCACCTCGCGTTCTCTCTCTGAGGTTGTTCCTCTTTCCTTATCCTCCATAGGTGGCTTCACGAACTTCGAAAGCGCTTGAGACACAGTCTCGTCGCTGCGACGGGTGACTCCATCGAGATTCAAAGTGGTGAATACCTCTGAAATCTTCACTGGCCTGGAATAGCTATTCAACGATTCGTCTATGGGACTCAGATCCAGAGGATCGCATTTGTTTATCAAGGCCTCGAGGTAGTGTGCTTCCCAGTTCACTGGGGTGACGCCAACCGGTATCCAGTCGAGGTATTTCCTCTCCCCTTGCAAGGTTTCGGCGATGATCTTCCCAACCATTACCGCCACAGTCTTTGGATCGATTTCCCTGAGAAACTCCAGAAGCGTGCGAACCTCCTCGAGAAGGACTTCCTGGACGGAAAGCTGTCTCAGAAGCGCACGGGTCTGAAGAATCTGCTGGAGGTTCGGGTCCTCGCTTGCCTCTTCCAGAAACGCCGCCTGGAACACCACGATGGCACGATCGAAATCGAGACCGGGAAGTTCGTCCGGCACGAATCCTGCTTTCTCGAAAAGGCTCGAAAGCTCGTCGGGGTCCAACTCTCTGCCCCACAGCAACGGGGACATCTCCTCGGCGACCTCAGGGGTGCTGAAGAACTCCCGGAAAATGCTGTCGAGCAAGTTCTTCTCGTCGCGAGACCGAGTCCTGGCATCAGCCAGCATTGCTATGATCCCAGCTTCTACTGCTCTTCGAAGAGACCGCTCCTTCGGTGTGCCAAGGACGGCTTTTTTAACCTTCGTTCCAGCGGCGTTCACAAGAGAGACCGTGAAAGTCGCCGCAACTCCAGACAGATAATTCCCCATCAATGATTCTGCTTCCATCTTCACCTCCAGAAACACCCCGCGTCAACTCTCAGGCGACAGCACCTTCGCACACTTGGCGCCGCGCTCTCGCTGCTCTCTATCGAGGGTCACCAGAGGAACGTCCAGCCATTTCGCCACGGCGACGTACAGAGCATCCGCACCACGGAGACCGCACCGAGCCGCCAGGTTCGCCCCCTCCAGCCCGAGTTCGTGCCCTATGTTCACCACCCTCAGTGCAGGAAGCCGCAGGACAAGAGCGACCGTACGTCGTCCTAGAGTTTCGTCGCCTGTGCGTCTCGAAATCGCCCCGGCTATCTCCGCAAACGCATGGGCCGGGACGACGATGGTCTCTCCTTCCTTCAAGCGTTCCATGAGCCATGCTCTGCACGTCTGATGATGCACATCCTGAGGCAAGAAGCGCCCCACCCACACGCTGGCGTCCACGACGATCATTTCCCGCGCCTCTGCTCGCTCACGGCTTCCTCGGCCGACACACCCTCGGGCCACTTCCTGCCGATCTCTTCCGCCAGCCTGTCCATCTCCATCCACACCGATTCCAGCACCCTCTCCGCCGTCTCACCGCTCCTGGTGGGCACGAGGCGGGCGACTGGAACCCCCCTGTAGGTTATCACGAGTTCTTTTCCGTGCTCTCTGACCTCGCGGAGGATCATGCCGGTGTGTTGCTTCAACTCCCTAGCCGTCACGTTTTCCATCTCCATCCTCCCTATGGTATTCACTTCGCTGAACACATTGTACCTTGAGGTTGGGATTTTTGGCAAAGTTTTCCGTTGGCTGTGCGGTAAACGTGTGTCGCATAAGATAGTCGCACAAGGAACCTTGGGCGACGCAAAAGTCGCGAAAAATGGCCGTTTTCGGCCCTTTTCGAGGCGATTATCCGCCCTGAACTGCGTCGCATAAAATTTCTACGCCCAGGACGCTGCTCCTTGCATCCTCCCTGTTCATCCTCTCCTGCAGCCTGTGTTGCATTCAGCTCCATGTTCGTATATACTGACCATGCAGAAATTCTGCTGCACAGGAGGCAGATATGGAACTGACCGTCCAGGTGAGGAAAAGGGGCACTCTCACGCTCCCGGCGGAGCTCCGGGAAAAATACGGCATCAAGCCGGGGGACACTTTCAGGCTGGTGGACCTGGATGGTGTGTTCGTCATCACACCAATGGCTCCCATGGTGCCGGAACTGGCAGGCGAGATCGAGCGGATCCGGAAGGAACTGGGGTTGAGCACGGAGGAACTGCTGGACGCCCTGCGCAGACAGCGGGAGGCTTATCACAGGGAACACTATGAGCAAACTGGTTCCTGATATCCGCGTCTTCGTAGATGCGGATGTGCTCTTCGCAGGATCAGCTTCGCCGAGTGAACATGGAGCGAGCCTACTTATTCTGCGCCTCGGCGAACTCACGTTGATCGACGCCGTTGCTTCCGAGCAGGTGATCACGGAGGCGGAGCGGAATCTATCCTCGAAGATGCCGGATGCGCTTCCACTGTTTCGCCTGGTGGTGAGCAGATCCCTGACCGTGGTCCCCGACCCTTCTCCCGAAGATGTGAGGGGACGTGCAGGGCTGGCGGATCCAAAGGATCTTCCCATCCTGGTAGCTGCATTGAAATCGGGATGCCCCTGGCTGGTGACGTTCAATCTGCGCCACTACCG
>CAZEXY010000125.1:0-4191 GCA_964516345.1 uncultured Anaerolineae bacterium
GGGGTTGGTGGGCAAATTTCTTCTTCTCCTCCTTTTTAAGATAGGAGCGGGGCTTTCGGGCCCCGCTCAACGTTTTCATGCCTCCTGTTGGGTCTACAGTCCTATGATGGAATCTAAGGCCTTCATATCAAGGCTTTCTTCGAAGTGTTCTGCCAGGAAATCCAGTCTTCGTTCGACGGAATATACCTCTGGCATGGCAAAATGCTTTGCCCACCCGAGGCTCTGCAACCATGAGTGTCTGAACCGTTCGTTCTCGAAAATTCCGTGCAAGTAAGTCCCCAGAACACGACCATCCACACTTACATCGCCGCTCTCGATCTCGATAGAGGTTCCGTTTCTGTTCATGATCCTAACCCACGGGCGATTCCCTACAGTATACCCATTGTGGATCTCATACCCATGCATTTTCACTCCTCCGAGATCGCTCAACCATTCCGGAAGTCCGGGCATAATCAAAGCTTCAACGCGAGCCGTTACTTTTCTTTCCGAAAATATCGTTTCCGTGGGGAGAAGCCCTATCCCTTCGGTGCGATCCTCCCGTGACTCGATATGAAGAGGGTCACGAATGACTCTTCCGAGTATCTGGTAGCCTCCGCAGATTCCAAGCACCTTCCCACCCTTTTTGCGAAAATCCACTATTCGCTCGAACAAACCGTTTCTGCGCATCCATGCAGCGTCTGCCATTGTGCTCTTGGTACCAGGTATCACCACAGCGGAGAAATCGTCCAGTTTTTCCTGGGGTCCGACGAATCTTATCTCTACCCCGCTCTCGGAATCCAAGGGATCGAAATCGTCGAAGTTGGAAATATGTGGTAGATGGATCACCGCAATCGAAATCCCGCCTGTGGCGTTGCCTGTGTTTTCGATAGTAGCAGCGTCTTCCTCCGGCAACCCCAATCCCTGAACGTAATGCACCACTCCCAAAACGGGCACACCGCTCCGGTTCTCCAAAATTTTCACTCCTTCACGGAAGAGGGTTTCCTCTCCCCGAAATTTGTTCACAATTAATCCTGTGACCAACTTTCGCTCTTCCGGAGGGAGAAGCCATAGGGTCCCCAACAGCTGGGCGAATATACCTCCGCGCTCTATATCTCCGACCAGTATCACAGGAGCTTTTGCGTACTTTGCCACCTCCATGTTCACGATGTCACCAGACCTCAGGTTCAGTTCGACAGGGCTGCCGGCACCTTCTATTATCACGAGTTCATAAGTGGAAAGGAGTTGGTCGAGGGATTTGGTAACCACTTGCCAGAGATATTCCTTCTCTCCGTAAAACTCGCCCGCCCGCAGCGATTTCCAAACTTTTCCAAGCACAATCACCTGAGACCTCGAATCGGTTTCTGGCTTCAGGAGAATGGGATTCATTTCCACCCGCGGCTCCAACCCCGCCGCTATCGCCTGTAGAGCCTGAGCCCTTCCTATTTCTCCGCCATCTGGCGTTACGGCTGCGTTGTTGGACATGTTCTGGGCTTTGAATGGCGCCACCCGTATCCCGCGCCTGTGGTAAATTCTGCACAAAGCAGCTACCGTCATGCTTTTGCCTACGGAAGATGCGGTACCCTGTATCATCAACGCTCGTCCCACATCACCTCCATGGCTTTTACCAGCAGGTTGTTCTCTCCAGGAAGCCTGGTGGATATTCTCACGTACTCGGGCAGGTTGAAAGAAGTGCAATCTCTTAGAAGGATTTTCCACCTGAGGAGCATCTTTCTCTTGAATGAAAAGGCATCCCCTACTCTTACTAAGAAGTAATGCATAGGAGAAGGGAGCACTTTCCAACCGATCGAAGAAATTGCCTTCTTTAGCCTACTGCTTTCTGCCAATAGCGCCGGTATGGATTCCTCCAGAAATGTTTCCTCTGATAGCAAGGATATACCCACTTCCACAGCGAAGGCGTTCACGCTCCATGGAGGGATCGCTTTCTGTACAGCTGCTATGATATCGGCCTTGGCTATAGCGTATCCCAATCGCACCCCGGGCACCGTGTATTCCTTGGTGAGAGATTTTATGCGCACAAGGCGGTCCATCTCCGGCGGAGGCTCGAACCCAGGATAGAACTTGGCATAAGCTTCATCCACAATGAACAGGGCCTCTGGAAACGATTCGTGCAATCTTATCAATGTTTCTGGATGGATGTACGAACCGGTAGGATTGTTGGGATTGCATATCCATACCATGCGAGGATTCGCTTTTGCTATGCTTTCTACGAGGCGATCTTCGTCCAGTTCGAACTTGTCTTCTGTAAAGGTCGAAAAACGCAGAACCTCGGCTCCCATTAGCCTGCTCGCCATTTCGTATTCTCCAAACGTCGGAGCAACTACGATGGTTATGTCCCCTTCTCTGAGATAGGAAACAGCTAATGCCCGGATTATCTGTGATGCTCCGTTCCCGATGAGTATCTCTTCCATCGCTCTTTCTTCCCTTTCGGATATCCGTTTCTTGACGGGAAAGGCGAAAGGGTCTGGATACTCGTCGATGCGAGCTTTCGCTATTGCCGCCTGCACCGAAAGGGGCGGTCCGAAAGGATTGATGTTGACGCTGAAATCTATCACTTCCGCTGGATCTATATTCAGTGTTTCTATCTCTTCCCGAGCGAGCCCTCCGTGAGGTGTCGGCTCTGCTTTAACGAATTCTTCCTTCGGGGATATCATCTTGCACTCCTCCCAAGTAATACCCCAGTCGATATCCTCTTCACCCAATCGACAACCCACGAAACCGCCATGCAAAATAGCAAGTCCAGCAGAAAAGCAACCCGTATTAGTTTCATCGCTTCCCTGGTGGTTCTGTAATCTTTCTTTCCACTTCCACCGATGAGAGTGTAACTTCCTCTTTTGCTCAGCGTTACGTTTAGAGCTCCTGCTGCGGCGCTCATGGTCCATCCTGCGTTAGGGCTTGGGGTCTTCCCATGCTGTCCGATCATGGTTCTCAAGGCATTTCCTGCATCGAGTCCCAATATTGCAGCTGCAACTACTATGGTGAAGCCGGAGATGCGTGCAGGGATCCAGTTCACGAAGTCGTCGATCTTAGCGGGTGCTTTTCCGAGCCATTCGTACTTTTCGTTTCTGTAGCCGAGCATAGAATCGCACGTGTTCACGAACCGGTAGCCCCATGCCGCTGGCAGCCCACCAATGGCATAGTAAAAGAGCGGTGCAGTAAATCCGTCTGTAAGGTTCTCCGCCAGGGATTCCACTGTGGCTCCGGCCACTTCCTCCGAGGAAAGGTCGAACGTATTCCGGCTGACCAGATGCCATCCTGTTAGTCTTCTGGCTTTTTCCAGATCCCCGGCTTCCAAGGCAGCTCCGACTTCAGAAGCTGCTGAAACCAAGCCTCTGGGGCTGATGGTAAGCTTCAGCAAAATTGGCTCGGAGAACATCCGAACAGCCTTCGGGAGGTACTCGACCTTCCTGGCAAGCTCTCCAACCAGTAGAGCTCCAAAGACCACTATTCCCACCCCATAAGGGAACGAAGCTGTAGCGTAACCAGGAGCCATGCGCTCCGCCAATGAAATGGCTTTCCCGATCCATGCCACAGGATGCCATTGGTTGGGTGGATCTCCGAAGAGCCAATCCAGAACGAAGGCAGAAACCATTTTCAACATCGGCAAAGAACCACCACGAGCAAGACCATCAGCTCGGTCGCCTCGCAAACCGCCCCGTAAACGTCTCCGGTGAGCCCGCCTCCCAGCTTGGACGAAACGTACTTTGCCAGGGCCAAAGCAAACGCAGAACCACCTCCCCACGCTGCAGCGCCCTTCCACCCGAAGGGAGCTGCAAACGCCAGGGAGGAAGCGAAGGCGGTGAACAGCACCCGTACGTTCATACCTTCTTTCACCTTCCTCCCGAGCCCTTCCTGTCGTGCGTAGGGGAACGCCCGGATGGAAAGCACCATGCCCCATCTGCCGAGCACGGGCGGCAGCAGCAGGAGCGCGGGAGAGGCCATGGAAGCCAACCCTGCGTACTTGCCGATGAAGAGCAGCGCACCGCCAGCCAGAGCAAAAGAACCGTAATGGACATCGTGCATGATTTCCAACCTGCGCTCCGGAGTCATGCCTCCGAAAACGCCGTCGCACGTATCCAGGAATCCATCGACGTGCAGAGCTCCGGTGGAGATGACCCATACCGCCAGCAGGAGGAAGGCTTTAACCCCCGGCGGCGTTCTGCTCCCCAGGAGCACCCACGTCCCCCACAGCAT
>CAZEXY010000126.1:0-4187 GCA_964516345.1 uncultured Anaerolineae bacterium
AAGCCTTGCACCTCCATTTTCTGGCCTGCGAGCCAACGTCCAACGTTACACCTTTTGCGTGCTTGTTATACCCCGGATTTTTTGATACCATATGCAAAAGACTTTTGGTTCAGGAGGATGGAATGGCCAAGCGAAAAGCTCCGAGAATCCCGAGATCGGGCAGAGGCAAGGGAATGGGTTTTGGGGGAAACGCTCTGCTTTCCCAGATCCAGAAATTACAAGATGAACTCGCCAGTGAAACCGTAGAAGTCACCGTAGGAGGAGGCGCCGTCAGCGTCGTGGTCGACGGCAAGCAGGAGATACAGTCCATCACCATAAGCCCGGACGTGGTCGATCCGGAGGATGTGGAGATGCTACAGGACTTGATTCTGGCGGCTGTTCGAGAAGCCATGGCAAAATCTTCGGAACTCGCCGCAGAAAAGATGTCCGCCCTCACAGGCGGTTTGAACATCCCAGGGTTGTTTTGAACCACCATGGACGTACTTCCTTCTCCCGTCTCGAAACTCATAGATGCTTTTAACAGACTTCCGGGCATCGGCCCCAAGACTGCAGCGCGCTTGACGTTCTATCTGCTCCGTGCTCCGGACGAAATTGCCTTGAACTTGAGCGAAGCCCTGGTCGGTCTCAAAGAGAACACCCTCCTTTGCGAACGGTGCTTCAACATCACGGAGAAAAGCCCATGCCCGATCTGCTCCGACGATACCAGGGATCAAAGCACCATCTGCGTGGTGGAGGAACCACTGGACCTTGTGGCGATAGAACGAACCGGAGCGTACCACGGCCTTTATCACGTTCTCCACGGTTCCATCTCTCCTGTGGACGGCATTGGGCCGGAAGACCTGAAGATTCGAGAGTTGATAGACCGGCTGAAAAAAGAACCTGTCAAAGAGGTGATCCTGGCTACCAATCCCACCATGGAAGGGGAGGCGACAGCGTTGTACCTCCTCAAGCTGATTGCCCCCCTCGGGATAAAGGTCACGAGGCTGGCGAGGGGACTCCCGGTCGGAGGTGATCTCGAATACGCCGATGACGTTACCCTAACGAGGGCGATGGAAGGCAGGCAGGAATTTTGAGCGGCTGCGGCTGGGCGTCGACTTCCTGGAGGGTGGATGATGATCTTGCGTGACCTCGAGTTTCCCCGTGAGGGTGTCGAAAGCCCAGAAATCGTAGAGAACATAGCGAAGAAAATCTTGCCTGTTTTGCTGATTCTTTCTGTAACTACGCTTTTCCTCCTCGTATCGATTGCAAGTGCCTACGGAGGGACAGGGAAAGTCCAGGGCAGAGTCGTCAACGGGACCACAGGACATCCCGTCTCCGGCCTAATGGTGAACCTCTTCTCCTTCGATTCGTCCGGCGCACGCAGCGGTATCTACACCGCCACCACCGACGCCCGGGGACGTTTCCTCTTCGAGCAGGTCGAGATCTCCCCGGGAGCCGAGTACGTGGCGGCCTCGAGGTACAAGGGCGTCGCGTACTACAGCGACACCGGCACTTTCTCCGACACGCGTGAGATATCCCTTCCGTTCGAGATTTTCGAGACGACTTCGGACCCAGGAGTGGTCGCGGCGGATCAGGTCATATGGAGCGTGAATTTCGGGAAGAGGAAGCTGCTGGTCGGCGAGATGTACTTCCTGTCCAATGGCAGCAACAGGACCTATTTCGGGGAGGATGGGAACGGCACGTTGTTCACCCTCCCGGACGGAGCCGAAGAGGTGCAGTTCAGGGAGGGGGAGATCGGGAGGAGATTCGTCGAAGTCTCCGGAACGACTTACGCCGATGTGCTACCCCTGATCCCCGGACGCCCACACCGGGTTTCGATCCGTTACACGATTCCGTACACCGGCACCAAAGCAACCCTGCGGCACGCCATTCCGTACCCCGTGGGACAGTTCGGCATCTTCGTGGAGAACATCGGCGAGGATGCTTGGCTCGACATACCTGCGGAGGAGCGACACCAGACCATCCAGGGGACGGACTATCTTTCCTTCACTTCCTCGAACATCCCGGCCGGGAAGGAAATCCGATTGGAACTGCGCAAGCTTCCCGGAGAGCCGAGGAAACCTCTGCCGTGGTGGGCATACGTGGGCATGATGGGTGCCGGGACCGCCATCGGCGCTGGAGCGGCGTTCCTCACCCGGCGTGCAGGAAACCGGAGGGTCGACGTTGGATAGCAGATCTGCGCCCTCCCCACTGATCCGCATCCGCGGCCTCGCCAAGCGGTTCGGCAGGATATACGCCCTCAAGGGGGTGGACCTGGACGTGGAGGCCGGGGAGCGACTGGTCGTCTTCGGTCCCAACGGGGCCGGTAAGACCACCCTTCTCCGAATCATGGCGACTTTGAGCCGTCCGACTTCTGGGAGAGTGACGCTGGCAGGGCACGATCTCGTCGGCGCTGCCGATTCCGCCCGGAAGCACCTCGGCTTCGTCACCCATCGCCCGCTTCTGTACGATTCCCTGACGGCCAGGGAGAACCTGCTTTTCTACGGCAGGCTCTATTCGGTGCCGGACGTTGCTGACCGGGCCGACGAGCTCCTTCGGATGGTCGGGCTGTACCGCCGCCGGAACGATCGGGTGAGGACGTTCTCCCGAGGCATGGTGCAGCGGCTCGCCATCGCCAGGGCGCTCATGCACGATCCTGCCATCCTTCTCCTGGACGAGCCGGATACGGGGCTCGATCCGCAGGCGGCGGAGAGTCTCTTCCCGCTGCTCTGGGGATCCGGTGGGGAGCGGAGGACGGTGGTCATGACCACCCACCACCTGGACCTGGGGCTTGCGTGGGCGCATCGTTTTGCGATACTCTACCGCGGGCGGATCGTGCACGTGGGCGACTCCACGGATCTCTCTCCCGGCGATTTGCGATCCATTTACCGGGAGCGGACGGGAGGCGAGGCGTGATCCGGCGAGTCTGGGCGATTCTCTGGAAGGACATCCGCTCCGAGTGGAGGAGCAAGGAGTTTTTCGGCGCGATGTTCGTCTTCGCCGCGCTGGTGGTGTTCGTGTTCAATTTCGCCTTCGACCTGAGGATCGAAAGCGGGAAGGCAGTGGCTCCTGGCGTGATGTGGGTGGCGTTCTCGTTCGCCGGAGAGTTGGGCTTGAGCCGGTCTTTTGCCCTGGAGAAGGAAAACGGGTGCATCGACGGGCTGCTGCTTTCCCCCGGGGATCGCAGCGCGATCTACATGGCGAAGGCGCTGGGGAACCTGCTCTTCATGCTCGTTTCGGAGGCGTTCCTCCTGCCGATGATGATGGCGCTTTTCGACGTGAACCTGTTCGTGCCGTCGGTGCTCCTGGCGATCCTTGCCGGTACGTTTGGGTTCGTGGTGGTGGGGACGCTGATTTCGGCCATAGCGGTGAACACCAGGGCGCAGGAGGTGATGCTGCCGGTGCTGCTCTTTCCGGCGGTGCTTCCGGTTTTGATCTCGGCAGTCCGGCTGACGTCTGGGGCGCTGGATGGGGTTTCGGCGGCGGAGCTGGCGAGCTGGTGGCGGATATTGCTTGCCTACGATGCGTTCTTCGCCGTCCTGGCGGTGCTGGTGTTCGATTTCGTGGTGGAAGAGTAGGGGCGCAGCATGCTGCGCCCCTACCGGTGGAGGGGAGACGTGAAACGCACGATATCGTTTTGGTTGGACGTGCTGGCGGCGGTGCTGGTGCTCGTCGCGTTGTACATGGCGCTGGTGTACGCTCCGGAGGCGGCGAACCTGCCCACGGAGACGGAGCGACTGGCGCAGCGGATATTCTATTTTCACGTGGCTTTTGCATGGACCGGGTCGCTGGCGTTTCTGGTGACGGCGGGGGCGGGGCTGGCGTACCTCCTCCGGTCGGACATGCGGTGGGATGCGCTGGCGGTTTCCTCGGCGGAGATCGGGCTGGTGTTTCTGAGCGTGGTCATCGTCACCGGTTCGCTGTGGGCCCGCCCCACGTGGAACACGTGGTGGACGTGGGACCCGCGTCTCACGACGGTGACGGTGGCGTGGTTGCTCTACGCGGCGTACTTGATGCTTCGGAACGCCGTGGAGGAGCCGACGCGGCGCGCCAGGTTTGCAGCGGTGTACGGGCTCGTCAGCTTCCTGAGCATTCCGCTGACGTTCATGTCCATCCGGATATGGCGGACGATTCACCCGGTGGTGATAGGCGGTGGCGGGCAGGGGGCGCAGGGTGGCTTCCACCTGGCTCCGAAGATGTTCCAGGCG
>CAZEXY010000127.1:0-4171 GCA_964516345.1 uncultured Anaerolineae bacterium
ATCTATCGGCCCATCTACACTCGAAAAAGGCTCCTGACGACCACTCGACTATCCGACTATCCGACTACCCTCTCTTCTCCTCTACCAGCGATTCGAGTTCGCTGCGTCTAATCACGACATTGCCGAGGCGGCTGACCGCCTTGCCGGCAGCAAGGTTCGCCAGCACAGCTCCCGTCAGGAAAGAAGCTCCGGCGGCAACCGAAAGCGCCAGAACCGCCACCACCGTATCCCCGGCCCCGGTGACATCGAAAACCTCGCTTCTGTTCGCCGGAGGGAGGTGATCTACGTTGCCGCTCCACGCCACCGTCATTCCCTCGCCCCCTCTCGTGATCACCACACACTCAGCGCCCAGGGAGGATTTCAATTCCCTCGCTGCAGCCGCGAAGTCGTCATCGGATGAGAGCACCCTGCCGAGCTCCGATTCTGCTTCCCGCCGATTGCACTTCAGAAGATGGGCTCCTTCGTATCTCAGGAGATCACCTTGGGCATCCACCACCACCGGGACACGTTTTCTCCAGGCAACTTCCATCGCCTCCGCTATCATGTCGGGCGACATGACTCCGTTGCGGTAATCGGATATGAGCAACACCTCACTCGAATCGATCTCCTCGCTCAGCCGCTTCGAAAGAGCTCTGACTTCCTCGATGGTGAGAGGAATATGGCTCACCCTGTCTATCCTAGCGAGGTGTTGGGCGAAAATCAAACCGCCTTCGGCTATGATCCTCGTTTTCCTGGTGGTAGGCCTGTCATGCACCTGGAGAAACGCTGGTTCTACTCCCGCATCCTCCGTCATCTCTTCCAGCCTTCTGCCGGACTCGTCATCCCCAATGACCCCCATCAGCAAGGCTTTCCCTCCAAGAGCCACGATATTATTGGCAGGGTTTGCTGCACCGCCCAGTCTGAAAAACTCGCGTGTATACTCCAGCACGGGGACAGGAGCCTCCCGGCTAAGCCTTGTGGCTTTGCCAAGGAGATACTCATCCAGGATGACATCTCCCAACACAAGCACCCTTCTCCCCTGCCACGCCTCCATTGCATCGAGCAGATCTTTCTTCATCCACCGCCTCCCCTCATCCTCTCGTAAAGCAAGAGCATCGCAAATGCAGGAAGAGAAAGCTGTCTCTTCCACCTCCACGGCTCCTGAATCAGTCTGTAAAGCCACTCCATCCAAATTCGCCGAACCCATCTCGGAGCGCGCTTCTTGATTCCTGCAATGAAATCTATCGCACCGCCGACCCCCATGGCCAGAGGTACCCGCAACGCAGGCTGATTCCGGGCGATCCACAGATCCTGCGCCGGAGCCCCATAAGCCACGAAGAGAATGTCCGGCCGCGCCGATTTTATCATCGGGATGATGATTCTCTCGTCCTCCGGCCTCGGGGAACCGGCAAAAGTCCCTGCTATGCGCAATCCGGGGAATCGTTCGGTGAGCACTCCGGCGGCCCTTTCGGCTACTCCCGGAGCCGCCCCGAGCAGGAATATCCTCCAGCCGTTCTCCGCAGAAAGCCTCGCCAGCTCCGGCACCAGATCGGAACCTGCCACACGCTCCGGAATGGGCCTGCCCATCAACCTGCTTCCCAGGACGAGCCCGATCCCATCGGGTATCGCCAGATCCGCTTCTTCGAGCACCCGGGCGAAATCCCTATTCTTCCTGGCAGTCATCACGAACTCCGGATTGACGGTCACGACCTGATGGGGATCGCCGGATCGGACGAACCCGGACATCACCTGCAAGGCCTGCCGGCGCGTCACGAGGTGAACCTTCACCCCAAGAAGTCTGACGGCCTCCAGATCGTTCATTCCGGTATCGCTCCAAATCCTGCAGTCAGGCCGAAGGATTTCAGGGAAAGGAAGATCACTGCCAGTGATATCAACACGGCGGCCAGAAACGCCCAATCGGCTTTCCGGACGTGAAGCTTCCGATAGTAGGTCCTTCTGGGAGTAGAGCCAAACGCTTTGCTGTCCATGGCTATCGCCACCCTTTCCGATTTCCTGATGGCGCTGGCGAGCAACGGTATGGCGTACCTTTGCAACTCCCGCAACTGCCCCCTCAATCCGCTGCGTTTTCCCACTCCCCTGACCTTGTGAGCCGCACGTATGGTCTCCAGCTCTTCCGTCCACAGAGGAACGAATCGGTACGCCACCAGGATGGCGTAACCAAACCGATACGGAACATGGGCCTGCTGAATCAGGCTCAAGGCGAAATCCGAAGGATCCGTGGTCACCACGAAGAAAAGCGAGCAAACTATGAACGCCAGTATCCGGAGGGAAAGAGCAAGTCCGGAAAGTGCGCCTTCCCTTGCGACGACCCACGGGCCTAACCGGAACCAGATATGCGGCTGGCCCACCTTGCCGATATCGAAATACAGCGTGTTGAAGACGAAGAAAGGTATCGTCAAGATCAAGAGAGGCCAAGTGGATTCGAGGATCACCTTCAGCGGTATGCGGGCAACGAGCCATAGCACCAGGACGACGAGCGCCAGGAAAATCCCCGGCGTGTACGGATCCTGAGCAAGCGTCAGGAGAATCACCACCAGGAACACGGACAGCAGCTTGATGCTTGGATTCAGCCTGTGTATGAAGGAATCACCTTCGTAATAAGAAAAAAGCCCCATTCCATCCCCCCGAACGGGTCGGCATCTCGGTCAAAATTCCATGATATCCGCAAGAACCCCCGAAGCCGTCGCTTCGACCCCTGCACCTCTGCCCTGGATTACGAGAGGGGTACGATCGTAGCAGGAAGTGTAGAAGCTTATCAAATTGTCGTTCCCTTGCAGTCGCCCCAGCGGCGAACCATCCGGTACGGATTGGAGCCCAACCCTGACGCCTTCAGGATTGACGAAGGCGGCAAACCTCAATACCTGGTTCCCAGCCCTGGCCTCCTGCACCTTTTCCTCGAACGTACCATCGAGCGCTTCGATGGCGTCCAGGAATTCGGCCACCGAAAGCTTGTTGAAATTCGATGGATACAAAGGCTCCAGCGCAATGTCTTCCATCGATAGCTCGTACCCCATGTCCCTTGCCAGTATCAACGCCTTCCTCGCAACATCCACACCTCCCAGATCGTCCCTGGGGTCAGGCTCGGTGAACCCAAGCCTGTACGCCTCACGAACGGCGTTCGAAAACCTTTCGCCTTTTTGAATCTGCGTCATCAGGTAGCCCAATGTGCCGCTCAGGGCACCTTCGATCCGGAAAATCCTGTCCCCACTCCGTAAGAGCCTGTGCAGGGTCGTTATCACGGGCAACCCGGATCCAACCGTCGATTCGTATCGCAAGAACCGGGCCGACTTGAGTTTCCGATAACTGCCCATGTCTCCGGCCAACGGTTTCTTGTTCGCCGTGACCACCCCATACCCTCGGTTCACTGCAAGCAGGAGAGCTGGTAGAGTTTCTTCCGATGCGCTTACATCCACCACCACGGTATCGTCGGTTCCGGCCACGTCCACCACAGCCGACGCATCCGATTGGAGATACCCGTAGGGAAGATCTTTGAGGCCTTCTCCTGCTTTCTTCCTTTCGACCGCTTCCAGAACGATGTCGTCGGGTATCCCCTTAGAATCGACTATCGCGCCGTTGCTATCGCAAAGGGCAACGTAACGTAGTTCCACCCCATACCTGCCCCTGTGCCATTCCCTGAGACCGACTACCTGCTTTGCAAGCGCCCTCCCGACGCCGCCAAATCCGAGTTGCACAATTGAAATCGTCCGCATCAGACCTCCAAGCCCAAAGATTCACAGACAGGAGCTATGCACCTATTGTCCCGAAAAGTCATATCGGTTTTGCTTGCAAGGAACGGCAAACAGCCACTCCGGATTGGAGCAGAAAGCCGTTTGGTGAATTGCCGGGCAGGCGAGGGCAGTGCCCTCGCCTATCCGGGAGATAAAACTTACGCAGTTCAAACGTTCTGCCCACCTCGAACCTCATCCCATCTCCCTTGTTCCGTAGGGACGAGCTGCAGCTCGCCCTCTCAGCCGCTCGATTGCGTAGCTCCTGATAGATTTCAACCGAATTATACAGGATCGAAGCGAGGCGGCAAAGCGATGGCGGTATCGGCCCATCTACACGGCAACTGGGGGCTCCACCCACGCAGTCAAAAAGTGTAATAGGTCAACAGATCGTTACCAGGTGGATCACCCAAAGACAGCAACAAATCAGCAGAAATCTCGTCCAA
>CAZEXY010000128.1:0-4143 GCA_964516345.1 uncultured Anaerolineae bacterium
AGATCGCTCACGTCGTCCTCACAAGATGCCCGAGAAGACAAGTTCTGAGATCGGAGAGAGAGTGATGGCGTTTTGATTATTTTCCCGCGAGCGCCACGACCTCACCCGGTAGGGGATTTGTTGGCAAAGTACCCATCCTGGTAAAATGTACCCGGCGAGAAACGAGAAGGAGGCCGCGATGGCTACTTACACAGTTTACATAAGAACAGATCAGGAGACCGTCAAAGAGGAAAAGGGGTACATAGCGTACCTGCCAGACCTCCCGGGGTGTGTGGCCAAAGGCCGCACCAGGAAAGAAACCATCGAAAAGCTCAAAGAGAACCTCGATGCCTACCTATCCCTCTTGAGGCAAAGCGGAGAATCCCATCTTCCATCCAGAGACGAGCCGGTCGAGTTTGTGATCAAAGAAGTGCAAGGCCCAACCCTGCCCAGCGATTACGTGCCAATGCGAATCTGCGAGCGGGATAGGGATATTCAATGGATGGGGGTGCTCTGGGACGAACTGATGGAGACTGTGGCTTCTCTGCCCAAAGAAGCTCTCGAGTGGAAACCAAACCCCGGTTATCCTTCCATCAGTGAAATGCTTCGAGACGCAGCCGAAAATCAATGGCATCTGGTCAGGAAGCTGGAGGATTGTCCGGACGACCTGATGGAATGCCTGCAGACCATGCGCAAAAGGTTGACCGATAGACTTCGCAACGCCACGCCGGAGGAGCTCGACAGGATCACGAAACACCGGGGTGAAGATTGGACCGCAAGGAAGATAATCCGCAGAATCATGGAACACACCAGAACCACCACCAGGAACGTGAAAGAGATGGCAGAGCTTTACAGGAAAGAATTCTCGTAGCTCGTAGCGCTTTTCACCATCCGTAAATTCGGCTTCTCTCAAAACCAGGCACGAGGAGGTGCAGCGTGAAAGGGATAGGGTTCTACGAACACGGCGATCTCGACGTACTCCAGTCGGTGGAGCTGCCCGATCCGAAGCCGGGGCCGGAAGAAGTGGTCATCCGAGTGGAGTATTGCTCTCTGAACCATCTGGACATCTTCGTCAGGAAAGGATGGCCCGGCCTCGACCTCCCAAAGCCTCACATCCCCGGGTCGGACGTTTCCGGGACGATAGCCGCCGTGGGGGAGGACGTGGTCGAGTGGGAAGAAGGGCAACGCGTGGTGGCGAACCCCGGTCTGTGGTGTGGAAAGTGCGAATATTGCCTCCGGGGAGAACAGAGCATGTGCATCCACTACGGAATTCTGGGTGAGACCACGGCCGGATGTTACGCTGAATACGTCAAAGTGCCTGCACGCAACTTGCTGGAAGTTCCGGACGGGTTCCCGATGGACAAAGCCTCCGCAGCGTGTCTCGTCTCCCTGACAGCCTGGAGAATGCTAAAGCGTGCAGGCCTTCGGGCCGGGGAAACCGTGGCAGTGATAGGCGCCGGCGGAGGTGTGAACAGCATGGCGATCCAGATCGCCAAGATGGCCGGAGCAAAGGTGATCGCAGCCACCAGCACTCCGGAGAAAATGGAACTGGCGAAAGCCCTGGGCGCCGATGTCGTAGTCAACTACCGGGAAGAGGATTGGGCCAAAGCAGCTTGGCTCTGGACCAACCGACGTGGAGTCGACGTGGTGGTGGACAATGTGGGGCAGGCTACCTGGACGCAATCCATCAAGGCGCTGGCAAGAGGAGGCCGCATTGTCACGGTCGGAGCCACTTCCGGTCCCAAAGCCATCACAGACATCCGATACCTCTTCACCAAACAAATCAGCATCATCGGCTCTACCATGGGCACAGCCATGGATTTCAAAGAGGTGATGAGCCTCGTGTGGGAAGGAAAGCTCGTCCCTGTCGTGGACAGGATAATGCCGCTTGCCCAGGCGAAGGAAGCACAGAGACTGCTGGAGGAAGGGAAGCAATTCGGGAAAATAGTGCTCGAAGTCGGGTGAGGCGGACGGCTGCATCGGAGCCCGCCTCCCTCACAGCCGGAGCCATCCCGGGACGATCGACTTCTTGCCGTGGCTTCTCCCAAGCTGGTGTCCTTCCAAATACTCCTTCGTGATTTCGTAGCCGAGGGGAATCAGTTCCCGATACCTGTCGAACTCCCAAACCTCGACAGGTATTTTCGACCGAAGGCGGATCCTGTGTACCGGCACGTCGTAAGCTTCGGCAAGCTTGATTTCGAGGTGTATGACCCGTTGCTCTACGGCGTTCATCATCCTCGAAAGCAGCGGCCCGAACCCTCGCTGGTGGGGATCCACGGCTCGCGGCTCCGAAAGATCGAGGGCATAGATTTCGGTAGCCCCTTGAGAGATGGCCGGCTCTATCGGCAGATTGCTCACGAGACCGCCGTCCATCAGTATCTCGTCCTCTCCGGGGATCGGCGGCATCCATGGAGGGAGTGTAGTGGACGCCAGGACGCCATCGAGCACCCTTTCCTTTGGATCCACCCCGTAAAGCCTGAGACGCCCGTGGTGAAGGTCTGTGGCCACCACGTACAACCTCACTTTCTTTATGTCGCCGAACGTGATCTTCGGGTCGGGCATGTGGCTCCTGAGAAATTCTATAGCTTTCCTGTTAGGCCTTCCTCTGAACCTGTTCACAACCACTCTGACAGAAAGTCGAAACAAATCGTGGGGCAAGAGATTCGCCTTTTCAGCTTCAGCCCAGATTTTCTCCATTTCCTTCAACTGATCCATCGAAGGGTCGAAGGCAAAGAAAGCCGCGTTGGCGGCTCCTATGGAGGTGCCGACGAGCATGTCCGGCTCGATCCCCTCCTCGAGCAAGGCCCTCAGCGCTCCCACCTGCAACGCCCCACGCGCTCCACCGCCGCTCAGAACAAAAGCAACGTTCTTTCCCATTTTCAACTCCTTCGGAATCTTCACCCGGAAAACCGCTCTGGGGCGAGCATATCCATGTCGAACCCCGGTTCCTCCCCCGCAACGATATCCGCCACGATCTTTCCGGTGACTGCACCCATCGATACACCCAACATGCAATGTCCCGACGCTACGATCAAATTGCTCCAGCGCTTCGACCAGCCTATCATCGGCACACCGTCCGGAGTGCATGGCCTGAGGCCAGCCCAAATCTCTGCATCCCGAAGCTCCGGGACTTCGATCTCCAGATACCTGCTTACGGCCGATCTGATGGCTTCCACCCTTCGGAGGTCGATCTCCAGGTTCATACCGGAGAGCTCGAGGGTGCCTGCAAAACGAATCCTGCCTTCGAAGGGGGTCACCGCCACTTTGCTTTCTCCGAGCATCATCGGAACGTCGGGAATCCCCTCAGGTCTGTCCACAGTGATGCTGTAGCCTTTCGCAGGCTGTATCGGCAGAGAAAGCCGAAGTCTCTTCGCAGTTGGAGCCGTCCATGCGCCGGAGGCCAGCACCACCAGATCGGGCCGGACAAGTCCGTCCTTCGTCCTCACGGCAAGCACCTTTCCGTTTCCGGTATCGAATCCAGTGACGGGAGAATCGGTCCGAACCTCCACCCCTGCGCCGACCAGTTTATCCGCCAGTTGCGTCAGGAAAGCGTATGGATCGAGATAAGCATCCTCGGGAGAATACATCCCTCCGATGACATCGTCAGAAGCAATCCGGGCTTTCTGAGCAGCTTCTTCTCCGGTCAGCATGTCGATTCGTATGCCAAACCGCCGGAGCAGTTCGACTTCCTCTTCTCCGGTTCTCGCTTCCAGGGTCGAGGTGAACAACGTAAGCACGCCGCTCCGACGGTAATGGCACCGGATGCCCTCCCGATCTATCATTTCCTCGGTGAGTGCGAGGCTCGCCCGGTTCAGATCACGAAGCAGGGGGATCCTGCGCATCATGCCGGGATACCTGCTCGCGGAGACGAACTTCCATAGCCAGGAGACGAGCGCCGGATCGAACCTTGGCCTGACGTAGAACGGGCTCGATGGATCGAGCAACCACTTCACGCCGCTTTCGATGGAATGTGGTGAAGCTATCGGGATGCTGTAACTCGGGACAATCCAGCCTGCGTTTCCCCTGGAACTGCCGGAGCCGATTTCCGCTTTATCCACCACAGTCACGGAAGCGCCGCCCTTTGCAAGATAATAAGCGATGGAGAGTCCTATCACTCCACCGCCGATTATCAACACATCGCGTTCGTGCGCCATCTGGGCCTCC
>CAZEXY010000129.1:0-4018 GCA_964516345.1 uncultured Anaerolineae bacterium
GCCAGCTGCTGTGTCGAGTCCAATAAAGTCGTACCGGGGCAAGTTTCACAGAGTCATTCCGGTGGGGGGCAGAATCCCGCTGAGTCAGGATTCTCCTGGGTAGGCGAGGGCAGTGCCCTCGCCTACCCAGCGATTCACCAAATGGCTTTCCGCTCCAGATTGGAGTGGCATTTACCCTCCTTTGCCGTCAAAACCGGTACAACTTTTCGAGACAATAGGACGGTGTGACTTTACAAGATTCAACATGCAGTTTGCCCCCTATCCAACAGCCTCGGCATGACAAAGAAAGGAATCAAACCGGCTCAACTGCGTAACTCCTAACAACAAAGGGAAAAGAAAAAGGCACCCTGCTTCTTACACAGGGTGCCGCTCACACCATCCACATCTTTTCCGGGTTACCGGGATAGTCCTCCAGCATTTTCCTCCGTTTGAAGGGTGCCGTCCTTGATCATCTCCTCGCTCACTACAATCCTGTCGGCCATCACGCCTATCTGCCCCTCCGTAGTCAGTATCCTATCGGCCATCGTACCGATGTCGTCGGAAAGCCGAAGGGTGGTCGCTTCCGAATTGTCCACACGCTGATTGGCCTGATCGGGATTCGGCGTCTTTGCAGCAGCGTCGCTTTCGGTCTGCGAAGCCAGCGCAACTATCGAACCTGCATCGGTGGTGCCTGCTGCAAAAGTGTGTCCGGGCGCTGCCACCATAACCATGGCAAAGGCTACGATGGCAAGAATAGCAATGTAAAGTTTGGTTTTCATCTTCAAATTACCTCCCTAAAAGTTTGTCCAGGTCTCTACCTGCAATTTCCGTTCTCGCTGTATATGACGCGAGGAAAAGCGCCCAGGTTACATTTCGTCGATTCCTGCAGTGAATCTATACCACCGGCCGATTCCCGTACGATAATTTGACACGGGTCGGCGCATTCGAGTAAACTGTTTTTGGAAATTGGATTGTATAGATATTCCACAACACAATTTACAGGGGTCTGGCGAGGATGCTCCACCAGTGCGATTTTTCTAAAAAAGGAAGTGGATGCAATCACGATCCTCCGCAAGTGGATCAGTTCCCTACTACTCTCTGTCTCAAGTGATTCAGCTTCAACGAAAATTACCAACCGTTCGTCATTCAAATTTTGAACCTCATTGTATGGAGGGGAGTTATGAGAAAAGAGATTACAAGACGTGATTTCCTCAAGGGGAGCGCCGCGGCCGGTGCCGGGATGCTCTTCTTGCGTCCCTCCGGCGGGATAAGCGATATCTTCAAAGCACCTCGCTGGACGAGGGACGGCAAGAAGCATGCCCAGAACATCACCGTCGGCGCTGAATGGCGGCCAAGCGTGTGTACCATGTGCTCTAACACCTGCGGCATCCAGTACGCCGTGAAGAAAGTCGGAGGTGTGGAGCGGGCGGTCAAGATCGAAGGCAATCCTTACCATCCGTACAACCTGGGTAAGGTTTGCGCCAGAGGACAGTCCGGCGTGCTCCGGACCTACAACCCTGACCGCATCAGAAAGCCGTTGATCCGGGTCGAAGGAAGCAAGCGGGGAACCTGGAAATTCCGGGAGGCCTCCTGGGACGAAGCGTACGACTACATCGCCAGGAAGATGAAGGAGAAAGGAATCCAGCCTTACGAGATCGTGGTCGCAGGCGGCTGGATCACCTGCGCCATGTACCGTCCCCCGGTCATCGCATTCTCCCTGGCGATGGGAAGCCCCAACATCCTGGGGACGCCGCTCCAGCACTGCGTTTCCTCCGAGCACCTGGGGCTGGACGCACTGACCGGTAACTTCAACGTCCACGACGAAACCATCTCCGACTACGAGAACGCCGACGTCATCCTGGCCATGAGGAGCAACGCATCCATCTCCGGCATCGCCACCGGGCGGGCGGTGCGGTTCTCCAAGGCCCTGGCGAAGGGAGCAAAGGTGATCGTCCTCGACCCGAGGCTCTCGGAACTGGGAGCCAAGGCAACGAAATGGGTACCCATCAAGCCGGGCACCGATCCCGCGTTCATCCTGGCGATGCTCCGGGAGACGATCTACGGCAAGCACTACGACGCCGAATTCACCCGCAGCTTCACCAACGCTCCATTCCTGGCATTCTCCACGAAAGGCATGGTCATGCCCGCCATGGAGATGGACGAGAAGAGCGGGCAGCCGAAGCTCTTCTACGTCTACGACGAGAAATCGAAGAAAGTGGTGAAAGTCCCCGCGCACACCGGCAGCAACCTGAAGGACATCGAAGGGAACGACATTCAGCCCGCGCTGGAGGTTCCCGCCGACCTGAAGCTCGACGGCAAGCCGGTGGTGACGGTCTTCCAGGCGCTGAAGGAATCCGTCAAGGACTACACCATCGACTGGGCGGCTAAGATCACCGACATCTCCGCCGACACCATCAAAGAGATCTTCGACACATTCTTCTCGGCCAAGTACCCCCTCATCGAGCCCGGCTGGTACGGCGCACGGTACGCCAACACCGTCCAGTTCCGCAAGGCTCAGGGGATCATCATGGCCCTCATGGGTCGGATCGACACCAAAGGCGGTTGGAATTTCGCTGGCGGATATCGGGAGAGCGTCGTGAAATTCTGGGAGACGATAAGGGCGGGCAAGAAGCCCTCCTCCGCCCCCGGACTGATGATGCCGATGATGTCGAAGAAGATGTTCTTCGACAACCCGGACGCTTTCCCGCACAAGCATCCTTCCATTAACTACGTGTGGAGCCAGAACCGGTTCAAGGAAGGGAAGCTCGGGGTGGCGTACACACTCTTCGGCGACATGGGGCTCTACGAAGCCGCCATGGGGAAGCTCCAGTACAACGGGAAACCGTATCGGTTCAGGGCGCTGTTCTCCTTCGCCGCCAACCTGATGCGCTCCTTCGGCGACGAGAAGAAATACAAGGAGATTTTCGACAAGCTCGATCTGGTGGTGGTTTCCGACATAGCGCCAATGGACATCACCCTCTACGCCGACGTGATCCTCCCGGACCTGACGTACCTGGAAAGGGCCGACCTGGTGTTCGAAGCAGGGATGTCGCCGGACACGGCGGTGGTCACCAGGAATCCGGTGCAGAAAGTTCCCGGCATCGACTCCAGGCACATGGTCAGGCAGATGTGGGAAATCGCCGAGAAATTCGGCCAGGGCGATATGTTCTGGGGCATCCTCTCCAAGTTCATGGGCTGGGACATCAAGATCGTGCAGGAAGAGGTCGGCAAGTTCGCCAAGGGTCAGACGAAGCGGTTCGGCGAGGCGCTCCTCAACGTCGGCGTGCGGATGATCGCCGAGGAGACGAAGATGCCGGAGGAACAGATCCGCAAGGAACTGATGACCAAAGGCGTACTGACCTTCAAGAAAGGGGAGGAGAACCTGAAGGAAGCCCGAATACCGGAGAAATACCCGGCGCCGACCCCATCCGGCAGGCTCGAGATCTACAGCCTGCTGTTTGCAGGATTCGTGAAGGAATATGGGCCCAATGATCTCTGGAATCCGCTGACGACTTACGTACCGCCTCAATGGAAAGAGGGGATGAAGGACACGGACAAGCCTTCCGGCAACGAGTTCTTCTTCGCTCACGGCAAGACCCCGCTGATGTCCTACACGTCGACGGCCAACAACCCGCTGCTGATGTCCATCGCAGAAACGATGCCGGACGAACGGTTCGGGCTGTGGATCAACGCCAGGAAAGCGAGAGAGCTCGGCATTGCCAACGGCGACATGGTGCGGGTAGTCAACACCATCGCGCCGGACCACAATGTCGTGATGAAAGCATATCTCACCGAGAAAATCCGCCCCGACACGGTGTTCATGCTGGCGCCTTTCGGAATGGAGAACGCAAAACTCAGCTTCGGTTTCAACAAAGGCGTTCCACTGAACCGGCTCGTGCCGCTTCGACACGATGCAGTGGTCGGTTCGTTCCGCGCCAACGAATTCACCGTGCGCGTGGAAAAGGTCTGAGGAGGTAGGAAATCATGGCACGATACGGAATGGTGATGGATCTGACGGTGTGCCTGGGGTGCGATGCCT
>CAZEXY010000130.1:0-3992 GCA_964516345.1 uncultured Anaerolineae bacterium
GGGAGGGGAACACCGGTGGAGCGAGGCCGTATGGAATCTGTTTCTTCTTTGCACAGGATTTTACGTGGAACTGCGATCTGCTCTGTGGCGGTTGTCGTCGCTGCTCTCTTCTTTGTTCTTGGTGTCTCTTCCGCCGGAGCGGCCAGAACCGACAACGCAGGGATTCCCCCACAGGGCATATTTGGACTGCTCGTGCATGAAAACATGAGCCTCGTCCCTCCCTTCTCTGGCTCTGTGCCGGAGAACCCCCAGATTTCCTGGGAGGATCACGGAGGCCCGGCCAACCTTGGCGCGAACGTGTTGCAGCGGGTGGCCAGCCCGGTGACCATCATACCCGATCGACCCAGGCTCAGGGTTATTACCTACACGGTCAAACCGGGCGACAACGTTTTTGCCCTTGCAGACAAGTTCGGGATATCGGTTCACACAATCCTATGGGCTAACGACAAATTACAGGGGAACCCGGATCTTTTGAGGGTGGGGGAGACTCTGGTCATCTTGCCGGTTTCCGGGGTTTACCACACGGTCAAGAAAGGCGATACCATCGAGTCCATCGCCAAGAAGTACAAGGTCAGCCCCGATGCCATCGTATCGTTCGAGCTCAACCATCTGGATAAGGATCATCCGACTTTGAAGGTCGGTCAGAAGATAATAGTGCCCGGAGGAAAGAAGCCTCCTCGACCTCAGATAGTTCACATTCCCAACGTGAGGATTCCGAAGGGGGCCAAGAGGGGCACCGGACGGTTCATCTGGCCCACGAACGGCAGGATAACTCAGCGGTTCTGGAGTGGACATAAAGCCATCGATATCGGAGCTCCCATAGGCACGCCTGTGGTGGCCGCCGATTCCGGATATGTGGTGTTCGCCAGCGAGGGCTGGAACTGGGGGTACGGTAAACTTGTCATAATCGATCACGGCAACGGCTATCGCACCTATTACGCCCACCTGAGTTCCATTCTTGTCAGGAAAGGGGAGTCGGTTGGCAAGGGCCAGCGGATTGGTTCAGTCGGGAGCACAGGCCATTCCACGGGGCCTCACCTTCATTTCGAGATACGTTACCACAACATCCACAAAAACCCGCTGATCTTGCTGGGGAGGTAGATCGGCCCGACGGTGGCTATCGAGAGCCTTCCGGTTCGTTGGCATTTTCTCCGGAGCTCCCCTGTGCGTTCATCTGTGCGAGTGCTCTTGCCACCTCTGCTATGGCGATCCTCTGCTTTCGGTACAGGTCGGATTCGCTCATGGCAAGTTTGTCGGCGACTTCTTTCGTCCTCTTCCCCTGTATGAACTTGAGGTCGACGATGTTGTAAAGCACCCATTCGGGGGCGGTCATTTTCCTCTCCCCTTCGGGGCGCAGTTGTTCCACGGCTTGCTGTAAGACCCTCCTCAGGGCTTTTATGGGTGTGCCTTCTTTTCTGGCGGCCTCGCTCACGACTTTTAGGCGCAGAAGCGGGCTTTGCTGCAGCTTAGGTCCGCCCCAGTAGTGGGCAAGGGCATCTTTGACCCATTGCATGAACTCTGGAGTGATATCGAGCTCACCCGCTGTGTAGTTTTCCTGAGACAGGGAGCTTCCGGAAGTCCGATAGAGGATGCTCCTTCGCCACCTTTGCACCCTTTCGATATCAGGCATGATGCGCTGAAGGGCAAGGAATATCCCTTGTTGGATCAGTCTGTCCTCTATGGCCCGTTCCACTTGTTGTACCAGCCCGCGCATCGTTTCGATGCTCCCCGGGGAAAGTTCCGGTTTGCCGTCCACCCGGAGCCCTATGATCCCCAAGACTTCGCCTCTCTCCCTCGTGCGGAGCGGCATCAGCAGGTAGCCATCGTAGGATACGAACAGCCGTTCCCCACCCCGTATGCTCGTTCCGTTGGGCTTTGTCTCCAGCAGGGTCGGGAGATCGCCCTGGGACAGGAACCGCTCGAAGTCGCTCCCTATATCCCCGCAGGTGGATTCCGTTCGCAGTCCTTTGTCGGTGAACACGGAGATGAAGCCTCCGATCGCTCCTGTGGTCTCGCAGAGGCCGATGAGAGCCCCTTCCATTATCTGCTTCAAGTCGGCGCTTGTCAGCAGTCGTCTGTCGACCTGATCGAGCCAGGATATCTCCTGCCAGTCCTTTCTGTATGCTATCCAGTTTATCAGAGGTTTCGTCCACTCGATCAGCACTTCCATCACGATGATTCCGATCGCCACTCCGAGTGCTGCGGTCACCAGGGGGGGCATTGAGATCAATTGGCTGATCACCGGCGTTGACAGCACGATTCCAATGAGGATGCTTGCGACGAACGGCCCTCTGAGAAGGAATTCCACCAGATCGTGTTTTATCACCCTGTCCGGGGTGAGAATCCCGTAGTAACTCACGGTGTATGCCATCACCACCAGCATGAATCCGATTCCGACGTTCCCGACCAGGGAGAGCAGCAGAACGCGATCTGGACTCAGGTAATGCCTCGAGCCGGCGACCGCGAGGTACGGGAACACGCTGATTCCCGGAGCTGCGAAGGAAAGGGCCAGGCGAAGCAATCGCCTGCGCACCGTGTCCGAGTGGTACTTCTTTCGGACGTTGTAGATCATTGCAAAGCCCAGGAGAAGCGTGCCGAAGAAATAGACGACGAACACCCAGAAATAAGGGCCGGCCGAAAGCTGGCTCACGGGGGGATTGACGTTCCCGTCGTACACTATCAGGTCTGTGAACCAGGCGAGGAGCCATACCACTGCGCTTACGAAGTAGTTGAAGGCTACGAGGAATCGTCTGCGCTTTCGGGGAGGCATGGTTGTTTCCAGTACCGCCTCGGCAAAGTGAAAGTAAGCCGCCGGAACGAAAGCGATTCCAAGCCACTGGAACCTGAGCCACCGCAGGACGGCGGGTCTTGTTGTTACCTGGTTCACCAGGAAATCTCCTCCGTAGACCACCGTCACGCAAAGGAAAAGAATGGCAAGACTCTGCGTCAGCGCCGTTCGGGTGGTGCGCAAGAGGAGGTAGAGAAACAGCGAGAAAGCAAGGATCAATATGGCGCTCGAGAAAACCAAGTTCGTGAAGAAAAGGATCTTTTGCCAGACCATTTTACGTCAAAGATGCCCCGAAGAACAAAGCTACGTCTCCGGTTCTGTAATAGAAATCGCTGTATCCCGCGAATTCGAAGCCGTTGGTTTCGAGGAAAATGGTCGCCGGGTAGTTCTTGCTCGGGACCGGTACCAGCAGCTTTTCGAGCTTCAGTTCTGAAGCGGCGAAATCTCTTGCGACGGATATCAATCGCGAGCCTATCCCTCTGTGTCTGAAAGGCCTGTCGACGATGAGATACTCCACGATGCCTGTGCGTTCTTCGTTGTCCATGCCGATGTCTATGAAACCGCATACCTGCGTGCCCTCTTTTGCAACGAGGACGCTTCCCTGATCCCAGTGGCTTGATATGATTTCTCCGATGATGGGGGATCTTACTTTGAGTACCCGTGGGAGTCGTACTTTCTGAAGGGCGACCGATATGGAGCCGCGTGAAATTTCACGGCGCAGCTGCCATATGTACTCCGTTTCGTACCCTCCATCGAGGGAGTAGCAGGCGTTTAGCTCTCTCAGGTCAGGTTTTCTTACGAACACAGGGCTCATGATCATCTCCGTACTGATGGATAGCGGTTGCTTTCGGATATATTCTATCACCACCGTAAACATGCGGCAAAAGATGCCGGCACGGAGCGAACCGTCAGCGCTCGCCGGATCGGTGAGGGAATGGGACGCAGATTCACGCCGATGAATGCAGATAAAGCTAAAAAGATCAGCGAAAATCAGCGTGCATCAGCGTCCATCAGCGTCCAATCATTGACTCAGAGCCGTGGCGCGTACTGCCAGCTTGCGGGAGGATAACCAAAACGCAAAGACGCGAGGATGCAAAGCCGCCAAGTTTTTTCTAGAAATCTCTGCGTCTTACGCTTCTTTGCTTCCTTGCGTTGAACTTGTAGCACTCGCCGTTGGACGCAGGGGCGCGGAGACGCAGAGTGT
>CAZEXY010000131.1:0-3938 GCA_964516345.1 uncultured Anaerolineae bacterium
ATCTCTGCGCCTTACGCCTCTTTGCGTCCTCGCGTTGAACCTGTAGCACAGGCTGTCAGTCCGTCGTCGGACGCACGGATGCAGTGCGTGTTACAATCGTTCCGCGAAGCGATGGTTGGGTGAAGGTAACGATGGAAAGGGAAAGAGGTAGAAACCTGTTTCTTCTCGCTGCCGCAGGTTCGATCTTGATCGGATTCTTCCTCAGATTGTACTTGCTGGGCGACAAAAGCATCTGGTGGGACGAAGGTCTTTCCGTGTGGGCTTCCCGCAAGAGTTTCCTGGAAATTGCCCGGTGGACCGGATCCGACGTGCATCCGCCGCTCTACTTCTGGATTTTGAAGGTGTGGAGGTGGAGCTTTGGGGAAAGCGCCTGGGCGCTGCGGTTCTTCTCGGTTTGGGTCGGAACACTTTTCATAGCCGCGATAGGGTATTTCGGGCGCAGAGTAGGGGGATGGGTTGCCGGAGCAATTGCGTCACTCTTCCTTGCCACGCACGTCTTCGCCATATGGTGGAGCCAGGAAATGCGCATGTACGAACTGGCAGCTCTCCTCCTGTGCTTCTCCACTTTGTTCTTCCTGAGGTGGCTCGAGGAAAGGAAAAGCAGAAATGTTTTGCTGTATGCCGTGTTCACCTGGCTTGCCCTGCATACCCTGTACCTGAGCATCTTCGTGGTGCTTGCACAGGATGTCGCCGCAGTCGCCTGGGCTGTTTCGGAAAGAAACTTCCGCAGCCTGGTCCCGTTGGGCATCGGCCAGGCGGTCACGGGGATTTTGTCCCTGCCATGGGCTGCTTATGCATACACCCACATGTCCACCTGGTCCGTCAGCAATCACCTGCCGGCGTGGAAGTTCGCTGAGCTATACTTTACCTTGATGGTCACGGGAATCTCCACGAATGTAGAAAAGCTGGCATGGGTCGCGGGGGCGTGGGCCATCCTGTCGCTGGTTGCTTTCTCTTTACTTTTCGTCTCCCTCCGCAAAAAGAGGGGAAAGATGTCGGTTTTCCTCTCTCTGGCGTTCTGGTTCGTCGTTCCTCCCATCGGGGTGTACGGAGTCTCCGCACTCAAGCACCTCTTCTACACACCGAAGCCGGAGGCTCGGTACATGCTGATCTCTCTGCCGGCTTTCTTGTTGCTGCTTGCCTGGAGCATATCGAGCGTCGAGAATCGGTCCTTCCGGCTCCTGGCTGTGGCGCTTGTCCTCGGATCCTACGCGTTCTTCCTACGAAACTATTATCCCGGCAGATGGCTCAAGGACGATTTCATTTCCATTTCTGCCGCTTTGAGGAAGGACAGAGAAGCGGATGAGCTGGTTGTGCTGCACACGGACAGGGACTGGCCGGTCTTCGCGGCTCACTATTCCGGCAGTTTCGTCGGTGTCCCCTCCGGTCAGCGCATCTCGGAGGGATGGGTGAAATGGTTCCTGGAAAAGAAGTGGGATTCGAACGGCGGGATCTGGCTGGTGCAGACCCCGGATTCGTTGCGCATGGATCCACAGCACCTGGTGGAAAGGTGGCTGGATCAGAAAGGGCGCAAGGTCGTCTCGTTTCAGGTTGGGGAAAGGATGCTGATCCTCTACAGAAGAATCCCAAGACGGAAGCGGAGGGAAGAACCCGATACCTCCGCTCGTATCTTCATCAAACGCGCTCTTGTGGGCGATGTGACCGCATTGATGCTGTGCAGTCCTGATGGCACTGGAAAGAGGTTCAGGCTGTACATCGGAGGGACTCTATGGCTCGAAGGAACGTACAGGGGAAAAGTGGAGTGTGAGCTGTTCCCGGTTTCGTTTCCAGATTTGCCCGGCAAACACGAGGTTACCTTGGATTTTGCAGGGCTCAGGATGTCCCTGGGAGATGTGAGAATCTTCGAAAGGAAGGTGAAGCGGTCCGAACTTCCGGAAAAGGGTCTTACCCGCACGAATTACGAATGGGAGGGGGGCTTGAAGCTTCTCGGGTACAAAGTCGAAGATCCCCATGTTCAAGCAGGCGACAAAGTGAAAGTGATCATGCTCTGGAGATCTGGACCTCCGACGAGGAGTCCTGAGAAATTGTTCGTCCATCTGCTGGGCAGGACTTACAACATGGCGCAGGGCAACTTCCTTTGGGGACAAAAGGATTCCGAACCCATGGATGGTAAGATGCCTTCTACTTCCTGGCGGAAAGGGCTTGTATGGACGGAAGCGTGGGCTATCCCTGTGGATCCGAAAGCGCCTCCGGGGACGTATCGGTTGGAGATAGGGTGGTACGATCCGGTGACGGGAGAAAGGCTGAAGCTCGTATCTCCGAAGGAAGTTTCCGGAGGCGATAGTGCAATCATCGCCGAAGTGACGGTGGAGCGGCGATGATCCGGTTTGATCCTGTGATGACGATGGGAGCGGCCTACCGACCGCTCCCTCGCCCTTTTGGTTCCCTTTAGAAGCCTACTCGGAGGCCGGTCTCTATCCTGGAGATCACGAGCCGCTGGATTTCGCTGGTCCCCTCGTATATCTCGGTGATCTTTGCATCCCTGAAGTATCGTTCGAGGGGGAGTTCCTTGCTGTACCCCATTCCGCCGTGGATCTGGATTGCTTTTGTCGTCACCCACATTGCCGTTTCGGATGCGAACAACTTTGCCATTGCCGCTTGCAAGGTGTACCTTTCGCCGGTTTCCTTGGATTTTTCCTTCGCCATGGCAGCCTGATAGATGAGCAGTCGGGAAGCTTCGATCCGGGTCTTCATGTCGGCGATGTACCAGGCAACCCCTTCGAACCGGCCGATTTCCTTGCCGAAAGCGCGCCTTTCCTGTACGTACTGGCGGGACATCTCATACGCTGCCTCTGCAACGCCGAGCGCCTGAGATGCTATGCCGATCCTGCCTCCATCCAGCACGTGCATCGCTATCTTGAACCCTTCACCGGGTTTTCCGAGCACATTTTCCACCGGCACTTTGAAATCTTCGAGGACGATCTCCGACGTATCGGAGCCCCTTATTCCGAGCTTCGGTTCCTTCTTCCCACGAATGAATCCGGGATCGTCCCCCGGTTCGATGATGAAAGCGGTAACTCCGTGATGTTTCTTCTCCGGCTCGGTCATCGCGAAGAGCACGAATACATCGGCCACAGGCCCGCCGGTTATCCAGCTCTTCCTTCCGTTCAAGATGTAGAATTCTCCGCTTTTGTCCAGCTTGGCGATAGTCCTCATATTCGCGGCATCGGACCCGGAAGGAGGCTCTGTCAGGGCGTAAGCACCTATCTTTTCGCCCGTGGCCACGGGCTTGAGGAATTTCATCTTCTGTTCTTCTGTGCCGTAATCCAGAAGTCCGTAGGCGAACAGGGAGTTGTTCACGGACATGATGGTGCTCGTCGCAACGTCGGCTTTCGCCACCTCCTCCATGGCGAGCACGTAGGAGATGGTATCCAAGCCCTGTCCGCCGTATTTCTCCGGCACTTCGATCCCCATGAGGCCGAGTTCGCCCATCTTCTTGATGATTTCCAGAGGGAACTTACCTTCTTCGTCGTAGTAAGCGGCTTTGGGGGCGATTTCCTTCTGTGCGAACTCCCTTACCATGTCCCTGACCATTCTTTGTTCTTCGGTGAGCTCGAAATCCATTTCAACCTCCTTGTTTCAATAGATTGTCGTAAAATCGGCAGTTCCGCAAGAGCAGCGGGTGACTACGGGGGATATCCAGCCCGCGGGGGCGGAAGAGCATTTGGAGACACACATGCAACGACAACAATCGTCGAGATCAACGTCGTTCTCCTGACGAATTCTCCGGAAGATTTTGCCATCCTTAGCAAAAAAGACGGCACGAGCCGCCTTTCTTGCTGCAATGAGTCGGGGCGAGAGGACTTGAACCTCCGACCTCACGGACCCGAACCGTGCGCGCTACCGGTCTGCGCTACGCCCCGATGTGCAACGGAATTATACCCGCGCCAGCCTCGGTTTGACAAATTTCCGCATCC
>CAZEXY010000132.1:0-3931 GCA_964516345.1 uncultured Anaerolineae bacterium
ATGCCGCGCAGGTAGATTATGGCATCGCCGTTGCCTGCCCACGGAAACAGTAGGGGCGAAGCGATCTCTTCAACGCAAAGTCGCGAAGGAGCAGAGGTGTAGAGTGTTTTTCTTAGGACTTACGCAGTTCAAACGTTCTGCTCACCTCGAACCTCATCCCATCTCCCTGTCCCGTAGGTGCGAGCTGCAGCTCGCACCTACGGCCGCCAGGAGTAGGGGCGACCGGTCGGTCGCCCCTACCAGCTCGGAATGACAAACCAGCTCCACTGCGTAACTCCTATTTCTAAAAATATCCTGCGGCTTACGTCCCATGGCGTCGTTGCGTTTGGTCGCTACCGTGTGAGCTATAGTCGATCGCAACGGTCACGTATGGTAGTATCCGTTTATGTCCACGTACCCATGGCTTAGATCGCATGTCCAGACCAGGGCGCTCTCCAGGCCGAGACCGAGGTCGACTTCGATAATCACCCTGTCAGAAGAGAATATCCGAGCGGCGATCTTTCCATCGAAAGGAACCGGCCGGCCTCCGGAAGCGAGGAGCAGGTATTCTCCATGTTCTTCGTCGTCTCCGATGGCAACTTGCAGGCTCACTTTGTCCGGCTCGACCAGAGCCCCGGAGTAACCTACGGCGGCAAGAATTCTCCCCCAGTTTGGGTCTCCTCCGAAAAGCGCAGTCTTTACCAATGGAGAATTTGCTATCGCCTTTGCTGCTTTCTTTGCATCCTCTTTGCTGAGGGCACCAATCACGGATATCGTGGCGAACTTGGTGGCTCCCTCTCCATCTTTCGCTATTTGGCGGGCAAGCGATCTGGATACCGAAAGCAGAGCCTCGGCAAAGGCCCGAAAGTCTTTGCTTTTCTCATTTATGGCGGCGTTGCCAGCCGAACCGTTCGCCAAGACGAGCACGGTATCGTTGGTCGAAGTGTCGCCGTCCACCGTCACGGCATTGAAGCTTCTTTCTACAGCCCATCTCAGTGCTTTGCCAAGGGCATCGGGCTCTACCGCTAAATCGGTCGTGATCACCGAAAGCATGGTTGCCATGTCCGGGTGAATCATCCCGGCGCCTTTCGCTATTCCGGCCACTGTGGCTTCGGCTCCTCCGAGGGAAAGCGTCACTGAGGCGAATTTCGGCACCGTGTCGGTGGTCATTATCGCCCTGGCTGCTCTCTCAAGTCCGTCCGGAGAGAGACGCTCCACGGCCAGAGGGATTCCTTTCCTCAGTTTTTCCATCGGCATCGGCACCCCGATGATGCCTGTGGACATCACGAACACCGAATCAGGGGGAATCCCCAGCTTTCGGGCGGTCATTTCTGCCATTTCCCTGGCATCCTTCAGCCCATCCTCACCGGTACAAGCGTTCGCATTTCCTGCATTGATCACCACGGCCCGAAGTCCGCGGGGGTTCCGGGCAATGATACCCTTGCTGTAGATCACCGGAGCTGCCGCAAAAGCGTTTCTGGTGAAGACGGCTGCTCCCGATGCCGCCTCGTTGCTGAAAATCAAGGCAAGATCGAGGTCGCCGCTCTGTTTGATCCCGGCGGACACTCCCGAAGCCTCGAATCCTTTTGGGAGGGAAAACATCATCTCTGTCATGGCTTACCTCCGGGAAGACCGATTGTCTCCACCTTTCTTTTTGGGAATTTTGTAACCAAACCACCTGAGCGCGTTCTCGTCCTTTCGCCATCGTGGACGAACTTTTACCCAGAGATCGAGGAACACTTTCTTCCCCGTGATGGCTTCCAGTTCTTCCCTGGCAGAAGTGCCTATTCTCTTGAGCATGCGGCCTCCCTGCCCCAATACTATCCCTTTCTGCGAGTCCCGCTCCACATAGATGGTGGCGGAAATGTAGAGCAGGTCGTCCCTGCGCTCTTTGTATTCGTTCACTACCACTGCTATAGCGTAAGGAACCTCCTGTCGGAGCAAAAGGAGTGCTTTCTCCCTGATGACCTCTGCTGCGATGAACCGCTCCTGTGCATCGGTTAGCTGATCCGGCGGATAGAGCCTCGGCCCTTCCGGGAGCAGGTCGCGCAAAGCGGATACGAGTTCCTGAAGTCCATCCCCCCGAACGGCAGAAATCGGTATCCATACCGAGTTGGGTGCAAGAGGTCGGAATATCTGCTCCCTTTCGTTCACTTCCTCCGGAGGGATCAGATCGACTTTGTTGCCTGCCATCACTATTGGCGTCTTCCCTCTCACGTCCTCGAGCCTTCTGGAAATGATCAGATCTTCGTCTCGAGGCTCTCCCGACACATCCACCAGCCAGAGAATTGCATCGGCATCCTGAAGGGTCTGCAAGGCCACTTCTACCATGTACTCTCCGAGCTTGTGCAGCGGCTTGTGGATGCCCGGCGTGTCGACGAAGATGATCTGGCAATCCGGACGGGTTAGTATACCGAGCATCGTATTTCGGGTCGTTTGCGGTTTTGGGGTCACTATGGCGACTTTGTGCCCCAGCAGTGTGTTCATCAACGTGGACTTTCCGACGTTTGGTCTGCCGATCAATGCCACGAACCCGGATTTGTGCCCGGAAGGTACTTTCCACCATTCCTCTTCCGATGTGTCCATTCTCCCTCCTGCTCTCTCAGGGCATTACGATGAAATTGTTCAGGTATCCCATCTCCAGCAAGGTTTCCTCGGCCATGCTCTGGACGAGATAGTTGTCGTCGTAGAGGGCGTGGAAGAGGGCGTTGACGGCTCCTTCCGGCTTGGTACGTTTCAAGATGTAAGCCGCTTTCACTCTCGTCCTATCGTCACCCTCCAGAAGGGCTTCCGACACCTGTTGAACCGCTGCGTCTATCAACTTGATCAGAGCGTCGGCGGCAGAGCTGCTTATCGTCGAATCGGGATCGCCCAGGAGATCTATCAGCGTCGGGATGGATCCTGCCGATTTCATATCCCCAAGTGCGAAGATGGCTCCGGCGCGCACCCCTTCGTCCCGGTCGGAAGAGGCCACTTCCTCCAGAGCCGATTCTGCATCTTTTCCACCTATGAGCGACAGCCCACGAACGGCCCACCACCTTCTATCGGCGTCGCCGCACGCGAGCCAGTGGAACAGGTACGGCTTGAGCTCGCTCTCGAATTTCGCCACCAGGCCCTGCACCGCCTCTTCTGCTTTTTCGTCATCGTCCAGTGCCAGATCCAAAGGTGACAACATCTCGTACTCCATCAGCCATCTCTCCAGTTCCGCTGTGTCGGTATCGTCCGGGAAGGCGAAAAGGTGCGTTCCGCATTCTCCCTTGCCCGCGTCCCCTGCGCCGAACCCTGGAACGGGGATCGCCGCTGCAGGGTACTCGCATAGTTTCGACGCCCATATCGATTCGAGCCTGCCAAACGGAACGGCAAGCGCTCCCTCAGGCTCGGCGATGGCTGTCAGGTAGTCTATGTGCCATCGAAGCGATTTCACTCTGCGGAAATGCCGCCCGAGGCGGGCTTTCAACCCTCCAGGCCCGAAAGCACTCCCAACGTAAACATAGAGCCCTGCCGGGAGATCGAACGTGCCGAGTCTCCCGACTTTCACTCTACTCGGCTCTGTGAGCCTGATGTACAGCAAATAGCTCCCGGGATGATCTTTCCAGTTTTGCATGGGTGAAGGTTACCATGAAGTGAGTTTACCCTTCAAGTTCGATGGGTATGGGGCCATCTGCGGGGCTCAGCTCTGACTTTGCGGATTAAAGCCTGCGCCGAGAGCGCAAGCCGCCAGCTCGTTCTATAATTCAACGCAAGGGCGCAAGGGAGCGTAAGACGCAAAGAAATTTTAAAAGCTTTGCGTCAATGACTGGACGCTGATGACGCTGATACACGCAGATTTTCGCTGGTCTTTTTGTCTTTATCTGCGTTCATCAGCAATCCGATGGCTCGAGCCACGGTTCAACGCGAGGCCGCAAAGAGGCGCAAAACGCAGAGATATTTTGAGAAGGCTTTGCGTCTCTGC
>CAZEXY010000133.1:0-3862 GCA_964516345.1 uncultured Anaerolineae bacterium
TACAGCTTCAGGTATGCCCCGAGAGCCGTAGCCAGGATCACCAGGAGCGTGAACACGGCACCTCGTTTCACGAAGTCCATCGGTCTGTATTCGCCAGGGCCCATGAGGAACACGTTGACCTGATAAGTGGGCGAACTGAACACATTGGAAGCTCCGATGGCCGCCACCAGCGCCGCAGCCCTCGGGTCGGCGCCCAGTTGGGAAGCCGTCTGAATTGCCAGGGGGATGGTGACCACCGCCGAGGTCACGTTCGATGTGAGGTGACCCACCAGTGCGGCGACCACCGCTATCAGCAGGTAGAGCCAGAACAGGCTGTGGCCGCTGAGGATGCTGCTCAGCTCCCTCCCGACCAGATCGGAGGTGCCGCTGTGAACCATTGCAGCTCCCAGTGGGAGCATGCCGCCGATGAATATCAGGACTTTCCAGGAAATGGAGCGATATGCTTCCTCCATGGTCATCACGCCAAGCAGCAGCAAAAGGGTTGCACCGCCTACGGAGGCCGCACCCAGCGGCAGCAGGTGCAAGGCAACGGCTCCCAGGGTGAGCACGGTCACGGCGACGGTGACGATGGCTTCCTTCAAGGCCAGGCTGCCCGTTTCCGCAGGGCTGGTTTTCTCCAGCACGATGAAATTCTGATCTTCCTCCAGTGCGGCGATCCTATCCGGTCGACCGTGGACCAGCAGGGCGTCGCCGAATTCCAGCCTGTGGTCGGCCAGGTGAGTATGCTTCGGCCGGCCCCGGTGATCTATGGCGAAAATCCTGAGCCCGTAGCGGTTGTAGAAATCCGTCTCCGCCACTGTTTTGCCTTGTAACCAGGATCGGGGGGCCAGCGTGACCTCCGCCATCTGGAACCCTTCCCGCAGCAGCGTGGGCGGAAATCCGGTGACTTCCGGAAGCGCTTTGAGGCCGCAAGGCTCCCTGGCGGCTTCCAGATCCTCAGGAGTGCTCCGCACCAACAGGTGATCCCCCGGCAGCAGAACCGTTTCCGCATCGGGCGGCGGCAGTAAGTTCCCGTCGCGCCGTATGCCGAGGACGTAAATCCCGTGCTTTTCCCGCAGCGCGCATTCCCGCAGGGTCTTGCCCGCAAGCCGTGAATCGGGCTCGACCACAACTTCATGCAGCACGTGCTCCAGGCGGTATGCCCGGATCAAAGCTCCGCTCTTTTCCATGACGTCCTCGTACTCAGGCTCTCGGGTCGGGAGCAGGACATTCCTGAGGACGGCGATGAGGATCACATCCAATACGACGGCGGGGAGGATCAGCGGCGCCTGTTCGAAAATCTTGAATTGCGGCAGGGAGGCCGACGCCAGGAACTCGTTCATGATGATGGTGGGGGTCGCACCGATGAGGGTTATCATGCCTCCGATTATGGTGCCGATGCCCAGCGGCAGGATCAGGCGGCTCGGCGATATCTTCGTCTTGCGGCTTGCTCCCATTACGGCCGGCAGAAGCACCGCCGCCGTGCCGATGTTGACCATGATGGCCGAGAGCGCAGCCGCTGTGCTCATGACGATGGCGATGAGGACGGCTTCGTTCCCCCTGGCCAGTCCCACCAGTTTGTCGCCGAGCCACCCCGCCACGCCGCTCTGCTTCAGCGCCCCGCCGATTATGAACAGCCCGAACATCGCCATCACGGCGTTGCTGCTGAACCCGCTGAAGGCTTCCTTCCAGGAGACCAGGCCGGTGGCTCCCAGCGAGAGCAACACCAGCAGCCCGATGATTTCGCTGCGCAGGGCTTCGGTCAACAGCAGGACCATGGTGGCGGAAATGATGATCAGGAAGATTGCTATCTCCATGAGGCTATCTCCGCGGTTTCTCCACCAGGAGTTTCGGATCGATGGGCACTCCGTTCGCCAGGGTGTTCGTCACGGTGCCCCACTCGAAGGCTTTTTTATGTAGCCGTGCCAGCTTTTCCATCGGGGCATTGCTCCTCAGGATCAGGCGGTAGGATATTCCGATCAAACCCGGCGGCACATTGCGCCGCACGCCTTCGATTTCCACCCTTGCTTCTTCGATCTCGATCCTCATCTTCTCCGCCAGAGTTTCCACGTTGGTGAGGAGGCACGTCCCCAGGGCGCTGAGCAGCACCTCGGCGGCGTTGGGGCCGGCCTCTCCGCCTCCCCGTTTGATGTTGACCGTGAAAGAATGCTGTCGCACATGCGCTGTGGCGCTGGATTCGTCGTTGCGAACCACGCTCACCGCGTACCGTTGTGTTTCGTTCTCGAAATCGGATCTGTTCTCCATTTTCCTTCTCCACGGGCGATTGCTTCGGTCTCAGACGATCCCGACCGCCATCGCCGCAAGCCACAGAACCAGTCCGCCCAAAATGACCCACAGCAGATCCAGCTTGAAATACCTGATGCCCACGAAAGCTGCGCCGGCCAGCACCATGGAAGGAGGTCCCTGGATGCCTGCGTGCCCCAGCGATAGGGCGGTGACGGCGATCAGTCCGACGAAAGTCGCCAGTACGCTTGCCAGCGCTCCTTTCACAACTTTCAGAGTCCTCACGTGCTGGTACACCTCCGCTGCCACGAGGGTCATCACGAAAGAAGGCGAGAAAATGGCGAAAGTTGCCAGCAGTCCTCCCCATATCCCTCCGAGCTTGTATCCGATGAAAGTGGCGGTTATCAGGAATGGCCCCGGCGTGATCTGCCCCAACGCCACGCCGTCGGCGAACTGCCGCATGTTCACCCAGTGGTGGGCGTCTACGGCCTCGGCCTGCAGCAGCGGCAATATCGCCAGACCGTGGCCGAAAGCGACGGAGCCGACTTTGAAGAATGCGAGGCTGGCTTTCCCCGTCGGGGAATGCAACCCCCACGAAAGGAGTACAACGCCAGCCACCACGAGGAAGGCGAAGCCGATACTCGTCCATCGGACTTTCGGACGCCTCGATGCTGCTTTCCCTCGGGATTCGTCGGCTTTCGAACCCGGCCGGATGAAGATTGCGCCCACAACCAGCGCCGCCAGCACGATCCACACTGGGTTGATCCTGGCCAGCAGTGCGGCGAACGCTCCGAGGGCTATCGTGGCTTCTACGGGGCCTTTTACCGCTTTGCCGCCAAAATCCAGCAGCACCTGGAGGACGACGCCCACGATGATGGCGTCTAGCCCGAGGAAGGCTGTATGCACCAGCGGTACCTTCCCGGCGGCGAAATATGCTGCCGAAAGCGCCAGCATCATCACGGTCGATGGCAGGACGAAGCCCAGGGTTGACAAGGTAGCGCCGGGTACGCCCCGGAGCTCGTACCCGGCGTAGGTGACGAGGTTCAGCATCAGGGGGCCTGGGTAGAGCTGCACCATGGCCAGCCCCTCGCCGATTTCCTCCTCGGTCATCCATTTCCGGCGCAGCAGCAGCGTCTTGATCTTCTGGAGGATTGCCATTCCGTAGGCCACGGTGCCTACTTCCAGGAAAGAAAGGAAAATGGTCGTCAGTCCGACGTCCGATCTCGGTTCATCCGTTTTCACTCCATACCTCCAATGCCCTGCCAGATTTTTCCGTGCCGACTGGCGTGGGGTGGTGTGAAATTCACCATTTGCACCGTTTGGGGACGCAGGGTCTCCTTTCCATCCCCTCGATTCGGTCCAGTTCGTGGCTCTCCTCGGCGAAGGCAAGCAGCTTGTCCAGCAGCGCTTCCATCCTTTGGCTGCGCAGGCGGTAGACGGAGCGCATCCCTTCCCTTTCGAATGCGACGATGCCGGCAGCCCGCAGCACCATCAAGTGCTGCGAGACGTTGGCCTGCGTCCTTCCGGTCTCCCGCATCAGCTCGGTGACGCACTTGGGGCCTTCCCTCAGTGCAAGCAGAATCCGCAGTCGCACCGGATTCCCCAGCAGCCTTGCCAGTTTTGCCGCCCGTTGTACTTC
>CAZEXY010000134.1:0-3810 GCA_964516345.1 uncultured Anaerolineae bacterium
GAGATGGAAACTTTCAAGGCTTACAGGATCATCTTCGACGTGCAGGTGGAAACCACCGTACAACTGAACGAGCATCAGGGCTCCGCCATCCGCGGCGCTTTCTACCACACTTTGCGCCGGATGTACTGCATGAACCCCAAGGCGAAGAGCTGCTCCGAATGCTCGCTGTCCCACATCTGTACCGTGGCGTTCCTCACTTCCACCATGGACCCGGGCTCCGGGCGCGGCAGGGACATCCCGCGCCCGTACACCATCCAGCCACCGTTGCCGGGAAGCGGCCACCAGAAACCGCTGCCGGACGGTCGGACGGTGTACGAATACCATCCCGGCGAGCGGTTTTCCTTTGGACTCACTTTCTACGACAAGGCGATTCAGGTGTTCCCGTACCTGCTGCTCGCCGTGTATGAGATGGGGCGCGGCGGCCTCGGCAGGCGGATTCTCCGGGGGAACGGCCGATGGAGGCGCGGCACGATACGCCTTCTCTCCGCCCGGTGCGAAAATCCACTGACCCACCAGAGCCAGGAAGTGCTGAACACGACCAGCAACATGGCCCGCGTCCCGGACATCCCCGTCACCCATCAGCAGGTCTCTTCGCTCCCTGTCCCTCGGGGCGATCTGACGCTCCGGTTCCTGACCCCGACCCGGCTCACCTACAGCGTGGATTTCAAGAAACGGATCGTGCATCCCGACGGATTCTCTTTCCGCATCTTCTTCCAGCGCCTGGCCGATCGGCTCGATTACCTCGGCAAGTACTTCTCCGAAGGAGGCCCGGATTGGGGCGATTTCAAGTCCCTCCTGGAGTCGGCGGAGGAAGTCGAGGTGGTGGAAAACCGACTGCGCTGGGCGGACGTTTGGAGCTATTCCAGCCGCAAGCGGTCGCTCTCTCCCATCGGCGGAATCCTGGGCGAAGTCGTTCTCCGTGCTCCCGACTGGTCTCCCTTCTGGCCGTGGATCGTCTGGGGACAGTTCACCCACGTGGGCAAGGACGCGGTGAAGGGGAATGGGATGTACGAAGTCGATAGCAGATAGCCGGTGGCCGATAGCCGATAGCAGGCAGCCGGTGGCCGATAGCCGATAGCCGGTAGCGGTTGTGGTTCTGCCGTAAAAGCTGGCGCGGAGGCGAGTGGCTAACAGGGAGCGCGGAAATTGAATATCGTCGAAAACTTGCAGTCTATCAGGAGGGTGCCATGGCGACGCAAAAGCTCAGGAATTACCAGGATCTCCGTGTTTGGCAGCGGGCTGTTGCTCACACTGTGACCGTTTACCGTGCGACACGGAACTTTCCCAAGGAGGAGATATTTGGAGGCTTGACTGACCAGATCAGACGGGCATCTGTGTCCATTGCGTCCAACATTGCAGAAGGACATATGAGACACTCGGACAAAGCCTTCGCCAATCACATCGATATAGCCCTCGGGTCGGCAGCAGAGCTGGACACGCAGCTTCTCATAGCGATGAAGGTGGGATATCTGTCGGAGGAAACCTACTCGGAGATTCACGGAGAACTGATCGAAATCATGAAAATGCTGCACGCTCTATACCGGACTGTTCATGGGAAGTGAGGATCTGTGTGAAGCTAACGGCTATCGGCTTCCGGCTAACGGCTGGTATGGCGAGTCTTACCATTGGAGGGATGACTATGGCTATCATACGTTACCTAATCGTAGACCAATACGGTTCCATGGTCGCCAAGCACAGCGAACGGATAAGGGTTCTCAAAGGTAAGGAAAAGCTGGCGGAAGCGCCTTTGCTTCATCTGGAGGCGATCCTGGTGGTCTCCAACGGAGTTGCCATCTCCAGCGACGCCATCCGGGAATGCACCGAGCGGGGCATCCCCATCTACTTCCTCTCCGGTAGGGGCAAGCCCTACGCGTCCGTCTACAGCCAGGCGCTCACCGGCACCATCGCCACCCGGCGGGCTCAGCTCATGGCCTACGAGGATCGACGCGGCGTTGCATTGGCAAAGCAGTTCGTCTCCGGCAAGCTCCGGAACCAGGCCAATCTCCTGCGGTACATGGCGAAATACCGCAAGGAGCGTGAGCCGGAGGTCTTCGAGGCCATCCAGATCCTTGCCCCGGACATCCTGGGGCTGGAAGCGGAGATAGACGGCGTCGATGGTGAGCGCGTGGACGACGTGCGGGAGCGGCTGTTGAACATCGAGGGCCGGGCAGCCCAGCACTACTGGGCCGGGATCCAGATCCTGCTAAAGGCCAACCTGGACTGGCCCGGCCGTCGAACCCGAGGCGCTGCGGATCCGTTCAACATGACGCTGAACTACGCCTACGGCGTGCTCTACGGCCAGGTCGAAAGGGCGCTGGTGCTGGCAGGGCTCGATCCGTATGCCGGATTCCTCCACGCGGATCGCCCCGGAAAGCCGAGCCTCAGCCTGGACCTGATCGAGGAATTTCGGCAGCAGGTGGTGGACAGGACCATGGTGGGGATGGTGAACAAGGGCGTGAAGATCGAACTGGACGAAAGCAAACACCTCACCATGGACTTCCGCCGTCGGATCGCCAAGGCTGTGCTCGACAGGCTGGAGAGCCGGGTTCCATACGAGGGCAAGAGGTTCTCCCTCCAGAGCGTGATCCAGAGTCAGGCTCGGCACATGGCGACTTTCCTGCGCGGCGAACGGGATGGCTACGAGCCGTTCGTGGGGAGCTGGTAGATGCGATGCCTTGTGGTTTACGACATCCCGGATGACGGGACCAGGACCAAGATCGCCGATTTTTGCCTGGACTACGGGCTGGATCGGATTCAGTACAGCGCGTTCCTGGGTAGCCTGACCAGGAGCCAGCAGAAAGAGCTCATGTCCAAGATCAAGCGCAGGCTGGGGAAACGGGAGGGCGTGATTCAGCTTTTCCCCATCTGCAGGAAGGATTGGGAGATGAGATTGGAGGTGATCAACGTTGGAAAGGAGGATTGACGAAGAGATAGCGCCGCTGGTTCTGCGGGACGGCGTGGAGGAGCCGATCTATTTTCGGGTGACGGATCTGAAGCAATGGTTCTATTGCCCTCGGATCGTCTACTTCCAGTTCCTGATGCCGGATTTGCGTCCGAAGACCTACTCGATGGAGGAGGGGGCGCTGAAGCATGCGGAGCTGAGGAGACGGCGGAGGCGGTGGCGCGGTCTGCCGGAGGGCGAATACCGCTGGGACGTGGCGCTGCGGAGCGATGATCTTCATGCGTCGGGGTTGGTGGATCTGGTGATCGACACGGGCGATGAACTCATACCGGTGGACTTCAAGGACAGCCTCAAGGCTTCGGCGCATTTCAAGATGCAGCTTGTGGCTTATGGGATCATGCTGGAGGAGATGGGGAAGCGGGTGGAGAGGGGGTTCGTGTATCTGCTCCCCCGGAGGAGGGCGGAGGAGGTAAGGCTGACTGCGAGGATGAAATCGAAGGTGAGGCGAGCTTTCGGGGAGATGCTGAAGAGCGTTCTGGGGGAAGAGATGCCTCCTCCGCCGAAGAGTCAGGCGCAGTGTGTTGCGTGCGAGTTTCGCCGGTTCTGCGGGGACAGGTTTTGATGGACCGTCTGCTGCAGACGGCTCCGACGGCGATATGATCAAGAGCAGAGAGGAGCGGTGAAAATCGTCGTCGGCGTTCGATGGTCATGGAAAGCCGTATGAGGGCGTGTTTTCGCAAATCGACGCCGTCGGAGGGCTTTTTCCACGTCTCGAGGTTGCGGAAAGCCTTCTATGTGGCCTTTTGGTGCGATTTTCCTTCGCAAATCGGCGGCGTTTCGTGCAAGAATCCGATTTGCGAAAATCCCGTGTTGGGCTTATACTTTTGGCGAGGTTCGAGCCGAAAAAG
>CAZEXY010000135.1:0-3755 GCA_964516345.1 uncultured Anaerolineae bacterium
AAGGCTTTCGGAGTGGAATCGAAGACGAAGCCTCCCGCGGTTCGACATTATCTTTTCACACCGTCGGCGGAAGCATCCGTTCTCGCGAGGGGAAACGACGGTTCTCCCTGGGCCGTCGGGAAGGCTGTTGGGTGGGGCAGGGTGGTTTACCTGGCGTTCGACCCGGACAATCCCCCTCTTTCCGGTTGGTCTGGCGCTCCTGATTTCTGGAATGCCCTTTCGAGGAAGCTCTCAGGAGGCCGACTTGCTCCTTTGCCCGGAAGGAGTTTTCGCACAGCCATCCTCTCGCAGATCTCCGGAGGGGCGTTGCCTTCGCTGACTTTGCTCTTCCTGATTTTCTTCGTCTACCTGCTGGTGGTTGGTCCGTTGAATTACGTGGTGCTGAAAAAACTTACCAAGCTCGAGTATGCCTGGGTCACGATACCGGCCATCACCCTGGTGTTCACCGGAGGAGTCTATCTGGCGGGGAACGCACAGCGGAGTAAGGAAGTGCATGTGAGCCGGTACGGTGTGATTCGGATGCTGCCAGGCTGGGATTACGGGCTTGCTGATGGTGGGATGGCCGTTTATTCCACTTTGCCGATGAGCGTTTCCCTCGATTTGCCTTCCTCTTTTCTGATACATCCTTTCACGATACATTCGTCCGGTGTCGGGGGCAAGGGTACCGGAGGAATTTCCATGAGGCTCAGGGAAGGGAAGCGGCCCTCGGTTGCTCTTTCCAGCAACGAAGGGTGGAAACTGGCGACTTTTGGGCTCGAGGGGATCGTGGCGGGCCCGGAGGTGGAATTTTCTTCGGTGGAGATGGGCGAGGGACCACCCCGATGGAGTATAAAGAACGGGACCGGGAAGAAGCTGGAAACCCCGATGCTTCTCATCGGCAAACACGCTTTTCTGTACAGAGACGTGAGCCCGGGTGGAACGTCTATGGAGGGGGAGCCGCTGCGGTCCGTCTGGGTGGAAGATTCCCTGGAGGACGTTTTCATGCCCAGATCTTTGCGCCCGCCGAGCCGGAAAGATGCCAGGGAATCGCTTTTCAACTTCGCCAAGACGGATATGGTTTCCGATTTGCTCCTCGGCTTTCCGATGGGTAAATTTCAGGCTTACACCCCTGTACCGCCTGGCATGAGTCACGGAGCGTTTGCCGCTGCCTGGGTGAAAGAATCCGCCCCCGACATCTTCGGAAGATCCGGCGGGATCAGGATCGAGCATCACGCCATAACGGCGTTCGTGGCTCCGGTGGAATTGAAATACAAAGGCAGGCCTGCCAGAGTCCTGCTCAACGAGAATTTCCACATATCGAATAACGTCCGGCATCCTCAGGAGGTATGCGGTCCGCCTGGAGTGGAAAGGTATTTCTTCGAAAAAGGGAGTTGGGGCGCTCAGTGGGAGTACGTGCTCGATTCCGGCGACGGGTGGCGACCTTTCAGGATTACGTGGCACGTGATCGGGGCTGACGTGATTCCGCCGCCGGGGTTCAGTGCTGATGGAGCACATAACCTCCGTGGTTCACTTCGGTTCTACGTTTACAATTTCGAAAAAGGAAAAATGGAGCAGATGCAGGTGACGGAGGATGGGACCGTGGAGATCTCCGACCCAAATCCGTACTGGAAGGATGGTACGATGAAAGTGGCGCTCCAGGGTACCGCCAACTGGCCCGGGGGATGCGCGGGGGCCGATGTCGAGGTTTTGGAGGTGGCGCCATGAAGGAGAACCTGCTGGAAGTTCGCAACTTGACCAAGAAGTACGGAGATCTGGTGGCCCTGGACGATGTCAGTTTCTCCGTGCCGCGCGGGAGCGTGTACGGCCTCATAGGGCCTAACGGTGCCGGGAAGACCACGGCTTTGCGGATCCTGGCCGGCGTTCTGGAGTCGGATTCGGGAAAGATAGTCATAGCCGGACGCTCGGTGGACGGAGACAAGAAATTCTGGGCAGGTAAGATAGGCTTCATGCCAGATTTCTTCGGCGTGTACCCTGACCTGACCACCTACGAATACCTTGATTTCTTCGGCAGGGCTTACGGGATACCGTACCGGGATCGTATGAAAGCCATAGACGACCTTCTCGATCTGGCGGAACTGAGCCACAAGAAGCACGAGTTTGTGCAGAATCTGAGTCGCGGTATGCAGCAGAGGTTGTGCCTGGCGCGTGCCTTGATACACGACCCGGATATCCTGCTCCTGGACGAACCTGCTTCCGGTCTCGATCCGAGGGCCAGAGTGGAATTCAGGAATCTGGTGAAGGAGCTACAGAGGAAGGGCAAAACGGTGTTGATCAGCTCGCACATCCTGACCGAGCTTTCGGAGATATGCGATCAGGTCGCAATACTGGAGAAAGGTAAACTCGTGGCTTCCGGCGATATCGATTCGATAGGGGAGAGGGTGAAGCTGGTCAGACGGCTGGAGATCAAGCCCATCGGTGACGCCGAACCCCTGGCTGCGGCGATAGCGGGTATGCCGGAGGTTCTGGATGTGAGAGTGGAGGGAGGTGTGGTGAAAGTGGGCTTCTCCGGGGATGACGAATCCGTTGCATCGTTGCTCGGAGAATTGGTGAAGCGTGGTTTCGGCATCCTTTCCTTCACCGAGGCGAAATCCGATCTGGAAGAAGTTTACATGTCGCTGACGAAAGGAGAGACGCAATGATTTCCGATCACCTCAACCCAATTTTGGTGAAAGATGTGAGATCCAGAATGAGGGGGGTAAGAGCGTTCCTGATACTCACGATTTTCCTCCTGCTGGCAGGTCTCGTCAGTTACCTCGCGTACCTCTCGGCGGCATCGGTATCTCGCTTCGACCTCTCGTTCGTTGTATCCGGCACTATAGGGAAAGCGGTTTTCTTCGCTTTGATGACGGCGACTCAGATCCTGTTGATCCTCACCGCTCCTCTTCTGACCATTGGGGCGATAAGCGGTGAGGTAGAGAGGAAGACGTACGACATGCTCCTGGCGACCCCCCTCAATGCTTCTCAAATAGTGCTGGGAAAGCTGGGGGGTACCATAGCGTTCTCGTTGCTGCTCCTGTTCGGAGTACTACCGCTCCTGGGTATAGCGTATTTCTTCGGCGGATTCTCCACCGTTTACGTCTGGAACGGGTTGCTGACGATGGTGGTGACTGCTCTTTTCTGTGCGCTGATGGGACTGGCTTTTTCGGCGCTGTTCCGGAGGACTCTGCTTGCGGCGCTTTTCACGTACCTGTTGATTCTGTTGCTTACCATCGTGCATCTGTTCGTGCTGGCCACGTTGGGAACTGTAAGAAAGGAGCCGCTTTCGTGGTGGATGGTCTTCAACCCGGTGATCGCCGAACTGAACAGCATCGGTGCTTTGTCCGGTCGCGGTTTTCTGCTGGGTAACGGGAAGCCTGCCTGGCATGGGTATCTGCTTCTGGCGTGGGGATTGGCCCTCCTTGCTTACTTCATCGCGTGGAGGGCAGCCCGAAACAGGAAGAGATGGCGCATAGAAGGCCTGGAATGGCTCACGGTCGTCGGACTTGTGGTGGCGTTCGCCGTAGCGGTTGGGATTTTCGTGAGCCCGGTGGGAAGGGTGAAGAATCAGGGACGGCAGGCTGGCAGAGTGGTGGAATCGGTCGCGTATCCGACTCCGGTGCCCGTGAAATTTCGTGCAGAGGGGCCGGATTACCACATCCCGACCAAGGTGCCCATGACGATCGAACCGCTCCCGACTCCTTAGACCGTTGTTCCGGTACACCACTCGTCGGATGAGAATAGCTGAGCTCTTCAGGGCAGGCGAGGGCACTGCCCTC
>CAZEXY010000136.1:0-3732 GCA_964516345.1 uncultured Anaerolineae bacterium
CCATGTTGTTTCGTTATTTTCGGCAAAATCCTTGACTTTCGCCCCCGTGGGGAATATAATTGGGTTGTGGAGGGAAAAATGAAATTGACGCACAGGCAGCGGGATTTCCTGGAAAAGTTCCGGGAGCTGTATCAGAGGGTGGGAGAACCTCTCCACTACACGGAGGTGGCCCAGTACCTTGGTGTGGGAAAAGTCACCGCCTATGAAATGCTCCGTCACCTCGAGAAAAAGGGTGTAGTGAGTTCGAGGTACCAGAAGCATGTTCCCGGGGTGCCGGGGCGGTCGCAGGTCGTTTTCTGTCCAAAGGAAAGTTCCACCGGTTCTGCGAATCGGTCGCTCGAGGTGGAAAAGAAGCGCATTTTCGAGATCCTGGACGAAGGAGATTCTGCGGCGAAGAACCGAGCTTTGAAAGACCTCGTATCACAACTGCAGACGATCGACGATCCCGTTTCGTTCCTGGCTTCTGCGATAGGTGCTCTTCTCGTGCACCTATCCTCCCTGGAAACGGGGATCAAAGGGAGGATAGTGGAGGAGATAAAGTCCTCCCTGCAGAAAAATTCCTGGGTGCATGTCATCGCTGGAATATCCATCGTGCTCCTGGGAACGCAGGCCATCGAACACGGGACGGCGCTGCAGCTCGTGAACATCCTCGAGAGGTATTATGAACACTTCGCAGTTCTGCCGGCGGACAAGAAAGCCGAGCTCACGGAGTTCGTCAGGGAGGTGATAGCTGCAATCTGAGGTGGTTTCTTGTTTTTCGTCTGTATTTTCGTTTCTTTCGGATGCAACACGTAAGTCGAGGCTCTTTGTTGGGAGGTGATGGAAATGAACCTGAACATTACAGAAAGCAGTTTGATGGAAATGGCGAACAGGGGCGGCATCGAGGCCGTGGTCAAAATGTCCGACGTGATCCTGAAAAGCGACCGCCTGCGCAAAGCTGCCATAAAAGTGATCGAAAAGAAGCTGAGATCCTCGTTGAATCAGCCATGGACGCGTCCACCGAGGCTCGAGCAGGAGAAAGTCGAGGCGGTCGTGGCATTGCTCCACACCGTGGATAGAGCGTTGGGCAACAAGAATCTGGCCCCGGCAAGCCGGAGAGCGATAATCAACGCTCTGACCATGGGGGTGTTCCTGAGGTCGGCGCAAAGAGAGGCCATCGAGAAATTCAAAGCTGAACACAACGGCTACGGCCCTCCGGCGACTCTGGTAATCAGCCCCGGGAAGGGATGCAATTTGCATTGCGTCGGGTGTTACGCCAGTTCCGGAGCTGCCATGTATGAAAGGCTCCCTTGGGAGATATTCGACAGGATAATCACGGAGGCCGAGACCTTGTGGGGTGCCAGGCTTATCACGATATCCGGCGGTGAGCCGTTCGTGTACAGGGACAAAGGCAAGGGGCTCATCGAAGCAGCAGCCAAGCACCAGGATTCCATCTTCATGACGTACACCAACGGTACATTGATCGACAAGAAGGTGGCCGCAAGGCTCGCCGAAGTAGGCAACATCCTTCCCGCAATTTCCGTGGAGGGCCTGGAGGAGAAAACCGACGCCAGACGGGGAGAAGGCGTCTTCAAGAAGATTCTCCAGGCGATGGACAACCTGAACGAAGTGGGCGTTCCTTTCGGGGTTTCCATCACGGCCACCAGATACAACTGGCAGGAAATCTACTCCGATGAGTTCATCGACCTGATTTTCAAGGAGAAAGGGGCTTACTTCGCATGGGTATTCCACTACATGCCTATCGGCAGGGGGTTCACGGTTGACTTGATGCCTACCCCCGAACAGCGCCTGTGGATGTGGCGCACAGGGTGGGAGAAGCTCATCATGAAGGAGCGGATATTCATCGCCGATTTCTGGGCTTTCGGGCACCTGTCGGACGGATGCATCTCCTCGGGAAGAGAGAACGGCTACCTCTACATCGATTGGAACGGGAACGTCATGCCGTGTGTGTTCTTCCCGTACTCGCCGATAAACATCCTGGATGTCTACAAAAGTGGCGGTACGTTGAACGACGTACTGGAAGCTCCGCTCTTCAAACACATCCGGGAGTGGCAGTGGAAATACGAGTACGGTCGGGACAAACCTGAAGAGCACGGGAACGTCCTGATGCCTTGCCCGATCAGGGATCATCATGCCCTGGCGCGGCACCTGATCGATATCGACAAGCCGAAGCCGGAGGACGAAAATGCAGCCGCCGCGCTCAAGGATCCGGAGTACTATCGGAAGATGGTGGAGTACGACGAACGTCTTGCGGAGCTAACAGATCCGATCTGGGTGAAGGAATACGGTGGTAGATCCTCGAAAGAAGCGGACAGGATCGCCGCCCCGTTCGATGTGGAGGAGTTGCTCAGGGAGGCTCCGGTTCTGGAGAAGGCTGCATGACGCTTTTCAAGGCCTCTTCCCCGGATCGGACGGGGAAGAGGCTCTTTTTGCGTACCGCCGAATCACATGCGCCGATAGCCCCAGCACGAACAATCCGCCGAGAATCGCCACGACCTGAGTCCAGAACTCCAGGTGCTCCACGGACAAAGTCAGCCTGTACCCGAGGATCACAATGACGCCGGTTCGGATTGCCTCGCCGATCGCCATGATCAGGAACGCCTTCCTCCACCTGACCCCTGTCACGCCCGCAGCGATCAGGGCTGGGATCGTCATGCCGGAGGTAAGTTTGGAAAGGAAGAGTATCCTCGCGCTGTAGAGTTCGAGCCCTTCCATGGCATCGGGGATCGATTCCCTACCGAAGCCCACCTTTTGAGCAAGGCTCATTGCTTTTTCCACGCCCCATGCACGCCCGAGAAAATACCAGAAGTTGTCGGCAGCCACATGTATCGAGGACACGGAAAGGAACACCAGCCAGGGATCGAGGCTTCCTCTCGCGGACGCGACCGCGCCGAGCATGGCGGCCAGGTATCCCTGTAGCAGTCCGAAAATCGACAGAAGCAAATAATCCCATACCCCGCCTGTCAGGTGGTAAGCGGATGTAGAGTAGATCAGGAAAGAAGCCATTCCTCACCTGCCGCCATGTCGACGGTGAAACGACTGCCCCAAAATGACCCGGAGGCCGGCTCCTCGCCTCAAGATGCCAGGACGAGCTTCCTGGGATCGGGAACGTCGGAGAAGAACGATTCGAATTCCTCGGACGAAAGGGTTTCCCTTTCCATCAGCGTTTCGGCGACTTCCTGGAGTTTGGCCTTGTAGGTGCTCAGGATGGAGCGGGCTCTGTTGTAAGCACGATACACTATCCTCTCGACTTCTTCGTCTATCTCCTTCGCCGTCTCCTCGCTGTAATCCCGCTGTTCGGCTATCTCCTTTCCCAGGAACACGAGTTCGTCCCGCTTGCCGAACTGCATAGGCCCGAGTTCCTTGCTCATGCCGTACACTGTCACCATGTTTCTGGCAAGCTGTGTGGCCTTTTCCAGGTCGTCTGATGCTCCGGTCGTGATATCGCCGAAGACGATTTCCTCTGCCGCCCGTCCTCCGAGGATGGCAGCGAGGTCTTGTTCGAACTTCTCCTTGCTGTAGAGGACGTTGTCACGCTCCGGTAGACTCATCGTGTAGCCCAGTGCGGTGCCGCGCGAAACGATGCTGATTTTGTGCACCGGATCGCACAGCGGCAGCATTCTGCGCACGATCGCATGCCCCGATTCGTGGTAGGCGATGATCTTCTTTTCCTCTTTGGAGATCAGCCTGCTCTTCCGCTCCGGTCCGGCTATCACCCTCTCGATAGCCTCC
>CAZEXY010000137.1:0-3665 GCA_964516345.1 uncultured Anaerolineae bacterium
TGCTGGCGTTGAACGTGGATCTGTCAATGGACGCCATCGCCATAAGGCTCGGCATGTGGGATTGGGGTAAGCCGCTCAACAGCGGCTTCTTCGGCGTCCCTTTCGCAAACTTCTGGGCTTGGTTCTGGGTGGTGTTCTCGTTCACCTCGGCGGTTATCCTGGTGGAAAGATCAAATGTGCCGGGCAGGAGATGGCTGGCTCCGGTGGGAGGGGTCTTACTGGGGCTGCTGGGAGTCCTCGCCACCAACCATTTCATCGTATACGTGGTACCAAGGCAATGGTACGAGGCGACGGTTTTCGGAACCATCGGGACGGCGTTGTTGCTGGTGCTCGCCCTGCACCCCAAGCCCGATGCAGGCCGGACAAATCCATCGGCATTTTGGGTGCCGCTGTCGTTCCATCTCTATTTTCTCGCCACCGGCTTAATATCCGGCGTGATCTTCGATCCACCGTGGATATTGCTGGTGAGCGCGGTGATGTTGAGCCTGGCGCTGATTCTCCACGCGCCGGGTACATTCCGACGACCCTGGAGGGAGTTATGGCAGAAAGATTCGTGGTAATCGACGACGAGATTTTCGAATCATTTCCGGACTTCAAGCGTGGGCTGGTGATAGTGGAAGCCATCGAAAACGCCGAGGAGAACGCGGAGATCCGACGGCTCATGGAAGAGGCCATGGCGGGCCGTGTCGGGGGAGATTTCCTGAAGCACGATTTCATCCTCGCCTGGGACGAAGCACACCGCAAATTCGGCTCCAACCCGAACAAATATCCGCCTTCGGTGAAAGCCCTGCTGAAGCGCGTCCAAAAAGGAAAACGCGTGCCTTTCATCAACTGCGTGGTGGCCGCTTTCAACTACATCTCCATGAAATACCTGATCCCTTGCGGCGGCGACGACGTCGATCGGATCGTGGGGAACATGCGGTTGGGGTTCGCCACCGGAGACGAAATCTTCGTGCCCCTTGGCGGCGGCGAAGAGGAGCATCCGGTGCCGGGAGAGGTAATCTACTACGACGACGCGACTTCCAACGTCATGTGCCGGCGCTGGAACTGGCGCAACGGCGATTTCACGAAGATAACACCCGAGACCCACAAGATGGTCATAAACGTAGACGGCGTCGGCGTCATCCCGGAGGATGTGGTGCTGGCAGCCCGGGACGATCTGGCCGATCTGCTCCGCAGGGCCTGCGATGCCGTGTCGACCACCGATTTCCTGCACTCCGACCGGCGCTCCGTGGAGGTCGGCGTGTGAGCGACAAGCTCGATTCCCTGAGCCGCATCTTGCGGCCTATGGATCGGGTGGCGGTGGCATACTCCGGAGGCGTGGACAGCGCCCTGCTCCTGAGAGTCACCCTGGAAACGCTGGGGCGGGGGAACGTGCTGGCGGTGATGGCCGTGGCGCCCATCTGGCCCGAAGCCGAGCAGAATCGCGCGAAGCGCCTAGCCGAGGAGATGGGGGCGAATGTGCGTACCGTGCGCGCCCCGGACATCTCGCAACCCGCTTTCGCCGAGCACGTGCCGGATCGGTGCTATTTCTGCAAGCGCGATATCCTCACCCACGTGATTCGGTTGGCCCAAGATTCCGGTTTCCGGTGGGTCGCCGACGGAACCAATCTGGACGATCTGAAGGAGGACAGGCCGGGGCTGAGAGCGCTGCGGGAACTGGGGGTGCGCAGCCCACTGGCTGAGGCCGGGCTGACGAAATCGGACGTGCGGGCGCTGGCCCGGGAACTCGATCTGCAGGTCTGGGACGAACCCGCCCGCGCGTGTCTGGCCACCCGGATACCCTTCGGCACGCCGGTGACGGAAGAAAGGCTGCGGCTGGCGGAAGCAGCGGAGCGGGCCATCGCCCGGCTCGGATTCCGGCAATTCCGCTGCCGAATCCATGATCACCTCCTGCGGCTGGAACTTCCTCCGGAGGACTTTTCCCATGCCCTGGAGGAGCGGGAGCGCATCGTGTCGGAGATGCACCGACTGGGCTTCCACCACGTGACGCTGGATCTCGACGGAATGAAGCGCAGGTAGGAGGAAATGTGAAGAAACTGCTGCTACACATCAAGAAACGACTCTACCTTTACGTTGCAGCCGACTTCCTGGTGGCTTTGCTGTTCGGGCTGCATTTCGACGCGCAACGGATGAACATCAAACCGATCAGCGTCCTGGCGGTTTTCATCATGCTCTACCCCATGCTCACCGGCATGGTGGTGGAGAGGGTCAAGAAAGCCGGGCGCAATTACAAACTGATAGTCCTCGTGCTGGCCTTTGCTTTCTTCGTGGCATCCGGCACCGCCTACGTGATCTCCAGGACAATCCTGGCCGGGTACCCCGAGCTGGCCCTGGGTATCATCCTCGTTGGGGCGATTCCGTGCTCCAACATGCTGATCGGCTGGAGCGGGATTGCGGACGCCAGCGTGGAGGATGCGCTGGTCATAGCCGTCGTCGGGTTGCTGCTCATACCGATCCTCTCACCGATCATCGTTCGTCTCAGCGGAGGGCCGCTGATCCCCATCGACACGAAGCTCCTGGTGCTGAACCTGCTGGCGTACATCCTGATACCGCTGATCCTTGGGTACCTTACCCGCCGCGAGATCATCCGCCGGAAGGGAATGCCGTATTTCATGGAGGTGAAGAAATACTTCCCCGGCGTCTCGGCCATCGGTATCCTGCTGATAGTTTTCTTCTCGGTGGCGAAAGTGGCATCGCGGGTCGTGCAGCATCCCCTGGTCTTCCTGCTGGTGGCGGTGGGACTCTTCACATACTACGTCGTCCAGACAGTCCTTTCGGCGCTGGCGGCCAAACTGTTCGGGCTGGATTACGCCCAGGGGATGATCCTCATCCTCGGAGCCACGGCCAGTTCCCAGGCGATATCCCTGGCACTGGCGGCCACCATGTTCGGAAGCATGACGGTTTTCGCCCTATCTTTCAAGCCGATACTCCAAGTGCTATACATCATGTTCCTGATCTACGGCATGGGGCCGTATTTCCGTCGGTTCCTCGGAGATGAGAAAACAGATGAACGAAGATCTGCTCGAGAAGATACTGCATGACGTGCGGAACGGCACCCTGAGCGAGGAAGAGGCCCTGGAGCGGCTGCGCCACCTTTCCTTCGAGGACATGGGGTTTGCCCGGGTAGACCACCATCGGGCGCTGCGCCAGGGGATGCCGGAGGTGGTCTTCGCCCAGGGGAAGAAGCCGGAACAGGTTGCGGCAATTCTGGAGCGGCTGGCCGCGCACAATTCGATCGTCATCGCAACCCGCGCGGATCGGGACGATCTGGATGCCGTGAAGAAGCTGCTGCCGGAAGCCCGCTGCTTTCCGGATGCCAGGATCATAGCCGTGGGCGAGCCGCCGCAGCCGGACCCTGATGCTCCTTACGTTCTGGTGGTGAGCGCCGGAACGTCGGATCAGCCAGTGGCGGAGGAAGCGGCGGTGGTGGCGGAACTCCTGGGGCTCCGGGTGGAACGCCTTTACGATGTGGGGGTGGCAGGGCTGCACCGGCTTCTGTCGTACCTGGATCTGATCCGAGGCGCCTCCGTGCTCATCGTGGTGGCAGGGATGGAGGGAGCGCTGCCCAGCGTCGTCGGCGGGCTGGTGAGGTCTCCGGTGATAGCGGTGCCCACCAGCGTCGGCTACGGGGCAAGCTTCGGCGGGCTGGCGGCGCTGCTGGG
>CAZEXY010000138.1:0-3587 GCA_964516345.1 uncultured Anaerolineae bacterium
CAGCCCGACCAGGACGGACTAACAGTCCGTCCTACAGCTCCGTGTGGATTTGCGTCCTTGCGTTTTGAACCTGCTAGCCAGCAGCGATTCGCCCATTCGTTGATTCGCCGATTCCGCATGCTGGGAAGAGATTTTTATCTGCGGAATCAGCGTTTTCTGCGTTCATCGGCGTTCTATTTTCGGAACAGAGCGTTTGGGAGTTGCAGGAGGGGTTGAAGAATGGTAAAATTGCACTACAGACGACGCTGGTGTGGATTGCAAAGGGGTGACCTTTTATGAGGATAGTGCATTTCGCCGACCTGCACCTTGGGATGGAGAACTACGGACGCCTGGATCCGCAAACAGGCCTTTCGTCCCGCGTCGTGGATTTCCTCAAATCACTGGACAAGCTGGTGGATTATTCGATCGAGGAAAGCGTGGACATGGTGCTCTTTGCAGGAGACGCTTTCAAGAACCGGTCGCCATCACCGACATATCAGAGGGAGTTTGCCAGGCGTATCCACAGGCTCGCGGTGGAATCCGGAATCCCTGTGTTCCTTCTGGTTGGTAACCACGACGTCCCTGCAGCGCAAAGGAGGGCTTCCGCCCTGGATATCTTCTCCACGCTGTCCGTCCCAAGGGTGACCGTGGCGAGAAAACCCGGGATATACACGGTGGAAACGAAGTCCGGGACGGTGCAGATACTCGCCCTACCCTGGATCACCCGGGCGATGTTCCTGGGGCAGGAAAGATTCCACGCATCGAGCCTGGAGGAAGTGGAAAACGAAATACTCAGGCGGGTGAATGCCGGGATAGATGCTTTTCTCGAAAAACTCGACGACGACCTACCAACGATTTTCGCGTTCCACGGGAGCGTGCAGGGAGCTACTTTCGGATCGGAGCGAAGCATAATGATCGGGAACGACATCCAGCTTCCTCCGTCGCTGTTCAGGAATCGGAAGGTGGATTATGTGGCGCTGGGACACATCCACAAATATCAAAAAGTCATGGACGATCCTCTGGCCGTGTATCCCGGCAGCATGGAGCGGATAGACTTTGGCGAAGCAAAAGATGGAAAAGGGTTCGTGGTGGTGGAACTGAAGAAAGGAAGGGCAAGTCATGATTTCGTGGACGTGGGGGCCCGGCCTTTCGTCGATATACGAGTTGACGTCAGGGAAGACGCAGACCCTGCTCTTTCAGTGCTCAAAGCGATAACTGCTCACCCCATAGAAGGAGCGGTGGTGAGACTGCGGATCGTCATGAAGGAATCTCAGGAAGCACTGATAGACGAGAAGGCCTTGAGGAAAGCTCTGGAGAAAGCCTTCAGTGTGGCGAGCATCTCGAAGGAGATAGAACGATCTTCCAGATTGCGGCTTGGATCGCATAATGTGGAAGGGATGACGCCATCGGAGCTGCTGGAGGTGTATTTCAAGAGCAAAGGAGTGCCTCAGGATCGGATCGTCAGGCTGATGGAGCGGGCCAACGTCATATTCCGGAAACACAGAGAGGCGATTTAGGGGCCGTAATGCCCCACAGGGCATCGTTGGAGGCAAATCGAGGAGTCCACAATGGGGATCAAAGTCTGGAAAACTACGATCAACGCTTTCAGGTGGGAGGGGGGAGCTTATACATCCTCCGCAGAGCATATCGCTTTAGTGGAGCCAATGCCGGGGAGGGCGTCGGACAGCAGCCCCGGGAATCTCTACATCATGGTGGAGTCCGTGGATGGGAGCACGTTCCCCGAAAAGCAGATCATGGGGAGGATAAAAGAGGAATTCTACAGCTCCTCTGCGAACGATGTGGAGAGCGCTCTGGCGCAGGCAATGGAAAGGGCAGAGATGTCGGCCGAAAACATGGGCAAACAGTTTCACGTAAGCGTTGTGGCCCTCTCGGGCAATCACGCTTACATCGCCCAGGCAGGAGCTGCTCTCGTGGGAATCTGCATAGGAGAGGAGATTGTGTGGTATTCCCCGCTGGCAGAAGGGAAGTTCGCCCCCCTTGGAAAGCCCGGCGGGGAACCGGCGATATTCCACCTGACCCTCACGGCGGCCGATAGGGTCCACGTCCTTTCCAGCGAGTGGATAAACCTGATCGACCAGATCGGCGACGAAACCGTGGAAAGTGCACTTTGTCATCCGGATTCCCTGAAGAACATCGCCGATAGGATAGCCATCGTACTCCCTCACGACACCCCTCCCCTGGAGATGCTTTCGGTGGGGATAGTCGCTCCGGTTGCGGGTAAAGTCGCTGCCGTCGAGAAAGAGAAAAAGACGAAGTTCCCTTCATGGCCATCTTTCTTGAAAGGGGAAACCAAAGCCGGACAACGTCCCCAATCGCGTGTGAAAGTAGGAAAGAAGGGAAAAAGGGGTATTGCGATTTACTGGTGGCTTCTGTTGATCCCTTTGTTGTTGGCTTTGATAAGCGGTGGGTACTGGTTTCACCGGAGAAGCGTTAGGGAAGCCGAATACAGGGCTCTGGTGGCCCAATCCAGAAGGCTTCTGAACGAAGCCCAACAATCCGGCGTCCCGCCAAAAGAGGCGCGCAAGAAGCTCCAGGAGGCATGGGATGATTCTCAGCAGGCGCTGAAGCTCCACCCGGGAGCAAAGGACGTCCTGAATCTGCAGGAACAGATCCAGGAAGCGGAGAATTCTCTGAATCACGTGATCAAGCTCTACCTGCCGATAAAACTCAGGACATTCTCGGGACCGAAGGTCAGCCTGGGCCGGGTGGTGGTCTCCGGGAACGATATCTTCGTTCTTGATAAAGGGGACAACGCTGTGTATCACGACAAGCTCAACTCCACCGGCGATGGGCTCGTTGGAGAGAGCGCCACCAAGCCGCTGATCAAGAAGGGAGAGACGGTGGGGAACACCGTGATCGGAGATCTAATCGACATAGCATGGATGCCGGCCATAGGCCCATGGCAGACCGGAGGATTGCTCGTGCTCGATAGCAGCCATCACGTGTTCCGCATACCGGTGGCGGGTCTCCAGCAGGTTACACAGGTCCCCGTGGGAGGGGACGTGTGGAAGCTCCCGACCATCATCAGGAGCTACAGTGGCAATCTCTACATTCTCGACCCGAAGAGCAACCAGATCTGGAAGCACCTCCTGAAACACGGCACATACGCCGCTCCTGAGGGGTACTTCGCACAAGGAGGAGTCGACCTGTCCGGTGTCGTAGACATGTCGATAGACGGTTACATCTACCTGCTTACCAGCGACGGGCGTGTGCTCAAATTCTTCACCGGCAACCCTCAATCGTTCGATCTTTCCGCCCTGGACATGCCGTTGCGGGCGCCCAGCGCTTTCTTCACGGACAAGGGCACAAAGAACCTGTACATAGCAGATGCCGGGAACAATAGAATACTCCAGGTCTCCAAGAGCGGAGAGTTGCGCAGGCAGTTCCGCCTCGCTGAGCATCCGTTGTTGTTGGGGAAAGTCCGCAGCCTTTCTGTGGTCGAGACGGCGGGTGAGTTCTACTTCGTGACCGACAAGGATCTTTACCTGGTGAACTTTCCCAGGGATTGAACCTGTACGACTTTCGTCAAACCGAAAAAGGGGGAAGAAAATCGCAGACTCGCATTCCGCACCCAGAATCCGTTTTTT
>CAZEXY010000139.1:0-3580 GCA_964516345.1 uncultured Anaerolineae bacterium
TCCTTTTAAATATGCTCCCTGTGGAAAGGTCAGGGCGATGGGATGGTCGCAACCCTGGGACATCTTTTCGATTATCTGTGCATCCCTGCCGGCGTCTACAGCTGCTCCGAACACGATTTTCTGGAACAGATCGGGGGAAACGAGGCCTGAGCAAGAGAATGTTGCCAGTAAACCTCCCGGCCTCAACAACTTCATGCCGAGCATGTTGATGTCTTTGTACCCTCGGGTCGCCGGGCGGAGGTTCCTTTGGTTTGTGGCGAATTTCGGAGGATCGAGGATTACCATGTCGAACGTTCGACCTTCCTTCAGAAACTCCCGGAGCACTTCGAAAGCGTCTCCGCGCACCATCTCGAAATCCAGGGCACCGAACCCGTTTACCTCCAGATTCTTTTTCGCCAGATCCAGTGCACCCTGGACGGAATCGAGGTTCGTGACGAACTCGGCCCCGTTCTTCAGCGCGTATACTGCAAACGCCCCTGTGTACGAAAATGCGTTCAACACCCTCATCCCAGATGCGTAGTTGCCCACGATCGCCCGGTTCTCCCTTTGATCCAGATAGAACCCCGTTTTCTGTCCGTTCATCAGGTCGGCCAGGAAAGCGTGTCCGTTTTCGGTGAATTCCAGGAGGGGCGGCGGTGCTTCGCCCGCGGCGATTTCTTTTCGGAGCCCGAGTCCTTCTTTCTTCCGAACCGCCACGTCGCTTCTGTCGACGATCCCCTTTATGCCCGGGAAGACTTCCTGGAGGGCTTTTAGGATTTCCTCTCGAAACTTCTCCACTCCGGCGGTGAGGAACTGTACCACCAACCATCTGCCGTATACGTCCACCACCAGACCGGGAAGGTAATCGCTTTCGGCGTGAACGACGCGAAAAGCCTGCGTTTCATCCGAGAGCCACAGATGCTCCCGTGTGGAGAATGCCCGCTTGATGCCGTCGACCCAGAAATCGATGTCGATGGTTTCCTCTTGGTTCCACGTGAGTATCCTCACCGTTATCTGAGATTTCTCGTTGTAGCTTCCGCGGGCAAGCCATTTCCCTCTAAAGGATAGAACGTCCACCACCTCGCCGTTTTCGCATCCTTCGGCCGATGCGATGGCGCCGGAGAATATCCATGGATGTTTCTGGAGGACGGATTTTTCCCGCCCGGGCTTCAACTTTACGATGCCGGACATGTTTTTCTCCCGTCAACCTTTGTGATGCAGGTGCAACCAGAGCACTTTTCTGGTACGGTCGGTTATCCTGGCCTCTTCCGATGGCCTGTAACCGGGAATCCACAAGATTTTTCCCTGTGAATCCGACAGAATGGGCCATTTCTCCCGCCACCTGGCGGGAAGTTTCTCGTTGATCATGAACTCCCCCACGGACATGCTTCCCTTCATTCCCAGCGGTTTGAACCTGTCTCCCGGCTTTCGCTGCCTGAGGAACAACGGCATCTCAAGCTTTTCCACGTCGAGCCACGCTTGCCACGGGTCCTCAGGCCACGGCACCGGCACTCCTTCCGGGGCGAGATATTCGGTTTCCAGGAACCATCCGCCGCCGAGGTTGGTGGATCCGGGAACCTTCACCTCTACGATGTCCGTTATCTGCGGTACCGGCGCTTTCGAGAACGATTTTTCGTCTCCGATTAGGATCCTTTCGTATTCTATCATCAATTTCAGGCCGTCGGGAAGGGGGGCGCCGGATCCGGTTTCTCCTTTCAGGGCTACTTTTCGCGCTGTTTCGACGTGAGCCCAGTTTATATTGCGTAGAGACCGTCGGAGTCTGTGGATGGCTTCGCGTAGTACTCCTCTCTGCAACGAAGGATGCAATCCCTGCCAGCGTCGGAGGTCGATGAAGATCAAAATTTCGTTTTCCGCGAGCGTTACGTCCTCCCACGCCCGGAGCGTTTCCCTGTGCAGCAGGTCGTAATCGTCGGCGAATATCTGGGAGCTTCGGAAAATGATCTCCTTTATCTTGGGGTTGTAGGTTTCGAGTGTTGGGATGAGTTCGTGGCGCAGGCGGTTTCGGTAGTAGGTGGTGTCGAGGTTCGAACGATCGAACCTCGGTTGGAGGTTTCTTCCCCTGCAAAAATCTACGATTTCCTGGTGGGGTATCGACAGCATCGGTCGGACGAGAAAAAGCCCGTGGGTTTCCGGAGGTTCCCCCGGTATGGAATCCAGGCGCATTTCCTCCATGGGGGATATCGGTAGCATACCGCGGAGGCCGGCAAGTCCGGAGCCTCTCAGGAAGTGCATGAGCACGGTTTCCACCTGATCGTCCATGTGATGCCCGAGGGCTATCCTGCTGGCGCCGGTTTCCAGTGCAACTTCCGCAAGGAACCTGTACCTTGCCTGCCTGGCAGCCTCCTCGATGGAGGTGTGCGATTCGGAGGCAAGGCGCGGCACGTCCACTTTCCTGATGTGGAACGGCAGGGAAAGCCGTTCGGCTATGTTGCGGACGAAATCCGCATCTGCATCCGCTTCCTCACCCCGTATCCCATGGTGAAGGTGCGCCACATGTAGCTTCCAGCGGTAAGAAGGAGCGAGCTGGTTGAGAATGTCCAGCAAAGCCAGCGAGTCGGGTCCTCCGGAGACGGCCACGACGATGGTTTCTCCCCGGGAGAAAAGTTTCCCTTCCTCTATGGCTTTTCTGACTTCGCTGAAGACGTTCATTTCATGCCCACCTCCTGAGAATGCGCACGTATGAATTCTTCAGCACGGCGGAAGACTTTTTCTCTTTCTGCGTCTTCTGTTATCACATGATCGCTCCTCTCCACCCAGAAGGTCTCCACGGGAGCGCTCGAAAGGCGATGTTTAAGGAGTTCCATGTTCTCGGGCAGAACGAGGTTGTCGGTTTTGCTCTGCATCAGGAGAACCGGTGCCGTCACGTCCGGTAGATCGTCCCTGTAGTGGGATAGAAACTTCACGAGTTCCATGATGCTCGCCGTTGGGTAATGTGTGTAGGAGATGTGCCAATTCTCGACTTCCGGGTCCACCCAGGTGCCTTTGCCTTTTGGCATGTACTTCACGAAATGCTTTATCAAAGGGAGGAAGGGCATCCAGGGAGATGTCAGCTTTAGCGGCGTGCTCATCCCTACGACCCCGGCAACGGGCCTATGAGCTGCCAGGTGCAGCACCAGTGCCCCTCCCATGGAGCTCCCAAGGGCGAAGACTTTCTTGCCTCTGGAAACGAGTTCTTCGTACCCCTGCAGTACCGAGTCGAACCAGTCCCTCCAGGTCGTTTCTATCATGTCTTCCATACTCGTCCCATGCCCTGCAAGCAGGATGCCGGAAACCGTGAAGCCCTTTTCCGCCAGATATTCCCCCATCCAGCGAACCTCCCTCGGTGTGCTGGTAAACCCGTGGACGAGCAGGCAGCCTATTTCGTTTCCGTCGAAATAGAAAGGCTCGGCTCCCGGAATTATATCGCTTTTCATGGTTGCTCCTTTGTTCTGTCCTGTTGCCTTGATATGATACTCCAAATCGAGTTTTTTTGCAGACTGTGGTCTCAAGTGATTTTTCTCGGAGCGCCCCGGAGACGGCTTTTTCGTAACTACTCAGCCTTGAGCAAATATAGAACGCAGATACCGCAGATTTCACGCTG
>CAZEXY010000140.1:0-1165 GCA_964516345.1 uncultured Anaerolineae bacterium
TCGGACGACGCCGATTTGATTTCGACGGTAAGCGTGCTCGCCCATCGGCCTTCGGAGGCGACCGCCGCGGCCGAGAGGGCTTTTCAGATGGGGCTTGGCAGCAATTGCCGCGTCCCGATTGCCGCACACGCGTGGTTGCACGGGGGACGGGTCTACATGAAGGGGCTGGTGGCCTCTCCGGACGCTTCCGAGGTGATTCGCGTCGATGGGGACGCGGACGTGCGGGATGCCGGCGGGCTTGGGTGGCGATTGGCCGAGCGTGCCATGCGCCTGGGCGCGGAAGAGATTCTGGAATCGGTGACATTGGTAGGGGCGACCAGCTGGTCGCCCCTACAGGAGTGGAGGTAGGAAGTGGAAGCGACTTTGGATATTCAAGCGGTCAAGAAAATCTGGTTCCCGAAGGAGCACGGGGCGTGGGCAATGACTTTCTCGCCCATCGTCAGCGGCTTCATCGTTGCAGGCGCCGTTGGGTGGACGGGAGCGTGGCTTTTCCTTTCGGTGCTCATGTTCTTCCTGATCCGGCAGCCGGCGGTTACCATCGTGCGGGGGCTCAAGAACCGCCGAAAGCCCGATCTATCCGTCTGGCTTCTCTTTGCCGCCGAGTTCCTTCTGCTGACGCTGGCAGGGCTGATCGTGCTCTGGCGGATGCCAAGGGTGGAATGGCTCGGGTTCGGCGCCCTGGCGGCGGCTTCGCTGCTGGTGTACCTGTTCTTCGTCAGCAAGCGGAAGGAGATGACCGCACCGGCTGAAGTGGCAACGGTATCCGGCGTGTGCATCGGCGCTCCGGCCGGATATTTCGCCGCCACCGGCAGGCTCGACGGCACGGCGTTGGCGCTCCTGCTCCTGAACCTGGCTTACTTCGTCCCGAACATTTTCTACATCAGGTTGAAAGCCAGGGTGCAGGCCAGGCAAGCGCCGCCGGATTCGTGGCGCGGGTACCTTAAGGCCGGGATGCCGCTCCTTTCCTACAACGCCCTGGGATGGCTGATCAACCTGGCCGGAGTCGCTGCCGGGGCGATGCAGCCGTTGGCGCTGCTGGCGCTGGTGCCGAACGCTCTGAAGGACGTCTGGGCTGTGGCAAAATGGCATACCCGCACACAACTCGACATAAGGCGCAGGGGGTGGATGGAGGTCGGGCACCTGCTTCTGTTCCTGGCGCTGGTGA
>CAZEXY010000140.1:1265-3517 GCA_964516345.1 uncultured Anaerolineae bacterium
ATTCGAGGAGGATCGTATGCGGTACATTTCCGTTCTTTCGACGGTAGTGACATTTGCTTTCGCGGCGGCGGTGTTCAGCCGATACCTGCGCAAGCGCGGCACTCATCTGCTCCTGTGGTCCATCGGGCTGGCGCTGTACGGGCTCGGAACCCTGACCGAAGCGATGATGATGTTCTCTTTCAGCCCCATCGCCCTGAAAATCTGGTACCTCTCCGGTGCTATGCTCACCGCGGCGTGGCTGGGTGAAGGGACGGTACACCTCCTCGTCCGGAGGCGGAACGTGGCGAAGACCCTCACCATCGTCCTCGCCCTGGTGTCCCTGGCGGCAGTAGTCCTGATCGCCACCGCTCCGGTGTCGAAAGGAGCCGCCTTCGACACCTCCAGGCCCGTATCGGCGCAGTACAGGGATATCCTGGGGCGGAACGGGTGGATCATCGCGCTGACCATAATCCTGAACATCTACGGCTCCGTCACCCTCATCGGCGGAGCGCTCTATTCCGTGTACATCTTCTGGCGTAAACACATCCTGGTCAACCGAATGATCGGCAACATCCTCATCGCCGCCGGAGCCATGATGCCGGCGCTGGCAGGCACGCTGATCAAGATGGGTCTGGCGGACTGGCTCTACCTGAGCGAGTTCCTCGGCTCGGTGCTCATGTACCTCGGCTTCCTGGAAGCCGTCAAGGGGAAAGATTGATGGCTGGGATCGTTTACATCGTCGGTGCCGGGCCCGGAGACCCCGAACTGCTGACCCTGCGGGGCAGGCGCGTTCTGGAGGAAGCTGATGCCGTCGTGTTCGACGCGCTCATCGACCGATCCATCCTGCGCTGGGCGCGCCCGGACGCCGAACTCCACTACGTCGGCAAGCGATCCGGCTCCCACAGCGCCTCTCAGGAGGAGATCGACGAACTTCTGGTCAGACTGGGGAGCGAAGGGAAGCGCGTCGTGCGCCTGAAAGGGGGCGATCCGTTCGTCTTCGGGCGGGGCGGCGAGGAAGGGGTTGCACTGAAAGCCGCCGGCATTCCTTTCGAATTCGTCCCCGGCGTCACCTCGCCCATTGCGGCGCTGGAATACGCCGGAATCCCCATCACCCACAGGGTGATCGCCGGAAGCGCAGCCATCGTCACCGGGCATCGGTTCCGGGACGGCACAGAGCACGAGCACGATTGGAACGCGCTGGCGAAGGTGGATACGCTGGTGGTGGTCATGGGGGTCGGGAACATGCCCCGCATAGTCCGGCGGCTCCTCGATGCCGGCAAACCTCCGGACACGCCGGCGGCGATGGTGCATTGGGGGACGACCCCACGCCAGCAGGTGGTGGTCGGCACGCTGGCAGACATCGCAGAACGTGGACGGGCTGCCGGGGTCACGCCGCCCGCCATCACGGTCTTCGGCCGGGTGGTTCGTCTCCGCGATCGCCTTCGCTGGTTCGATCTTCCCGAAAGACGCCCGCTATTGGGGAAGCGTGTGTTGGTCACGAGGGCGTCGGGACAGGCGTGGAGCCTGGCGGATTTGCTGGCAGAGCGCGGCGCCGATCCCGTGGTGCACCCGACGATCCGCATCGTGCCGCAGAACGTAGACGTCCTGGACGAGGCCATCGGCAGGCTGGGGCGGTACACCTGGCTCCTCTTCACCAGCGCCAACGGCGTTAGGATTTTCTGGAAACGGCTGGAGGCGGCGGGCAAGGATGCAAGGGCGCTGGGCAAAGCGAAAGTGGGCGCTATCGGGCCGGGAACTGCGGCAGCTCTGGCGGAGCGCGGCGTACGTGCCGATTTCGTCCCCTCGGATTTCGTGGCGGAGGCGATCCTGGAAGAAATCGGAGACGTGGCAGGCGAGCGATTTCTGCTCCCGCGCGCCGAAGGTGCGCGAAAGTTGCTGGTGGATCGGCTGCGGGAGATGGGGGCCGAGGTGGACGAGGTGAAGATATACCGGGCGGAACCGGTGCTCGATCCGCCACCGCTGGACGTGGACTGGGTGACGTTCACCAGCCCTTCCACCGTGAAGGGGTTCGTGGAATCGCTGGAAGCGAACGGCCTGTCTCCGGCTCCGGGAGCAAAAGTGGCGTGCATCGGCCCCATCACCGCACAGGCGGCGCGCGATCTCGGATTGCCGGTGGACGCCGTGGCGGAGGTGCATACTATCGAAGGCCTTGTTGAGGCAGTCACCATGAGCGATTGCACGCCCATAAGGATGAAAATAGGACGCCGATGACCAGCGAGTCGAGCTGTGGCTGTAGGTCGGGCTGTCAGCCC
>CAZEXY010000141.1:0-3474 GCA_964516345.1 uncultured Anaerolineae bacterium
AGGAGCGAAAGCTTCCTCTTGACGGCCGGCGGTATGGAATCCGGGTTCGTTATGATGGCGTCTTTCAGAGAATCGGCATAAGGCGTTGGAGGGGCGTCTTTCAGCGCAATGATGGCGTTCCTCAACGCCTCTCTGGCCACACCGATGTTATGCTGCAACGTCTGAACCACTTTTTCTGCCGTTACAGGCCCTTCCGTTTCGTGCCAGACGTCGTAGTCGGTCACGTGCGCCATCGCAGCGTAGCTCATGCCAGCTTCCCTCGCAAGCGATACCTCCGGAACAGCCGTCATCCCAATGATATCCACGCCCCACTGTCGGAAAATCCTGCTCTCGGCTCTGGTGCTGAACCTGGGGCCTTCTATCACCAGAAAAGTTCCTCCCATGTGCACGGGATTGCCCGTTTTCTTCACAGCATCGTAGAGAACTTTGCTGAGATAGGGGCAAAAAGGATCCGCCATACTTACATGCACCACCATCCCCTCGCCGAAAAAGGTTTGCTGGCGCTTAGTCGTCCGATCGAATATCTGGTCCGGGATGACCACATGCCCCGGAGCATACTCCTCTTTCATGCTACCACATGCGGTCACAGAGATCAGGTACTCCACCCCCAGGCGTTTGAACCCCCAGATATTGGCCCTGCTGTTAACCTCCGTCGGCATGATACGATGCCCGCGGCCATGGCGTGGAAGGAAAGCCACCTCCACCCCTTCCAGTTTGCCGATGACGTAAGAATCCGAAGGTTCGCCGAAAGGAGTCTGAATCCTTACCTCGCGCACGTTCTCCAGGCCCTCCAATTCGTATAGCCCGCTACCACCGATGACGCCAATTCGTATTTTCTCCTCCATAACAGCACCTCCAGTCGAAATAGTAGATATATGTCGGCGGCAGAAAGCACGCTCGTCGCTTTTACCACTTTCCGCCGGGGAAGGTATCCACTCCGGCGTCGTGCCCGATTCTCTTCACCATCCTGACCCTCTGCCACGGTTCGTCCAGTATCCCATCGTGAATCGCCCAGCTCCTTCCCCGTATGGTGAAAGCCATTTCCGGCTTTCTGAAAGGCGTGGAGCCATCGAGCCGTTTGTATAGAATTCCTCCCGGCTGAAATTCCTCGTTTATCCACCTCATTCTCGCTTCGCCTTCGAGGTACGAAAATCCATGTCGCTCGAAGATTATAGCCGAGTGATACGCAAGAGGTTCGGCCACGTAAAGCTCGTGATTCAAACACGCCAGCAACGTCTCCATGCGCCCCATCATCTGGCCGAACATGCGCAAACCGCGGCGAACCTGCCCGGGAGCCAATCCGGCTTTCATCGCTTCGATTTCCGCCCGGATGTTCCTCGTCACAGTGCCGTAGTAAGTGGGATTTCCGTTTTCGTCCACGTCCACCGGAAAGCGTGGAGCATTCGGATCGTTCGACGAAACCCACACCACCTCGATAGAGCCGAAAGGGGTATCCGCTATCTCCATCTCGACGAGGGGGTCTTCGGCATCCGGCGCGTGTCTGACCTCGAAATGATACGCGTGCCCATCCTCTCCGCGCACCACTTTCACCAGAAGATTCCCTTCTTTATCCCGCATGTTGATCGGGTTGATCCCGAACCTCACCAGGAGCTCCGTAGGGAGCATGATCCTGAGAAGGCTCCGCTGCATTTCTATCGGCAGCTCGTTCAACAGGTGCAGTGGGATCGGATCCGGGGCTGTCGGGAAGAGGCTTTCCGCGATCCTCTCCCCTTCGAGGGGATGCACAGCCCTACCGGTCTTCGTCAGCACGTACCTCGAGCTCTCAGCCATCGCCCAATTCCGCCTTTCCGCACACTTCTGAAGTCGCTTTCACCACTTTTTCGTGTAGAACTCCATTGGTTGCGACCACTCCCCTGAGGTGGTACACGTTTGGCTTGTTGTACTGCAAAGGATCCCCCCAGCAATCGGTCATCCGTCCTCCGGCGGCCTCCAGAATGGCCTCCGGGCCGCACGTATCCCACTCCTTGATGCCTATGCCGAGGGTAGGATGTACGTACAGATCCACCTGGCGGGTGACGAGCAGCCCTACTTTCACCCCCACGCTTCCCGAAATTACCTCCCTGGCAATTCCGAGCTTCTTTTCCACCTCCTCTATCAAAGGGCTCCGATGCGATCTGCTCACCGTCATGGTTGCTCTGGAAAGATCGTCGTTGCAGGAAACGCGCAAAACCTCCAGTTTTCCACCCGATTCCAACCAGGCGCCTTCCCCGACCACGCCGTAGAACAGCTTGTCGGCGGCAACCTGATTGACGACCCCCAGCACAGGTCGGCCTTCCACAGCCAGCCCGATCATAGCTGCAAATTGAGGAACCCCATCAATGAAATCCCTGGTTCCGTCCAGAGGATCCACGATCCAGACGCGCTCCTTTTCCAATCGAGAGTCATCATCGACCGATTCTTCGGCAAGGAACCCGTAGTCGGGGAACTTTTCCTTCAATCGAGCGAGTATGAATTCGTTTGCCTCCCGATCGGCAGAGGTAACCGGGTCGTTTTCCCCTTTCCAATCCGTCGCATAGCCGGATCGGTAATACCGCATCAGTATCTCACCGGCCTCCTTTGCCACCTCTATGGCGAAGTCGAGCTCGCCTCTTTCATCCACCATCACAACGCACCTTTGACGAACCCGCCGTCAACCTGAATTGCGACTCCTGTGACGTAAGAAGCCCTATCGGATACGAGGAAAGCGACCACGTTCGCCAGTTCTTCCGGCCTTCCCATGCGCCCCATCGGTATTTGCCTTTCGATCTCGACGGCGGCATCCTGAACGGGCACCCCCTTGCGCTCCGCCATGGCCTTAAGAAGCTCTTCGACTCTTTCGGTCCTCGTCCACCCCGGCATTACAGCGTTCACCCTGATGCCGAAGGGCGCAAGCTCGTTCGAAAGGGTCTTGACGAGCCCGATCACTCCAAGGCGCATGGAATTGGAAAGTACCAGGTTCTGGAGCGGCTGCTTAGCAGAAACCGACGTGATGGCCACAATCCTGCCATCTCCCCTGGATTTCATATCCGGTATCACAGCCCTGCAAAGCCGCACGGCGCTCATTAGGTTGAGGTGAAACGATTTCTCCCATTCTTCGTCCCCGAGATCCTCGAAAGGAGCGGACGGGGGACCACCTGCGTTGGCCACGAGTATATCCACCCTCCCGAATCTGTCCAGGGTTTCTCGGACGAATTTCTCCACACCCTCCGCTGTGCTGACGTCGGCCGCCACCGGAAGGAGTTCAGCACCTGTCTCCGACGAAATCTCACCGGCAGCCAACTCGATCCGATCCGCGCTCCTCGAGCAGATGGCGACACCGGCACCTTCCTCGGCAAGCTTCCTCGCAACGGCTCTACCGAGTCCCTTGCTCGCTCCGGCCACCATGGCCACTTTTCCACAAAGCCCAAGATCCATCGAATCCTCCTTTCCGGACTCGCTGCTCAACATTATACTACATCCGGTCTACCGTCGACC
>CAZEXY010000142.1:0-3469 GCA_964516345.1 uncultured Anaerolineae bacterium
GGGACCCGGGTGGCGGGGTGCAGGAACACGGGGTAGCTGAGGAGCACCGCCAGCGTGGCGTAAATCGCAAGAACGGCTATGTGTACTTTCGAACTCCTGACTTTCCTCAACGTGATCTCCTAACGGCCATCACCTTTGCAGAACCGAACGCCTTCACCAGCAGCAATGCGCCAGCCAAGCCGTTCCCATGCCGCGCTTTCCGGCGGAGAGGCGGACGCTCCTCAACACCAATGCTCCCATCACTCCTGTGTAATACCTGTCCCGCCGCACCACCGATCGGAGCAAATCGCCGACGGTGACCACACCGACGGGCGATTCCCAGGATCTATCCAGATCGGCGTCCACGAGCCACGTCATGGTGGAGTTCGTCTCCTCCCGGAACCAGAATATCTCGTCCAGGATCTCCGGCCAGCGCCATTTCATCCGACGCTCGACTTCCTTCCGGTCTCGAGCCTTCGCTGCCTCACCCAACGGCACGGACACAGGATCCCCGTTCCAGATCTGCTGGACGGCGGTCAGCAGGCGGCTTTCCGCCACGGCAGCCGCGGCGACCATCTCCCGAATCGAGCGATCCTCGGAGGAAATGGGAGTCATCAACCTTTCTTCCGGCCACATCCGCAGCCCCGTGAGGAACTGCCGGCGGGAATCCTTCATCTCCCGCCACAGCTTTTCCTTTCTCGACACGGAATCCGGCATCATAGCCTTATCAACGTGCTCCAGCCGTTCCACGCGAAATATATCCCGAAGAAAAGGAGGAAGAGGCCGTTGACGCCCAGCAGGAGCCTGTACCCACGATCGCCCAGCAGACCTTTGCCCGAGGAAGTAGCAAAAGACATCAGGCTGAGCCAGATCAAATCCACCGACCAGTGTCCCAGATAGAGGATCACCAACCCAAGAAGGCCGAAAGGCGTGATCTTCAGAATGTACGTTGCACCGAGCGTGGCCCACCAGAGAACCCAATACGGATTGCTCACGCTGAGCAGCGCCCCGGCGACAATCGCCTCTCCGGTGGTGGATTTGTCCCCCTCTTCGAGCGCTTCCCTTTCCAGCGCCCGAAGGGACGTCCGGGCGTCGATGGCGTCTTTCAGCATGCCGTAAGCCATCCAGAGGAGGAACAGCGAACCGGCGATGCCGATGGCCGCAACGATGGGAGGCTGTTTGAGCCACAAGCCGAGCCCGTACGTGAGTCCGAAAGCCAACGGCGCTTCCACCAGGGCATGGCCCAAGGCCATTTTCGGTCCGCTCCAGAACCCCCGCTTTGCCCCCAGCGTCAACGCCGTAGCAGTCAACGGTCCAGGCGAAAGGGCGCCGCTCAAGGTTATCAACCAGAAACTCAAAAGTGCTGCCGTCATCTTCCTACTCCCAGTTGATTATCCAGGCGCTCAGGAAAGCCAGCGCCACCGTGGCCGCAACGAGAGCAGCCCATTGCCGCAGGGTGAATCCCACATCCTTGCCAGCCCAGATCAGGATGATCACCATCCCCACCGAAAGCACGATGGCAGAGCTCCAAAACGGGTGTTCGTCCCAGAAATCGGTCAGTTTCCTCATCGGCCGAAATTCCTCCCTTCCATTCTTGACTAAATTTAACGCAAAGCGCCTCAGGAAGCAAACTTTGGAGAACCGGCCAGCATATCGCCCCCCACGATCCAGCTTGGATCGGCTCGACAACCGGCACGCGACGCCTGTTCCAAGAAACGATGTGAATTTGACACGCTTCCCCCGATGTTGTATCATCCCACACGGTGGTTCTACCCGGTTCTGCAAGTGCTTCTGGAGACGTCAATGTCCTCTTCGCGCCTGACCAGGGCGGCGCAAAGCCCGAAGCGGAAAGAGCTTCGGGCAGGAATCCCCGCCGTACTCATCTCCGCGGCGGCCGAGCTCCTCGCCGTGCGCTGGCTGATCGCGTCCTCTCCGCACCCCCACACCGTCTTCGGAATCCTCGGCTCCGGCTGGGTCTCTGTGGCCGTTGCTGCATGGCTCCTGGGAGCCGGGATCGCCGGATGGAGCATGGCAACTCGGAAGGACGCAGGCCTCCTGTTCCTCTGGGCGATGGCGCTGAGCAGCGTGGTAACGGTGGCAGCGATGCTCGTCCCTGCCAGTAACGTCTTCGGCGTGATGGGGTACACGGCGCTGGCCTTCCTCTCCGCCGTCACCGTGCATTTCCACGTGATCTTCCCCAGAAAGATGCGTCCGTGGTGGCGAAGGCCGCTGCTGATGGCGGCATATGGCATTGCCTCACTCCTGACGATCGCCTGGATTCTGTTTCCACATCGCTTCTTCCATCCTCTCGGCACTCTCTCGAGAGCCTTCTTCGGAATGGCAGCGATCACGGCGTGGGCCAGGATGTTCTACGTCGGAAGACGCGGCAGCAGCCTGGAGGAGAAATGGGTCGGCAGATGGCTTTCCTTCGTGTTGATAGTGGGGGGAATCGTACCGGCCTGGGGCTACCTGATGGCCGACGCGGTTCTGGGGAAACCGGTGATCTCCCTGCACACGGCGTTCCTCTTCGAGGCGGCGATTCCCCTGGGGTATTTCGTGATGGTGGAACGGTACGAGCCGTGGCGGGAGGACACACCTGCTTCCAGGATGGCCGCCAGAATCGCCGTGGCCCTGATAGAGATATCGCTGCTGGGGTGGGTGTGGGCGATACTGGCGGCACTGCATCCGGACGAATGGTTCAGGATGGGGATCGCCGCGGCGCTGCTGATCCTGTCATTCCCCCTCCACCGCATCGGGTGGATGCTGCTGGAAGGGAGGCTGTACGGCGGGTGGTACAAGAGGGATCGGTTCCTGAGCAGGTTCGCCGGGGCGCTGGAGGAAGAAACCGATGAAAAAGCCTTCTGGCGGAGAGCGGTGAAGATGCTGGCAGAGGGAATGAAGATAGAAGAAGCCTGCGGGGAATCCAAAGAAGGCTGGTGCACATGCTGGAGGTTCGGGGTTGGGGAGGAGGAAGGAAGATGCCTCGAAGATCCCGAAGCGGAAATAGAGGTAAGCTCCGGCGATGAATCGTTCGGGAAGCTCCTCCTGAGCCCGCACATAGAAGGGAGCGGTTTCAACGGCAGGGATATGGCGGCGTTGAACTCCGTGGGAAGAATGCTGGGCATGAAACTGAGCTCCGTCGAGCTGCAGGCGACGATAGAGCGGCTTATGAAATCGCCCAGAGCAGAATCGAAGGAGACGCCGAACCCACTGTCCGACCGTGAGATAGAAGTGCTGGAGCTGGTTGCGAAGGGATTGGCGAACAAAGAAATTGCAGAAAGACTAACCATCAGCGAAAAAACGGTCGTTCATCATCTGGAGCATATTTACCTCAAGCTGGGAGCCCAAAATCGCGCCCACGCCGTTGCCATTGCAGTCGGTAACGGGTGGGTGGAAGGAAGAGAAAACGGCAAAACGCATTCGAAAGGTGCCTGATCGTATGGGAATTTCTTCCCATACGGCAAAAATGGGAAGAAATTCCCATAGACAA
>CAZEXY010000143.1:0-3394 GCA_964516345.1 uncultured Anaerolineae bacterium
TTTTTCCTGTTTTGAGGGATGTCCCGTATCGGCTTCATTCGTAATGGGGTATCGGGAATCTGCGGCAGAGTTCTTCCACTTCTCCCCGTACTTCTTTCCTGACCGATTCTTCTCCCCGGCTTTTCAGGACACGTCCGATCCAGCTGGCTATCCGGCGCATTTCCGTTTCCTTCATGCCGCGGGTGGTAACGGCAGGCGTGCCGACCCGGATGCCGCTGGTGGTTCTCGAGGGAAGCGGGTCGAACGGTATCAGATTCTTGTTCACGGTTATGCCGGATGCTTCCAGCCATTCTTCTGCCTGTGCCCCTGTGACTCCTGCAGGGGTGAGATCCACCAGCGCCAAATGGTTGTCGCTGCCTCCGGAGACAAGCCTGAGTCCTTCTTCCTTCAATCCTCCTGCCAGCGCCTGCATGTTTCGTACGATCTGCTCCTGGTACGCCTTGAACTCGGGGGTCAGGGCTTCTTTCAAAGCCACGGCTTTCGCTGCGATGACGTGCATCAAAGGGCCGCCCTGCATTCCGGGGAAGACTGCCTTGTCCACGGCTTTGGCGAGTTCTGCTTTGCACAGGATCATTCCTCCCCGCGGGCCGCGCAGAGTCTTGTGGGTGGTGGTCGTCACGATGTCGGCGTAGGGCACAGGGCTTGGGTGAACGCCGGCGGCCACGAGCCCCGCTATGTGCGCCATGTCCACCATAAGGTACGCGCCTACTTCGTCTGCAATTTCCCTGAGCCGCTTGAAATCTATCACCCTCGGGTAAGCGCTTGCTCCTGCAAGTATCAGCTTTGGACGGTGCTCCCTTGCCAGCACTGCTATCTCGTCGTAGTCCAGTTGTTCTGTTTCCTTGCTCACTCCGTAATGCTTGAAATCGTAAAGCTTCCCCGAGAAATTGAAGCTTGCTCCGTGCGTCAGGTGTCCGCCGTGCGAGAGTTTCATGGCGAGCACTCTGTCTCCAGGTTTCAGTACCGCCATGTATGCGGCCATGTTTGCCTGTGCGCCTGAATGCGGCTGTACGTTCACATGTTCCGCTCCAAAGAGCTCCTTCGCCCTTTCTATCGCAAGCCTCTCGGCCACATCCACGAACTCGCATCCGCCGTAGTACCTCTTCCCGGGGTATCCTTCGGCGTACTTGTTCGTCATGACGCCACCCTGTGCAGCCATAACGGCCGGGCTGGCATAGTTTTCCGAAGCAATCAGTTCTATTCCGAGGATCTCCCTTTCCCGTTCTCGTTCGATGGCTTCGTAGATCTCTGGGTCGACTTCCTTCAGCAGTTTTCTCGGGTCTTCCGAGGAAACCCACGGCTTTACTCTGACATCCATGAAATACCTCCTCTCTTCTGATTCCAGATCGAGCGTTCTAAAAGGCTCCTTCCATTTCCAGCATTTTCCTCTTGAGTTCCAGGCCGCCGCCAAATCCGATGAGCCTGCCGCCTGCGCCGACGACCCTGTGACACGGCACTATGGGGGGCCATGGATTCCTGGCCATCGCCAGGCCGACCGCGCGCGCTGCTTTCGGTCGCCCGATCATGGCTGCCACCTCACCGTATGTGACGGTTTGACCTCTCGGCACTTCCCGCACAGTTTTCCACACTTCCCGGAGGAAAGGTGTGCCGACGCTCCAATCCAGGGGTATGCCGGAGAAATCCGTTGCCTCCCCGTCGTAGAACCGCCGGAGCAAATCCGCAACCCTGGCCAGGAGCGGATCGGTTCCTCGAACGACCTCGCCGTTTGCCAGGGATTCGATTTCCTGCCACGCCGTTTTGCAATCCGGCTTCGGCAGGGAAACTGCCACCAAGCCGGATTCGGACATGGCTATGGCCACACACCCCATGGGAGTGTAAGCGGTCGTGCCTGTTAATTTTCTTTCTCTCTCAGCCATTGGAGCAGATCCTTCAGGTGTCGGAACGTCATGTCTGGCGGGGTGGTCAGACGGGCAACCCCCTCTTCACCCGATGCACCGCTTGTCAGGAAGATCGTGATGAGTCCTACTTTCTGAGCTCCTGCTATGTCGGTTTCCACCCTGTCCCCTATCATGGCGGTTTCCTCGGGGCGTGTTCCAAGCCGTTTGAGCGCCTCGAGGAAGATGGTGGGGGAAGGTTTGCCTATGATGATCGGCTCTACCCCTGTGGCGGCTTGCAGCGCAGCAATGATTGCCCCGTTGCCGGGGTATATCCCATGTTCCGTCGGGAGGCTCACGTCCGGATTGGTGCCGATGAACGTGGCACCATTGGCGATGGCAAGCGTGGCTTCTCTGAGCCTGGCGTAGGTGATTTTCGGGTCAAATCCCACCACGACAATCTCTGCTCCCTTGTGGCTTCGAAGGAGGTGGAATCCTTTTTCCCTTAGCGCCTCCCTCAGTCCGTCGATTCCGATTGCGTACACCCGGGTGCCTTTTGGCCAGTGCTCCGACATGTATTCTGCGGTGGCCATTGCAGAGGTGTAGAAGCGGTCGCTGCCGACGGATATTCCGAGTTTCCTCAGTTTTTCGCTGTACCCCGCGGGGGTCAGGCTGGCGTTGTTCGTCAGGAAGAGGAAGGGGATTCTCCTTGATTTCAGGTATTCCACGAAATCAGCTGCACCCGGCTGAAGCTTGTTCCCGAGGTAGATCACGCCATCCATGTCGATGAGGTAGGCCGAGGGGGGGCGCCTATTTTTCATCCGAGCTTTCTTCCTCCATGGATTCTTCGGTGTCGACTACGGCTTGGGCAACTGCCCAGGCCAGCACGCCCCAGGTTACACCGGAAATGATCACAGCGATGGCGACCGACCGAACGTTGGGAGGGACTGTGCCCTTTGCAATCCCGGCGATGACTAACAATTCGGCTATCAGCGCTGCAGCGATTCCTATTTTGACGGGTAGAGACATCCTCTTTTTCCTCCTGTCAGGATCAGCGATGAAAATTATACCACGAGGATCGATTTCGGCGACAATCGCAAAAAGCAAGGTTGCATCTTGTGAGGACATACGAGGAAACAGGTCGCATCTCCGAGACGGCCAGAATATGGCACACATCAAGGAAAGTGGTGAGGGAATGGGTATGGGAGGGAAGACACCACTGATGGTGGTGAGGGAACTTGGGTATGATAGAGGGGAAGAGATGGCGGTGTTTCCCACGGTTTGCTGGACGAAATAGCTCCAGATTTATTGCTGTCAACAATTGGTTATCATGGGGACGAACTGTTAGCCCCATACCTCACCGCGTTGACAACTCCTTCCTCGATCGGCTATACTAACGCAAAAAGCCCAGGGAAGGGGCAACGTATGGGGCTGCCCGACAGCCCATTCGTTTGTAGCTCGGCCGTGAGGAAGTAAGCAAGCGGTCGCCATGAGCGATAGCCCGCCAATAGGGTGAAAATGGGACGCTGATGACCGGCGAATCGAGCTGTGGCTGTAGG
>CAZEXY010000144.1:0-1269 GCA_964516345.1 uncultured Anaerolineae bacterium
CCCGGACGAAGCAATCCTTTCCTCCGCCAGCTTCACGTACCCTTCGTCGATCTCGTACCCCACATATTTTCTGCCCGATTGCAACGCGGCGATGGCCGTCGTCCCGCTACCCATGAATGGATCGAGCACGATATCGCCGGTGAAGGAAAACAGCTGTATCAACCGGTACGGCAGCTCCACCGGAAAGGGCGCCGGATGCCCCACTTTCCTGGCGGATTCCGGGTTGAACCGCCACACCGACTTGGTCCATTCCATGAACTGCTCCCGGGTTATCGTGTCCTCTTTGCCCTCGGTCTTCCTGCGGGAAAACGTCCCTTTGGAAAACACCAGGATGTATTCGTGGACGTCCCGCAACACCGGGTTCGATGCCGATTTCCAGCTTCCCCAGGCCATAGAGACGCCGGCGCCGGCTCCCTTGTCCCAAATGATCTCCCCCCGCATCAGGAAGCCGATATCCATCATCATCCGGGAGATGTGATCGGAAAGGGGGATGTACGGCTTGCGCCCCAGGTTCGCCACGTTCACGCACGCCCTGCCGCCGTAGACCAGCACCCGGTAAACTTCGGAGAAGACCCGACGCAGCATATCCAGGTATTCCGTGAGCGACAAATCCCGGTCGTATTCCTTCGTGACGTTGTACGGCGGCGAGGTGATCATCAAATGCACCGAGTTGTCCGGAATCTCGTCCATCCGCTCGGCGCTGCCGTGAACGATGGTGTTCTCCAGCCCGGCAGGGAACCGGTTGTCCGGCACGGGTTCCGCCTCCGCGGTCACTCCTTCGTACAGCCTCGAGCCGTAGTAAGCGGACGAATCGTGGCTTATCCTGCTGGTGGTGCCGAATTTGCTGGTCGATGATCCCCTGCTCATACCGATCTCCCGATGGAGCGCTTTACATCTGGCTCAGGAAGCGAACGTCGTTGCTGAAATAGAACCGGATGTCGTCTATGCGGTGCTTCAGCATGTGGATTCGCTCCGGTCCCATGCCGAACGCGAAACCGGAGTACACCTCCGGGTCGTAGCCGCCGTTCTTCAGCACCACGGGGTGGACCATTCCGGCTCCCATGATCTCCAGCCAGCCGGTGTACTTACACACCCTGCACCCTTTTCCACCGCAGAGGATGCAATCCATGTCCACTTCGACGCCCGGCTCCACGAAGGGGAAGTAGCTGTTGCGGAACCGGAGCTTCCTCCCAGGCCCGAACATCTGCCGGACGAAATTGACGATGGTACCCTTGAGGTCGGCCATGGTGATGTTCTTGCCCACCACCA
>CAZEXY010000144.1:1369-3205 GCA_964516345.1 uncultured Anaerolineae bacterium
AGCCGCCCGATCTCCTGGGGTCTGCCCGGCAGGGTCACGTCCACGGCCTCGCTGGCGATGGAGCGCCGGAGTTCGGCCTGCTTCACTTCCTCCAGCCTCGCTTTGTACGCCTCCTCCAGCCTCGCTTTCGCTTCGTTGGCAGCCTTGCCGACGGCCGGGCGCTGCTCTTTCGGCAGGGAACCGAGCCCCCGGAGCACCTGGGTGAAAGCTCCTTTCCTGCCCAGGTATCGGGTTCGCCACGAATCCAGGTCGGATTCGGTGGAAGCTTCGGCCAGTTCCTCCAGCGCCTTCCGTTCGATATCCTTGATCTCGTCCAGCATGATGAGAACCTCCAGGTTCTGTCGGCGAATGAACAGACGTCACCCACCGATTCCTAAAATGAAACCTGCGGTGTTCCCGCAGGCGATCGATCCATTGAAAGGTGCTGACGTCCGTCAAATTGTACAATGGCAGGCAGGTCTTGGCAAACTCACGAACTCGAGGGCAAGGCAGCAGATCGAATGAAACAAGCGAGCTAACAAGCCTACTCCACAGTACAACGCTCACGACAGATCGTCCCCGACCGATTCCAACCCACAAATCGGATTGTTGACACACGGGAACGTAATTTGTATAGTTTTGGGGAGATTCCAAAAGGGGGTAATCGATGAGCAATCGCTGGCTTGCAACCTACCACCTCACAGGTGACGAGAAGGTGGCTCGGGCAAAAGCAAAGGACATTTGCGTCGAACAAACCGTCGAATTCCCCATCGACTTGATCCCAAAGGACAGCTACATCTTCCGGGAAATCGTTGGGCGTGTGGAAAGTTTCGGACCCGCGCCGGACGGCAAAGGATTCATAGCGACTATCTCCTTCGACGAAAGAATCACCGGCGGCGAACTTCCACAGTTCCTCAACGCCGTCTTTGGGAATATCAGCATCAAGCCCGGCATCAGGCTGATCGGGCTGAAACCGACCGAAGGTATGTCGAAGAGCTTCGGAGGACCCAGGTTCGGCAGGGATGGTCTTCGACGCGCTCTGAACGCGTACGACAGGCCGATCCTGTGCGCCATCGTCAAGCCAATGGGGCTTTCTTCAGACGAACTGGCGGACATGGCGTACCGATTCGCCCTGGGCGGCATCGACATCGTCAAGGACGACCACAGCCTCGCCAACCAGCCGTTTTCGGAATTCGAGGAGAGGGTAGAAAAGTGCGCCGCGGCGGTGGCAAAGGCAAACCGGGAAAGCGGGCACAACGCAATCTATATGCCAAGCCTGATTGCACCCGCAGGTGAGATCGAAAAGCGGGCCAGGTTCGCAAAAGAGGCCGGCGCAGGCGGATTCCTGGTAGCGCCGGGGATAATCGGGTTCGATACGATGCGGTTCCTGGCGGATTCCATAGGGCTGCCGTTGCTGGCCCATGCGTCGTTCCTCGGCAGCTTCGTCACGAGTCAATCGAGCGGCATAGCCCCCTCGGTGCTGTTCGGCACGCTCATGCGGCTTGCAGGGGCAGACGCTGCCAATTTCCCGAACTACGCCGGCCGGTTCTCCTTCAGCAAAAAGGAGTGCGGCGCCATAGCCAGGGCGGACGAGGAACCCATGGGACAGGTCAAACCGATATTCCCGGCTCCGGGAGGAGGCGTGACGCTAAGTTCTCTGCCGGAGATGCACAGATTCTACGGCGACGACGTGCTCTTCCTCATAGGCAGCGACCTGTACCGGATCGGGCCTGATCTCGTGGAAAACGCCAGGCGGTACAGGGAGATGGCGGAGAAAATCGAGCCTGCAAAGCAGTCACCATAAGCGATTGCACACCCATAAGGATGAAAATGGGGTGCTGATGACCAGCGAATCGA
>CAZEXY010000145.1:0-3190 GCA_964516345.1 uncultured Anaerolineae bacterium
CAACGAAGAATGTTCCACCTGCGCAGGAAAAGGTATAATTGTGCAGAAACATACGCTTGGTGAAACTCATGGCGGAAAAGGGGAAAGCACAATACGAATTCACAAAAGAGAGCAGCAGAAAACTGTTCCAGGTGGCCTACACGGTCGCCCTTGTGTCGCTTGGGATCGCAGCAGCGTTCTTCGCGTGGAAGTACCGCATCGACCTCGCCCGCATTTTCAGGAACAGAGAATCCATCCAGGAATGGGTGTCGAAATGGGGCAACTGGGGTCCGGCGGCGCTGATCTTCCTCAACGCCATCCAGATAGTAATAGCTCCCATCCCCGGATACCTCGTGCAGGTGATGGCCGGTTTCCTGTTCGGGTTTCCCGCTGGCGGTTTCTATGCTCTGATCGGCATGCTCACGGGAGGCGCAGCCTCCATGCTGCTATCAAGGGCGCTTGGAAGACCCTATGTGGCGCTCATGATAGGTGAACACCGACTTCGCTCGTGGGAGAAGAAAACCCACGCAGATTCATGGCTTCTGTGGGTCATCCTGATGCTGGGTCCGGTCGGCGATTCACCGTTCTTCCTGGCCGGGCTGACGCACATACCCATCTACAGGATACTGCTGATAACCTTGTTCACCAGAGGACCGTTCATCTTCCTGGAAGCAGCAGTTGGGGCAGGTCTGCTGAAAGTGTCCGGTCCGGTTGTCATCGGAGTTACCGTGCTCATGCTCGTTGCAGCGATCGCCCTGTACCTGAACCAGGAAAAGCTCGAAAGGGCCGCCGACTCCTTCATGAACTCCGCACTAACTTACATGAACAACAGAGGGAAAAATGGCTGAAAATTGCTATATCTGCGGGTCGCCGGCAACGGATCGATGCCCCATTTGTGGCAAACCGATCTGCAACGAACACAAAACCTTCTTCCCCGAAGAGTACCGCAGTGCTTTCGGCGATTACGCCTGCACCAGATGCTTCGGGGAGTTAATGGGATTGGTCGAGAAAGATCTGGAGCGGCAGGCAAAGAGAAAAAAACAGCCTCCAGAACTTCGAACCTGTGCGATATGTGGAAGAGAGTTCAAGAACGTTCTGCCGAAGTGCTCGGTATGCGGAAAACCCGTCTGCCGGGAACACAGAGTAAGGTACAGGAAGAAATTCTACTTTGGGTCTCCGGGGCCGGAAAGAGCGTGGTACTGGGATCGGGATGTAAGGTGCATCGAGCACAAAAGAAACTGGCTAAATCTGAAGCTTTCGGGCTGGGAGATCGACCCCGAAGACCCACCGGACATCCCTCTGCAAGCAGAATAGGGGTCCGACGAGCACCTCCAGCGATCATTCCTCGGAGCCTATGCCGACGTCCTCGCCGCCTCCCGTCAGCTCAGGCATCTCTTTTTCGATCTCCTCCGGGCTTTGGCCTGCCTCCAGTCGATCGATCGCCTCATAGAACTCGTCTCCAAGGTCTGCTGCATCCTCACCGAGTTCTGCGGTCATCTTCTTCATGAACTTAGCCAGTGACTTTGGATCGTTCTCGTCCAAACCGGCGAAATTGCTCGGGTCTGCAAGTTCTTCCAGCCTCGACTCCTCCGATTTCATGACCGCGACCTTTGAAACAAGCTTCACGACATCGAAACTACCGCACTTCGGACACCTGGGTTTGGCTTCCGAAGCTGCAGCAAATGTCTGGAAGAACAGCGAAAACCTTTTTCCACAGTCCCGACACCTGTATTCGTATATAGGCATCTCCCAAACCTCCGGCAAGGAGATTTTGACAACCGAAAGGAAATCTAATAACCTACCTCAGAGAGCTACTCAAATTATAGCAGAGGTACCGACATGACACAAGAACCTTCCACAACGAACTGGTACGAAGTCGTACAGAAGCCACATCCTCTGTTGATAGTCATCTCCGGTCCATCCGGCGTAGGAAAAGACGCGCTGGTGAAACGGATGAAAGAGCGTAACGTGCCTTTCCATTTCGTCGTTACGGCGACGTCAAGACCACCAAGGCCGGGGGAGGTCAACGGGAAAGACTACATCTTCGTGAGCAAAGAGAAATTCCGGGAGATGCTCGAGAAAGGAGAACTGCTCGAGCATGCCATCGTCTATGGAGAATACAAAGGCATTCCAAAGAGCCAGGTGCTCGATGCGATCGCCTCCGGAAAAGACGTGATTATGAGATTGGACGTACAGGGAGCCGCCACAGTCAGGAAACTCATCCCCCAGGCAATAACCATCTTCCTGATGACGTCCACGGAAGAGGAACTGGTGCGCAGGCTGTCCATGCGACACACAGAATCCTCAGAAGCCCTGGCGAAAAGGCTTGCAGCAGCGAAAGCGGAAATGGAAAGGCTTCCGGAGTTTGACTATGTCGTGGTAAACAAAGATAATGAACTCGACGTTGCCGTCGACAAAGTCCTCTCCATCGTCACAGCAGAAAAGTGCAAGGTAAAACCGAGAGAAATAAAATTCAATCTACAGGTGCAAAAATGACAGGAGATCCGAGATTGCTGGTTCCAGCATTGGGCTTGGGGTACGTAGCTGTATTCGGGCTGATGTTCTGGCTGCGAAGGGAGGGGTTTCAACTCAGGTTCACCATCGAAGGGCTGGTCATTACCCTGATCGGCACCGTGATGGCGTTCTACGGGCTCATCGGCCCTATCCTTTTCGTGATAGCCATTTACCTCCTCACCATGAGGTCGAGAGTACTGGAAGATGCAGGGAACCTGCTTTCGGACAACGGGCATTTTCGGGAGGCGCTTCTGTTGTTCGAATTTGGGGAGAAAGCATGGCCAGACCCAATCGGCAAATTCCTTCTGGCCATAGACAAAGGGGTTACTCTATTGAGGATGGGGAGCACGGAAAAAGCCATCGACACCATGGAACACGCATTGCAGAGTGCGCCACCAGAAGTACCAGCCAAACATCTTGCCGCTTGCCACTACAATCTCGGCATCGCCTATCGCAACAAAGGGGAAAAGGAAATATCCCGGATGCACTTCCTCAGAGTCCTCGACATAGACCCGGACTCCCTTTACGGCATAGGCGCCCGCACCGGGCTCAGGGAGTTGTCCGGCCGGGACAAAGAGCCTCAGGACGCCAAGAAAGAGCCTCCCCCATTGGAACTCGACAATCGATGACGGAGAACCTCCCGAAAGTGTTACCGGGAGCTACTTCGTACAATAAAACGCCGTGGCGCGGGCCGTTA
>CAZEXY010000146.1:0-3146 GCA_964516345.1 uncultured Anaerolineae bacterium
TATCTTGGCAGTCCCCTTTAATCCGCTTTACCCTCGAGCGTTAAAACCTCTCTGCAAAATTTGACTGTTAGTAAACTCTCTGGTATTTATATAGTTGTCAGTTTATGATAGATGTTTAGTATATGTGATGCGAGTCACGAATGACAGGAGAGTGGCATGAAGCATTACTCGAAATGTATTGGAGCCTGTCGAACGAAGTTCCTTACGTATGTTCTTCCTTTTTCTTCCGTCGCGGGGTGTCGAATCCCCGTTCGCTCTTTCCTTAATCCTCACCGAACATGGAGGGAAATATGAGCAAAGAAATTAGCAGGCGTGATTTCTTGAAAGGAAGCGCCGTAGCGGGCGCGGGGCTCATGTTTCTCCGTCCGTCCTCCGGAGGCGGAATTTTCAAAGCGCCTATGTGGAAGAAGGACGGCAAGAAACATGCCAGGAATGTCTCCGTGGGTTCTGTGTGGTACCCGAGCATCTGCACCATGTGCGCCAACACCTGCGGCGTCAAGTACGCTGTGAAGAAGATCGGCGGCGTGGAGCGGGCGGTCAAGATCGAGGGCAACCCGAAGCACCCGTACAACCTCGGCAAGATCTGCGCCCGCGGTCAGGCCGGCATTCTGCGCACCTACAATCCGGATCGGATCAAGACACCTTTGATCCGGGTCGAAGGGAGCAAGCGGGGCACATGGAAATTCCGGAAGGCCACGTGGCAGGAAGCCTATGGCTACATCATGAAGAAGATGCAGGAGAAGAAGATCCAGCCTTACGAGATTGCCATGGCCGGCGGCTGGATCACCTGCGCCATGTACAAGCCGTTCATCATTCCGGGCGCTCTGGCGCTGGCCGTGCCGAACATCCTCGGCACTCCGATCCAGCACTGCGTCTCCTCCGAACACGCCGGGCTGGTCTCCGTCACCGGAAATTTCAACGTCCATGCGGAGACGATACCGGACTACGGAAACGCCGACGTAATTCTGGCGTTCCAGAGCAATGCCTCGGTCGCCGGGATAGCCACCGGCCGTGGGAAGCGGCTGGGAGAGGCGCTCGCCAAAGGCGCAAAGCTCATCGTGCTGGATCCGAGACTTTCGGAGATGGCGGCGAAGGCCACCATGTGGGTGCCCATCAAGCCCGGCACCGATTCGGCCTTCATCCTGGCGATGCTTCGGGAGACCATCTACGGCAAACACTACGACGATGAGTTCAGCAGAAGCTACACCAATGCCCCGTTCCTGGCGTTCGAGGAGAAAGGTATGCCGATCCCGGCCATGGAGGTGGACGAGAAAACCGGCATGCCGAAGGCTTTCTTCGTCTACGACGAGAAGAGCAAGAAAGTCGTGAAAGTCCCTGCTCCGGCCGGGAGCAATCTGAAGGACGCCGACGGGAACGAGATAAAGCCCGCCCTGGAAGCCCCCGACGGGCTGGAATGGAACGGCAAGAAAGTGAAGACGGTGTTCCAGTTCCTCAAGGATCGGGTGAAGGACTTCACCCCCGAGTGGGCGGCCAGGATAACCGACATTCCGGTGGAAAAATACAAGGAGATCTTCGACACCTTCTTCTCGGCCGAGAAGCCGCTCATCGAGCCCGGATGGTACGGCTCCAGGTACGCCAACACCACGCAGGCACGGAAGGCTCAGGCTATGATCATGGCCCTGATGGGGCGGATCGACACGGGTGAGGGGGCGTGGAACTTTGCCGGAGCCTATCGTGAGGGTGTGGCGAATTTCTGGGAGACCATCTGGGCCGGCAAGAAGCCGTCCTCCGGCGTCGGCATCCTGATGCCTCTGGGCATGAAGAAGATGTTCTTCGACAACCCCGACGCATGGCCTCACAAACATCCCAGCGTCAACGCCGCGTGGAATCAGGCCCAGGCGAAGGAGGGCAAAGTCCCGATCCCGTACAGCCTGTTCGGCGACATGGGGTACTACGAAGCCACTTTCGGCAAGCTGGAGTGGAACGGCAAGCCGTACAGGCTTAGGGCGTTGTTCTCCGTGGCGGCGAACCTTCCCAGGAGCGCCTCCGACGGGAAGCAGATGAAGGAAATCCTCGAGAAGATGGATCTGGTGGTCGTTTCCGACATCCTCCCCACCGACATGGCGCTCTACGCCGACGTGATCCTTCCGGATTACACGTACCTCGAGAAAGGCGATCCACTATTCCACGCCGAAATGTCCCCCGATGCGGCTCTGGTCGCCCGGAGGCCTCTACAGCCGGTGCCCGGAGTCCAGGCGAAGCACTTGGTGGAGGTGGTCTACGATCTGGCAGCCGGCATGGGGGCGGGAGAGAAGTACCTCGGCATCATGAGCAAGCTCAACGGATGGGACCCGAAGGTCGTGATGTCCGAGATGGAGCGGGTCAAGAAAGGCGAGAGCATGGGCGTGGTCTTGCGGGACATCGCCGTAAAGCACGTGGCGAAGAAGACCGGAAAGTCCTACCAGGAGCTGGACAAGCTGTTCGCCACGGACGGAGTCATGGTGGTGGAGACTGCTGAGGAAGGCCTGAAGAAGGCCGGCATCCCCAGAAAGTACCCGACGCCTCTTCCTTCCGGCAGGCTCGAGGTCTACAGCCTGTTGTTCCTGAACTTCGTGAAGATGGCTGGGTACGTCGATCTCTGGGATCCGCTGATAGCGTACGTGCCTCCTCGATGGAAGGAAGGGATGAAGGACACGGACAAGCCTTCCGGCAACGAATTCTTCTTCGCCCACGGCAAGATGCCGTTGATGTCCTACACTTCCTCAGCCGACAACCCGCTGCTGATGGCGATGGTCAGGCATCACGGCATGGAAGGTGAGCGGTTCGGCCTCTGGATGAACACCGAGAAAGCGAAGTCGCTCGGTATCAGGGACGGAGACAGGGTGAAAGTGACGAACGTCATCGCCCCGGATTACAGCATCGAGATCAAAGCGTATCTCACGGAGAAAGTGAGGCCGGATACCGTGTTCATGGTCTCTTCCTTCGGAATGGAGAGCTCCGCGTTGACTTATGGGTTCAACAGAGGAGTTGCGCTGAACAGGCTGGTCCCTTACCGGGTTGACAACGTAACCGGTGGATACAGGGCAAACGAATTTACCGTCAAGGTCGAAAAGGCTTGAGGGAGGCAAAAATGGCACGATACGGAATGGTGATGGATCTGACGGTGTGCCTGGGGTGCGATGCCT
>CAZEXY010000147.1:0-3134 GCA_964516345.1 uncultured Anaerolineae bacterium
GAAGTGCAAGGACCTGGTGAAGAAAGCCGAGAAAGGCCTGAAGGACGGCACCATCAGCACCGGGTACAAGAGCAAGTAAGTCGGCAAAGTAGGGGCGACCTGCAGGTCGCCCCTACGGGTAGATCGTCCGGGTTTTTGGTAGGGCCTGACCGAACCCTTTCGGTCCGGCTCTGCCAAAAGCTCTTTTTGGGCGTTTTTGCTTGATTCGTCAGGAGGTGAACATGCCGTTAGCACTGGAAGCCAAAGGGATTACCAAAGCCTTCCCGGGAGTGCTGGCCAACGATCACGTGGATTTCCAGCTCGAGAAAGGGGAAATCCATGCACTGCTGGGGGAGAACGGCGCGGGAAAGACCACCCTCATGAACATCCTCTACGGCCTCTACCATCCGGACGAGGGGGAGATTTACGTAAACGGCAAGAAAGTGGAAATGGATTCCCCCAGCGACGCCATCAAGCTCGGGATCGGCATGGTGCATCAGCATTTCATGTTGGTGCCGGTGATGACCGTGGCGGAGAACATGATGCTGGGCATGGAAACTTCTACTCCCGGTTCCAGGTGGCTTGGGCCTTTGAGCTTTCTGGATCGGAAGAGGGTCGAAGCGAGGGTACGTGAGCTTTCGGAAATGTACGGCCTGGAGGTGGATCCCACTGCGCCGGTACACACCCTGCCTGTGGGCGTCCAGCAGAGGGTCGAAATCCTGAAGGCGCTCTACCGGAAGGCCAATATCCTGATCCTGGACGAGCCGACCGCCGTGCTCACGCCGCAGGAAGCGGAGGATCTCTTCGTGGTGATGCGTTCTCTGAAGGAGCAGGGCGTCTCCATTATCTTCATCACCCACAAGCTGAAAGAGGTTTTCGCCGTGGCAGACAAGATCACCGTCATGCGCGCCGGGAAGGTCGTCGGGCACGTGCTTCCGCAGGAAGCCACAGAATCAATGCTTGCCAGCATGATGGTGGGGCGTGAGGTGATCCTGACCGTAGAGAAAGGGCCTGCAAAGCCCGGCGAGCCGGTCCTGGAGGTTCGGGACCTGCACGTCCGTGACGATCGGGGGCTGCCTGCCGTGAACGGTGTGAGCTTCATGGTGCGCGAAGGAGAGGTGCTCGGGGTCGCCGGAGTTCAGGGGAACGGGCAGTCAGAGCTGGTGGAGGCGCTTACCGGCCTCCGGAAGATCGAATCCGGCGAAGTCCTCATGGGCGGTGACGAAATCACGAACGCCACACCAAGGGAAGTCCTCGAAACCGGCGTCAGCCATATCCCGGAGGACAGGCAGAAGCGTGGTCTGGTGCTCAGCTATCCCATCGCCGACAACCTGGTTCTTTGCACTTATTACAAGCCTCCTTTTGCCAACGGCATCGTGATGAACCGGGAAGCAATAGACGAGCAGGCCGGACGGCTGATTAAGGAGTTCGACATCCGCACGCCCAGCGCTTACACGCCGGCGGGCACCCTATCCGGCGGGAACCAGCAGAAAGTCATCGTCGCCAGGGAGCTTTCCCGCCCGTACAACCTGCTGATTGCCGCTCAGCCGACCCGAGGGCTGGACGTCGGTTCCATCGAATTCATCCACAAGCGGATCATCGAGCAACGGGACGCCGGCCATGCCGTGTTGCTGGTATCGGCGGAGCTGGACGAAATACTCTCCCTTTCCGACCGGATAGCGGTGATGTACAAGGGGGAGATCATCGATGTGGTGCCCATCGAGGAGGCCACCAGGGAGAACATCGGTCTTCTCATGGCTGGAGTAAAACGGGAGCAGGAGGCGGTCAATGGTTGAGAAACAGCGATTCGACTGGGTAGGCTGGTTGGGCGAAATAGCCATCCCGATCCTGGCGGTCGTCACGGCGCTGGCTCTGGGCGCCTTGATCATACTCAGCGTCGGCGGAGATCCGCTGGTGGCTTACAAAGGACTCATCGATGGCGCGTTCCTGAAGAAACGAGCCTTTACCGAGACTCTGGTGGCCACCACGCCGTACATCTTCCTCGGCCTCGCTGTGGCTTTCGGCTTCAAATGCGGCCTGTTCAACATTGGGGCAGAAGGCCAGTTCTACATCGGCGAGATAGCGGCGGTATGGGTAGGGTACAATTTCCAGAGCTGGCCTGCGTACATCCACCTCCCAGCTGCCATGGCGGCCGGAATCCTGGCCGGAGCCGTCTGGTCGGCGATCCCCGGTTACCTGCGCGGCGCATTCGGCGCCCACGAGGTCATTACCACCATCATGATGAATTACATAGCGATATACCTTTCCGACTACCTGGTTGGGATGAAAGGTCCGATGAGGGATCCCAGCGCCAGCGTTCCTCAGACCAAGCCGATAGCCCAGTCGGCGGCGATTCCGCGGCTCAACGAGCTGCCGGGCATCATGAAGAATCCGATGGTGAGGTTAGGGTGGGGGCTGGTTTTTGCCGTGGTGACTTATCTGCTGTTGAAGTGGCTGCTGGGCAAGAAACTGCAAGGCAGTCGCTCCACGATCGTTTCCGCCGTTGCGGCTCTGGTCGTTGGGGGCCTTACGTTCGTAGGATTGGCTCATCTGAAAGCACTTGGCGGGCCTTTCACCGATCCGGCCGACCGGCTTCACCTGGGGTTCTTCCTGGCGCTCCTGGTGGCGGTGTTCGTTTGGTGGCTCCTGAATAAAACCACCATCGGGTTCGAGGTGCGGACGGTTGGGGCGAACCCCGACGCCGCCGAGTACGCGGGTGTGAGCATCATCAAGAATTTCGTCCTGGCCATGGGGATCAGCGGTGGTCTGGCCGGACTGGCGGGCTCCGTGGAAGTGCTGGGTCTGGAGCGGATGTTGAAATCCTTCTTCTCCGCCGGATACGGCTTCGACGCCATCGCGGTGGCGTTGCTGGCGAAGAACGATCCCTTTGGCATCATAGCGTCGGCGTTCCTGTTCGGCTCCCTGCGCAACGGCGCCGACCTGATGGAGCTGCGATCCGGAATCTCCAAGCACGTCATTGGCATGGTGCAGGCGCTGGTGCTGTTGTTCGTCGCAGCCCCGATCATCATCCGGTGGATCTACCGCATCCGTGCCCGCCGGGAGGAAAAGATGGTCATCACCAGAGGATGGGGGAAGTGATAGGCCTTTCTCCTTGCAAATTCGAAAGCGTGATTTGGAATCGGGAACGGCCGGGG
>CAZEXY010000148.1:0-3126 GCA_964516345.1 uncultured Anaerolineae bacterium
GAGCCTTGGTCGGCACCGGCGTGGGGGTTGCCTTAGGCCCGCATGCCGCCAGCACGAAAGCCAGCACCAGCAACAGGCTCGTCACGGTAAACAGTTTTTTCTTCATACTCCTATCCTCCTTTCTCGAACTTGATTTTATACCTTCGGCTCGACCTCCACCTCTGCCTCGGTGACGGACGAACCGCCTTCACCCCTTTGCAGCAAGAGCGATACGAGCACCATCGACATGGACGCCAGGACCATCAGCGACGAAAGGGCGTTTATCTCCGGCGTCAGACTCTTCTTGATCATACCGTAGATGTACAGCGGCAGGGTGTTGGACCCCGGAGCCGCCGTGAAAAACGTGATGACGAAATCGTCCACCGACAGGGTGAACGCCAGCAATGCTCCTCCCATGATCCCCGGCAGGATCAACGGGAACGTGACTTTCCAGAAAGTGTTCCATTCGTTGGCATAAAGGTCTCTGGCAGCTTCTTCCAAAGTGTAATCGAAATCGGCCAAACGCGCCAGAACCACCACCGCCACGAACGAAATGTCGAACGCCACATGGCCGATGATGATGGTGTACAGGTTCCAGGGCCAGGGTATCTCCCGCGGGGCGTGTATGGCGATGTAGAAAAGGAGCAACATCACCGCCATGGCGATATCCGGAATGATGATCGGCAGGTAGAGGAGTCCCATGAAAGCATTCTTCAGCTTGATCTTGTATCGGGACAGCGCCAGCGCCGCCATTGTGCCGAAGATCGTGGACAGGATCGTCGTGGTGATGGAGACGATCAATGTGTTCTTCAGGGCAAAGCCGATGGGGGCATCGTGGAATAGCTTCACGTACCATTTGAGACTAAAACCGCGCCAAACAGTAATGAGTTTCGATTGATTGAAGGAAAGGACTATGAGAACCACAATGGGAATGTACAGGAAGAAATAGCCGAATCCAGCGTTGAATTTCAACAAAAAATCCCCTGTCCGAGAGAAAAATCTCCACCGATCCACAGATTTTCTACTGGCAACAGCGACACCCTTTTCCATAACCTCAACCTCCTCCTACGCGAGCCCCGAGGATTCACCGCCCATACGCAGATAGATCAACGTGCCAATGAGCATCACCGCCATCAAAACGAACGTAATTGCAGAACCGAAGGGCCAGTCCCTCGCCGAAAGGAACTGTTGCTCGATCAGGTTCCCGATCATCACAGACCTTGCTCCACCCAGCAAATCCGGGGTTATGTATGCTCCCAGTGATGGAATGAAGACAAGCATGGTCCCGGCCATCACCCCAGGTAGCGTCAGCGGGAAGATAACCTTGAGGAAGACCTTGACATCGTTGGCGTAGAGGTCCCTGGCCGCTTCCACCAGGGAGAAGTCCAGCCCCTCTATAGCGGCGTAGCACGGCAGGATCATGTCCGGCAGCCATCCGTACACCAGTCCGATGAGTATTGCCAAGTTGTTTCCGTAGAGCGGCAGCGGGTGGGAAATGATTCCCAACGACATCAACGAGCGATTGATCAACCCCGTATTCCGCAGTATCAAGATCCAGGCATAAGTGCGGACCAGGAAATTGGTCCAGAACGGAACCATGAGTCCAATGACCAGGGCTCCCTGCCACTTATTCGGTCTGGTGGCAATGAAATACGCTATCGGGTATCCGAACAGGAAAGTAAGCACCGTGGTAGCCACGGCGATCCAGACCGAGCGGATGAAGATCTTGATGTAAAGCGGATCAAAGATGCGCAGGTAGTTCCTGATGGTCAGGTGCCAGACGACCCCTCCGTAGGTTCCCCTCTGCCCAAAGCTGTAGACGAACACCAGCAAGAGCGGAATCAGGAAGAAGACGATAAGCCAGAAAGCGCTCGGCAGCAACAGGAAAGCCGCCAGGAAACCCTTCTTTCGAGTCATAGATTTCAGCATGATGCCCTCCGTTGCTCCGATTACTCTTTGAGGACCTGGCCGCTTCGCGGGGCCCAGACCAGGTACACCTCACGCTCGCCGCGTCCGAAAGCACTCCTTACTTCGTTCCAGGTCGTCGCGGGCGAGACACCCCCTTCACCGGAAGAGACCACGTTCTGGAGCCTTACCAGAGCCTTCGTGCCGTCAGGCAGGAACGTTTCCAGCAGGTTTGCGTTTCCCAGGTAAGCTATGGCGTGGATCTTCGCCCTGACAACGTTCTGCTCCCGATCGGACGGAGGCTCCATAAGCACGTGCATTCGCTCCGGCCTGACGGAGACGGTGACTTTGGAGCCGGGGGCTTCTCGGAACGGCGCCAGCGCCCTCACCACCTCTCCGGTGTTCAGCTTCACCGTGGCGAGGTCGTCCTTGATCTCTACCAGCTCGCCATCGAAGAAATTGCTCTCGCCGATGAAATTCGCAACGAACCGGTTGGCCGGGTGTTCGTAGATCTCCGCCGGTTCCCCGACCTGCTGTATCTTCCCCTGGTTGACCACGGCGATCCGGTCGGACATGGAGAGCGCTTCCTCCTGGTCGTGGGTCACGTAAATGAAGGTGATGCCCACTTTCAATTGAAGCTGCTTCAGTTCCAGCTGCATCGCCTTTCGGAGCTTCAGATCCAGTGCACCCAGCGGCTCGTCCAGGAGGAGCACCGCCGGACGGTTGACCAGCGCCCTCGCCAGCGCCACCCGCTGCTGCTGCCCGCCGGAAAGCTGCTTCGGTTTTCGCTTGCCCATGCCCTGGAGCTGCACCAGTTCCAGCGCCTCCTCCACCCGCCGCTTGATTTCGTCCTTGGGCACGCCACGCATCTCCAGCCCGAAAGCGATGTTCTGGTACACGGTCATGTGCGGGAACAGCGCGTAGCTCTGGAAGACCGTGTTGACCGGGCGCAGGTAAGGCGGGACCCCTGCCATTGGCTCGCCTTTGATGAAGACCTCGCCGGATGTGGGCTGCTCGAAACCGGCTATCAACCGCAATGTGGTGGTCTTGCCGCAGCCGCTGGGCCCCAGCAGGGAGAAAAACTCTCCATCCCGGATTTCCAGGGAAACGTGATCCACAGCGTTGATGAGATTCCCTTCGGGGCTCACGAACTGCTTCAACACGTCTCGAAGTTCTACGATGATTTCAGACAATTCCCACCTCCCCATGGAAAGATTTGGCTGGCGGCCCACCGCCGCCGGG
>CAZEXY010000149.1:0-3119 GCA_964516345.1 uncultured Anaerolineae bacterium
CGTTCACTTCAAACCGGAATGCAGGAAGCTCTGCATGAACTGACGCTGGAAGAGGAGAAACGCCAGGAAGAGCGGAGCTATTACCGTGATGGTCGCCGCGGCCAGCAGGGGCCACCTCGCTCCGATCTCACCAAGCTGTGTGAATCGCACGAGTCCAATGGTCAAAGGTCTGGAACGGTTGGTCAGCGTCACCACCAAAGGCCAGAGGAACTCGTTCCAGTGCCATGTTATGGAGGAAAGAGCGAACGCCACCAGCGTGGGGATGGAAGGAGGGAGGTATATGTGTCTGAGTAACTGCCACCAGGAGCATCCATCGATAATACCGGCATCCACCAGATCGGACGGCACCTCCAGGAATGCCTGCCTCATGAGGAAGGTGCCGAACGCAGACCCGAGGTAAGGCAGCGCCACCGCGAACACAGTGTCGAAGAGTCCCAGATGTCTGATCGTGGAAAAATTCGGCACCAGGAGAGCTGCCGCAGGTATCATGAGCTGGAGAAGGAGGAAGAAGAAAATCCCCCTCTTGCCCCAAAACTTGTAGTGAGCAAAAGCAAATCCGGCCAGGGTTATCGTCACCATCTGAGCTGCCAGGATCATGCCGACGATGACGATGGTGTTGCGGTAGTAAACACCGAAAGGAGCCAGGGACCATGCTTTCAGGTAGTTGGCAAAAGTGACCGAATGCCCGAACCACACATCCCCTCGTCCCAGGGGTTCGCTTTCGGGGCGGAACGAAACCACGAATCCCCAGATGATCACCGACGCCCATGCAAGCCCGACCAAGGCGGTCAGGAGGTTGAGGAACCAGTTGGTCAGTTTCTTTCTCGTTTTCATTCCCATCATTCACCCTCCCGCTCCGAAAGGAGAAAATTGGCAATGGTTATAGAAAGCATGATGATGATCAGCACCACCGTCAGCGCCGATGAGAGCCCCACGTTCTGATCTTCGAACCGCACCTGCCACAAGTAGTAGAGCAGGACGGTGCTCGAACCGCTTGGCCCTCCTTGCGTGAGGACGAAGATGTGATCGATCACCTGAAACGCGTCGATGATTGCTATGGTCGAAACGAAGAGAGTCGTGCGGCGGAGCAGGGGAAACGTAATGGCCCACAGCTTCTTCCACCAACCGGCGCCGTCTATGTCCGCCGCTTCGAAGACGCTGGTGGGCAGCCCCTGCAATCCGGCCAGGTAGAAAATCATCAGGTATCCGGCATTCTTCCACACGGCCACTATCATGACTGCCAGGAGCGCAAGGTGCGGGTTCCCCGTCCAGTTCTGAGGCCCTCTGTACCCTATCGTTCTGAGCGCCGAGTTGAACAAGCCGTAATCGGGCGTGAAGAAGAACATCCAGATGGTGGCGGCGCTTACCATCGGGAGGATGGTGGGGTAGAAGAAGGAAAGCCTTGCCAATCCGATCCCTTTTACGGCTCTGTTCACGAGCAGAGCAAATAGAAATGCGAGCACGATGCTCGTAGGCACCGTACCGACAACGTAGATCAGAGTGTTCCACAACACCTGATGAAACGTGGAATCCGTAAGGAGTTCCTTATAATTGCGCAGTCCCACGAACGTCGGGTGCCTGAATTTTGCTATGTTCAGGTACTGGCGAAAGAAACTCATGTACAGAGAGCTTAGAGTCGGCCAAGCTGTGAACATCAGCACGATGATCATGGTGGGCAGTACCAGCAGGTAGGGAAGGATTGGATTCTTCCTGCCGGAGCCGGAGAGAACTTTCGTGGATATGCTCATTTGCCTACACTCCTTCCTGGGGAGAACCGCTTTCCCCGGGAGCCGGGGCTTGTGTAGCGACGAAGGTGGCAGGCGGTGCATCCGCCTGCCACCTTCTTATGCGTGCAGAATGAACTTTACTTGAACGGAGCAAGAGCCTTGTCGGCTTCCTGCTGTGCTTTCTTCATCGCTTCTGCCGGCGTCATCTGGCCGTTGTAAGCCGCCTGCAGGTACTTGTGGAAGATGTTGCGTACCTTCCCGAGGTTCATGCAGGAAAGTTCCATCCCGGCGTACTTCAGCATGTCCTTGATCTGACCGGCTTGAGGCACTTCCTGGATGTGCTTCTTCATCGCATCGGTTTCGTAAGCGCTCTTGCGGGTCGCCACGTAACCGGTGTTGATGCTGAAGTCGGCTGCGTACTTGGGCTGGGTCACGAACTCGATGAACTTCCACGCAGCGTCCCGTTCTTCCTTGGGGGCTTTCTTCATGATGTAGAAGTTGCCGCCTCCGGGCACCGTGGCATACGTGCCTTTCTCCTTCCCCGGGATAGGCATGACGCCCACTTTGAAATTCGCCTGTTTCAGGATGCCGTTGAGGCTCCCGCTGGAGTGCACGATCATGGCCGCTGCACCCTTGGCGAAATCAGCCGGGGCGCTTCCCCATACTTTCTGAACGCCTTCCGGCATTGCCTTGTACTTGTGCGAAAGGTCGATGTAGAACTGAACCGCTTCGATGACCTTCGGATTGTCGAAGACCACCTTGGTCGGCGATTCGACGATGTTCTGCCCATTGCCGATCGCCAGCGGTTGGAAGAGCCAGTAAGGCCAGCCGGATGGATATTCGATGCCCCATCTCTTGCCTGGGATGGTGAGTTTCTGCGCTGCCTGCGCCCAGGATTCCCAGCTATCGGGAGGCTTTATTCCCTCTTTCTGGAAGAGATCGGCATTGTAGTACATCACGACCACGCTCCGCTGGAACGGGATGCTCCAGATCTTGCCATCGTATTTGGAGTTTGCCATGAAAGCAGGGAAGAAATCGTTGATGTAGGCATCTCCATCTTTCATGTTCTTGATGTAATCGTCCAGCGGAACGATGTAGTCTGCGTTCACCAGATCGTAGAGGTCGGTGGCCAGCATCACGGCCAGCGCCGGCGGCTTGCCGCCTCCTTCGATGGTGGTTTGTATCGTGGTCTTGACATCGCCGTATCCGCCGGAGAAGACCGGCTTAACCGTGATGTTCGGGTACTCCTTCTCGAAATCGGCGATGTACCCTTTGAGTATCTTCGCTATGGGTGCATCGACGGCAACAGGGTAATAGACTTCGATTGTGACTTTCTTGCCTGCAGCCGCTTTCTTGGTGGGAGTGGCCTTGGGTTTCTCCTTCTTCGGCTGT
>CAZEXY010000150.1:0-2938 GCA_964516345.1 uncultured Anaerolineae bacterium
GGGTTCTTGAGGATTCGCTCGCCGTCGGGCTGACTTTCACCCCACGACCCGGTGTGCGTCCAGAACGTTCTTTACCTGTTCGATCTTCGAAAGAACCCTGCTCAACTGTACGAGGTCCTTGATATCCAGGACGGCGGTGAAAGTGGCGTATCCTGAACGGTTGGTGGTGGTGCGGCTGTTGTGCATGTTGATGTGCTCGCTGAGAATGGCGTCGGTGATGTCCCTCACCAAGCCGGGACGGTCGTATGCGTGTACCTGGACACGCACGGGGAACACCCCCTGGATTTTTCTGTTCCAGGAGACCGGGATCAGTCTTTCTTTGTCCTTGTGCCTGAGGTTGGGGCAGTCCTTTCTGTGGATTGTAACCCCTCTTCCTCTGGTCACGTACCCGACTATTTGATCTCCCGGGACTGGATTGCAGCATCTGGCAAGCGTCGTTGGAATTCCGTCCAGGCCGCTGACGAGGATTTCTTCCGTCCTCGTTTGTTGCAGCGGTCTCTCTTCTTCCTGTTCTTCTTCGACCGGTGCGGGAAGCACCATCTCCGATATCTTCCGGACGATTTGTTGAATGTTCAGGTCTCCATAGCCTATGGCGGCGAAGAAATCGTCCGCTTTCTCGTACCCGCTTTTCTTGACGAGCTCTTCCATGGAGATTTCGTTCGAGATTCCCAGGCGGCGTAGCTCCTTCTCGAGTAGCTCTCGACCCTGGTTGATGCTTTCCTCCCTGTCTCGCTTGCGGAACCACTGGCGTATCTTCCCTTTTGCCCTTGATGTCCTCACGAACTCGAGGGTAGGGTTCAGCCAGTCCCTGCTTGGGCCTCCTTGCTTGGTCGTGATTATTTCGACCTGATCTCCGCTTTTGAGCTTGTAATTCAGAGGGACGAGCCTGCCGTTGACCCTCGCTCCCCTGCACCTGTGCCCGATTTCCGTGTGAATGGCGTAGGCGAAATCTATGGGGGTGGCGCCTTGTGGCAGTTCTATCAGATCGCCTTTGGGTGTAAACACGTACACGTGCTCTTCCAGGACTTCCTCTTTTACCGAACTGACGAATTCTTCGGCATTGGGGGAATTCTGGCGCAGCTCCAGGATGTTCTGCCTGAATTTGAGCACAGCTTTTTCGGTTTCTGAGTCTGCGCTCTGAATACCTTCCTTGTACCGCCAATGGGCTGCGATACCGAGTTCTGCAATCTGATGCATCTTTCTGGTTCTGATTTGAATTTCCAACGGTCGCCCGTGCGGCCCGACCACCGCAGTGTGCAGGGATTGATACCCGTTTGGCTTGGGATTGGCAATGTAGTCGTCGAACTCCCCGGATATGGGACGCCAGAGGTTGTGGATGATCCCCAGCACCACGTAGCACAGCGTTTCGTTGTCATCTGCCAGGATTATCCTGATCCCCTCGAGGTCGTACACCTGATCTATGGGCACTTGTTTCCTTTGCATCTTTCTCCACACGCTGTAGAGATGCTTGGGCCGCCCGGTTACTTCCGCCTCAATGTTTCTTTTTTCGAGCTCCCGACGTATGACTTCGATGGTTTCGTTGACGAACCTTTCTCGCTCGGTTCGCCTCATTTCCATGTGCTTTGCGAGTTCTCGATAGTTCTCCGGATCGAGGTATCTAAACGAAAGGTCCTCCAGCTCCCACTTGATCTGCCATATTCCTATGCGGTTGGCCAGAGGTGCAAATATTTCCATGGTTTCTTTTGCTATTCTCTTCTGCTTGGCCGGAGGGAGGTGCTTGAGAGTCCGCATGTTGTGGAGCCTGTCTGCAAGTTTAATGAGGACTACTCTCGGGTCTTCCGCCGTGGCCAGGAACATTTTTCTCAGATTCTCGGCCTGTCGGCTGGAGAACGGCTGTCCGTTGGGCGCATCCTTTCTGGCGATGTCCTGGATCTTTCCGAGTTTGGTGACTCCTTCTACCAGCCTGACGACGATATCCACCGTCTGTTCTATCGATTTCTCGAACTTACTCTTCTTACCGCTTACCATCCCGTCCAGGAGGGCTTTGCGGAGTGTCTCGGCGGTGTAAGGTGTATCCTCTATCACATCGTGGAGCAGTGCGCCCATTATCGTGGGTATGTCCATGTGCAATTGGGCAAGGATGGATGCCACGGCAAGTGGATGATAGATGTAATCCTCGCCGGAGGCGCGTTTTTGCCCCCGGTGGGCTTCCTCGGCTATTTCGTATGCCTTGTAGAGGAGGTCCTTTTCCCACGGAAGCGGCTTCGCATCCAGCAATCTGAAGAGGTCTTTCGCCTTTGTCGAAGGCTCTTTGATAGCAGTAGTTTCCATGTTTCCCCAGGCCAGAGAGCTCGAATCGAACGCTTTTCTAATTTCAATTATACATCCACATTCTGACTCGTCCAAAACGGAGTCCGGGTTGTGGACTATCCCGTTGGGAAAGAAATCGGCCTTCGAATTTTTGACAAGTAAAGACGATCTGGTATACTTTCACAGCTAAGTTTTGGACGGCGGACGAGCGGGTCGGCGGGAATTTTGCGAAGCGATTTGACCGTGGTTGAAATGGTGGTTTATAATAAGGTTCGCGAGCCGACGTAGCTCAATCGGCAGAGCATCCGCCTTGTAAGCGGACGGTTGTCGGTTCAAGTCCGACCGTCGGCTTAGAGAGATCATGGGTCGGTGTCCCGAGCGGCAAAGGGGGCGGACTGTAAATCCGCTGGCTGGCGCCTTCGCAGGTTCGAGTCCTGCCCGGCCCACTGTGAGCCCACGTAGCTCAGTCGGTAGAGCAACGCCTTGGTAAGGCGTAGGTCATCGGTTCAAGTCCGATCGTGGGCTCCATGAAAGGGTGTTGTGACCCTTTTCGAGGAACGGGGAAGTTTCAAAGATTATCCAAAGCAATATTCGAGGAGGTAGGAGAACAAAATGGCCAAGCAGCATTTTGAGAGGACGAAGCCCCATGTAAACGTGGGGACGATAG
>CAZEXY010000151.1:0-2922 GCA_964516345.1 uncultured Anaerolineae bacterium
GGCTGGGGTGCGGATGTGGAGGTGCTGGCGCCGAAAGAACTGCGGGAGTGGATGGAAGGAGAGGCTCGCACCCTGGCTGATCTGTACGGCGTTTCTTCCGGCTCTGAATCCGGCGACGAAGTATTGAACGATTTTTTCGGAGGGTGAGATGGCTCTTTATCCATACCAGAAGCGCGTCAAGGAACATTTGTTGAACGGACGCTCGGTTGTCCTCCAGGCACCTACCGGCTCCGGGAAGACCCGGGCTGCCCTGGCTCCCTTCGTGGAGGCTTTCTTCACGCTGCCCGACGACGCATTTCCCAGGCAAGCGCTTTACAGCGTGCCCATGCGTGTGCTGGCCGCCCAGTTCGAGCGGGAAACCAAAGAGATGGCCGATCGGTTCTACCGCACTCACAGGGCCAGGCTTGGCGTGACCATCCAGACCGGTGAGCGCCCCGAAGATCCGGAGCTGGCAGGGGATTTGATCTTCGCGACGCTGGATCAGGTGTTGAGCAGCGCCATCGGCGTGCCGTATAGTCTTTCGTCCGGCAGAGCCAATCTGAACGTCGGGGCGGTCATCGGGTCTTATCTGGTGTTCGACGAATTCCATCTGTTCCCAAGGGAGGCCACGAAAACGACTTTGCAGCTTCTCCGCTCGTACAGTGGGATCGTGCCGTTCACGCTCATGACCGCAACTTTTTCCAGGAAGATGCTCGATGGGATTGCAGATGCGCTTGGAGCGGAGGTGGTGTATCCGGGTTCGGAGGAAATCGAGGCAATAGCCACGGCGGGCGGGGCATTGCCCAGGAAGAGCCGTGAGTTTCGTGTGGTTTCCCATACCCTTACGGCGGAAGATGTCCTTTCCACCCATGACAGGCGATCCCTCGTGGTCTGCAACACGGTAGATCGGGCAGTGTCGCTCTACCGGGAACTCGTGGCTTCCGGGTGTGATCCTCTCCCATTGGATTCTCCCGACCTCGAGCGTATCTATCGGGAGTTGCGAACTTCATCGGGGGAGAAGCACGATCGGCTCAAGGACGAAGCCGTAGGTATTCTTCGGGAGATCATGAACGCCGACAAGCGCCCCTGGGCGCTGTTGCTGCACAGCCGTTTCGAGCGACCTCATAGGCAGGTCAAGGAAGCGCTGGTTCAGTCTCTCTGGAGCAGCGATGCGGTGAACAGAGGCGATACTCCTTCTCTGATCCTGGTTGCGACCCAGGTTGTGGAGGTGGGTTTGGACATAAGCGCCCAGGTTTTGCATACGGAGATCGCTCCGGCGTCCAGCGTTTTCCAGCGTGCCGGGCGGTGTGCGCGATTCCCCGGCGAAAAGGGGCGGGTGTTCGTCTACATGGTTCCGGAAACGAAGGACGGCAGGCCGAATTACGCCCCTTATGCATCGAGCAAAGTGGAGCAAGAAATCTGCGAGAAGAGCTGGAAAGCCCTGAATGAGCGATCGGGCTCTGTCCTGCGGTTCCACGAGGAGCAAGAAGTCATCGACGAAGCACATGGGGAGGCGGACGAAGCGCTTCTCCGGGAAATTCGTGAAGACGAGTGGCGCATCTGGGAGTTGATCGGCGACGCCCTTGTGTACGGTGAAGTCGGTTCCCGACGGGAGCTCATTCGAAAGGTCAACAGCCGCTCGATTATCGTGTATGATGCTCCGTACGGTCTTACGGAGGAGAGCCCCTATCGTTACGAAGGGTTTTCCTTATGGCACGGTTCTCTACGGGGAAAGGTGAAGAAGTTGATGGCGCTGGCAGAGGAATTGAACCTGGGATGGGCTCTTCGCTATCCCAAGGCGATCTCAGAAGAGGAAGAAAGCCGGCAACCGGTGGTTTATCGATGGAGCGATGTGCAGGATGAGCAGGAGATAGACCTTTCCTTGCTCTTCGCCGTCAATCCCAGGCTGGCCGATTACACTCCTGAGATCGGATTCCGACTGGCCGAGGCCGGCAAAGGAGAATATCGTTCGCCCCTGGCGGCGCGCCGGAGCGTCGGCAGGAAGGATTTCTCCTATTCCCTCGAATCCTATCCGGATCACATTCGCAAGATGCTGAAGGTGTTCGACGGGACGCCGAAGGTCGTCGACCACTGGCGCGGAGGCTCTCTGCACCGCCGTCTTGCGTGGCTGGAAAGGAAGTTTGCCGAGATCGACGGAGACGAGCATGTGTCGAAAGGGCTTCTGGACCGGGCGGTGAGGCTTGGGATGGCGTTGCACGATGTCGGGAAGCTGGACAAAGGGTGGCAAGCCTGGGCGGCTGCGTATCAGGAGGCCATTGGAGAAGGGAAACCTCCGTTCTTGGTGGTGCACACGCATTACGATCCCGAGAATCCGGTTCACCAGAAAGCGTACCGCCGCACCAGGAGAAAGAAGCCGAAGACCCATGCGGCGGAAGGGGCAATCGCCTCCATGAAACTTCTGATGAAGCACCTGGATGGCAACCCTGAAGGGAGGCTGTACCGAACGGTGGTGATGGCGATTCTCCGGCACCATAGCCCGCAGGCAGAGGATGGACAGGCGTTCGAGTTGCATCCGAAGGCTCGGAGCGCTGTAGAGGAAGCCCTGGCCGCTGCCGGCGGGGAATCATGGCGTCCCTGGGCAGAGGACTTGATCCTGAAACTTGGAAGCGCACCGGACATCCGTCGATGGATGCTCGCGGTACCTCCCGAGGAACATTGGTTGTGGTGGTTCGTTTATTTCGTCGTGGTTCGGAACTTGAGGCTTTGCGACAATCTTTCGCAGGAGGTGAAGTGATCCATGTACCAGGATACCTATTACGTGCCCAAGCGTAGTGGAACTTACAGCGATGTGCTCGTGGCCTATGGACTGGCTGCATTGCTGGATCATTTGCTCGGCCTGGGCGGCGTATCCAAGAGAAAGGTTTTGATCGAAGATGGCGGTTCGGATTACGTCATTCGGCTTAGCGAGCCGATTCGAAAAGA
>CAZEXY010000152.1:0-2912 GCA_964516345.1 uncultured Anaerolineae bacterium
AGGTAGCGAAACTTACTTTTAGCCATGTTTCCCTCCAAAGAGATCCAAAGCCGGCTGCGAAGCCGATAGTTACATCCTTGGTCGTCCTTTTCATCTCAAGGCTTGCCGAGCAACTCGAGTATGAGAAAGGCTTTTGCGGTTGCAGAAAAGTCGGAGCCGGCCTCAGAAGCGTATTTCGAATCCAGAGGCACGAATCCGAACCCGTAGTCGTACTTACACGAAGCGAGAAACCTGAAGATAGAGTCTCTTTCTTGTTGGTTCATCGGCAGGGAAAGCAGCTTCCCTATCCGCACAGCTGAAAAGGTGCTGGCTACGTCCGAAACGGGGGCATCCGGGCTAATCTTGAAACCACCGTAGCGGTCGGATCGAAGGTCATTCAGGTACCGTTCTACTTCCTCGTTCGAGAGCACGTACCTTCCGGCAGCTTTCTGCAGGACAACCACGTCGAAAAGGCGCTTAATGTTTGGGGGCGTCATGTCCCCTTTAGCCTGCCTCGCTGCCTGGGCAAAACGGTCCCGCATCTCGTTCGGGAACCTCCACCCGAGCGTTTCTCCAATCAGAGCGATCTCCGCCAGCCCTCTGCTCTTTGCCGTTGTGGAGATCCTCGACAACGCTTTTTCGAGGCTTTTCGAGGTGCCACTATCCAGACCCTGCCCCATTTCCTTGAGACCCAGCACTGCACAGTACACGTCCCACGCGGAAGCATTCCCGGTTCCGGCCGATCTGATGTATCGGCGGAAATACTCTGCCACTCCTTGATGATCGTAACCCGTGAACCCGATGTGGCGTGCAATCACCATTGCGGAGCAAGTGGAATCGACGTTCGGCATGGGGTGGACGAACGTGATCCATCCGCCTTCTATCCGATACCTGTTCATCTGTTCCTGCAAGGATGCAGTGATGCTCTCGTCGAGAAGACCGCTGCGCTTCAGCAAGCGCGCCGCCTGGTAAGCCAGCAGTGGATCTACCGGCCCGACGTTGCCTTTCCCGGGTCGGAAGAAAGGAACGACCTGCTTCCTCACGTAGGACCTCAGAGATGCTTGCGTGATCGAGATGCCGGAGAACCGATCCAACACATCCACGAGATCGTTGACCTCACCGAACAGCATTGGAGAACCGTGTAGGGTACCGACTTCGCCAGCGCATTTCTGCAGGAAGCGATCTGTGCCTTTAGGCAGCATGGCGGGGTCTACCCGCGCCAGGGTGAGGATTGCTTCCAGAAGATCCGACGTTTCGATTCGGTTCATGTCCGGACGAACTTCGTTCAACTGCCGGGCTATGTAGGAGCGCAGAGGAGGAATGCATCCGGTTCTCATTTCCTCGATCCCATCCCAGTCGTCTGTGGATGGGTTCAAAGTGAGCAGTGTCCTAATGGCGTAATCGGTGGCGAAGAGTTCTTGGCTTTCGATCGAACCCCCTACGTCTGCTCCCGGGGCGAAGAGTCCGCTCTTTTCTCGGAGCGATTCGAGGAATCCGACGATCCTCTTGGGATGCTTCGGGCTGAAACCGAGGGAACGGAGCGTCGCCACAGCCCAGTAAGTCTGCAAAACCGGAGGGGCTTTGTTGAAGCGGTCTGCGTAAGATCCGTCTTCTTTCTGGATGGAATCTATCCACTCCGCTATCGCATCAGGATCATTCACTTGGATGCCGATCTCGGTAAGCGTCTCCACCGTTCCGTATGTAGAGTAGAGGTTCGGGTATTTCAGGAAATCGGGCGATATTCCGGCAAAGGCTGCAACTCCTCCTTGCGGCTCCACGTACCCAACCCTCAGCCAGAATGATAGCCTGTTCCGCCACGCCTCGTCCGAAAGAAAAGCTCGCTCGGCATCCGTGTGCGGCGGTCGAGGCGCTGCCTGCCTGTGCTTTCCGGTAGAACCAGGATGGCAAGAACTGCTTACCAGGGCAGCGAGTATGAGAACCAAAGTCGTCGCGAATCGATATTTCTTTCCCATGGGAAGACCGTATCTCCTCGGCTCCGGAGGAAGCGGTGATGCTTCCCCGGAGCTCCGACCCCGCCCTTATTCCGGCAGAGTGACATGGCCGTTTGCCCACACCGTTACATAGTGTCCCCCGAATCTGTGCGAACCCATGGCCGAATCGTCCAGTGACGTGAGATCCAGCCAGCTTCTTCCTTGTACGCCGGAATAAACGTTTTCCAGCCGCCATCCCCATCCAGCGGTGTTAACCCAACCAGAACTCCAGGAAACCGTATCACCGTAAGCCTGAAAGTTCCCGCCGATTCCTGCACTCCCGACGGATACCGACACAGAGAGTCCGTGGAATTTCCAGGATTCGCTCAGTTCGATCTGGTCCGAGTAGTAAGAAGGACTGGTCCCGGACCAGAAAGTGATCGTGTCGCCGTCGATGGTTGCCTGTTCGGTAGGAGTAGGGCGCTCATCCCTCACGTGCGTGTTCTCGTAGTACGTCCAAACCATGCCGTTCCCATATGGATGGGAACCCTGTGCACTGTAGTAGATATCCAGCGGGTAATAATCGGAAAGGGCAGACACAGGTCTCCCGTAAGCTTGCATTCTCATCGAAGCTCGCTCCTTGTCCCAAAGATACAGTTTCTCCACAGCCTCTCTTTTGCCTATAACGTCGGGCTGGTTCCCGATGAGCATCAATGTATTGTTGGCGGTTTCCTCCAGCACTACCGAGCGGATACCGGCGGGTAGCGGCGGGAACGGTATGTCTATCGTGCCGCTGGAAGCGACGACACTGCCTGAATGCCCGCTCAAAGTCGCAACGAGTAAGACCGAAAGCACTATTGTTCCCGGCATCCATTTCCTTTTCATTTTGGACCTCCATTCACACATTCTAAAATCCTCTGAAGGCTCGTCCTGCTTCCGCTCCGGCTCTGCGCAGGACTTTCACCATCCAGTATACCGTGCCGGAGGCGGGTTGTCTATGGG
>CAZEXY010000153.1:0-2853 GCA_964516345.1 uncultured Anaerolineae bacterium
CTTTGTGCCTTTGCCTCTTTGTCTCCTCGCGTCCTTGCGTTCTGAACCTGCGAGCCAACAAGCTCACGCCACGGCAGCGCCAGCGTTCCATAGCTATTTCGGCAAATTTGACAAGGAAATAATTTGTTTGGTATCATTGAAAATGAATGATAGATTCCCAAAAGCTGGCGTACAAAAGGGGTTTTCTCTTTACCTTCGCATTCGATGATCGTTGCACGGGCTCGAACAGGCCAAAAAGGAGCTCGAAGTGGATCAGGAAGCCGGTTTTACTTTACCTGACGACGGCCTACTGGCGTCGGGAGTACAACGGGTGCAGGCAGTAATCAGGTCGTACGCCTCGTACCTCCGCTCCATCGGTTACGACCCTGATGACCCGTACCAGGGGCTTGTGATCTCCGAAGAGGAAATAGGACGCTCCCTCCTTAAGGTTCCCAGGTGGGAAGTGAGTCTTCCGTATGAAAACCATTGGAAGAAGCGGGTCGGCTGCGAATTGAAGCGATCGGACAATTCCCCGCCCTCGTGCGGGCTCATCCGATCGTTCGACCTATCCCCCTTCGAGTTCGATGTGCTACTGCTTGCCCTGTTGCCGGAACTTTCCCCACGATTCGGAAGAGTCATAGCCTACCTGAACAACGACGTCACGAAACCTTTCCCCACGGTTTACCTCGCGTCGCACCTCTTTTCCGTGATCGACGGGGTGGAAGATCCTCGCAGCTTCTTCCTTGCATCTTCGACGCTGGTCAAACACAAGTTGATCCGGTGGACTAAAGAATCTTACGAGCTCCCTCTGATAGGCAGGACTTACAGGCTGGACGACTCCATCGCCGACTACCTGCTTTCTACAGCTATGGATGCACCGCAGGCTCATCACGAAGCCCGCCTGCCGGACCCGGTGGAGCACAAACTAAAGAACATTGCCCCCAAACTTCGATCCGGGAAAATACGGGTGATCGTGTTCGAAGGAAAATCGAAATCGGCGCTGGAGAGTGCATCCCGTAGGCTGGCCGATCTCCTCGGTATTTCCCTCTCATTGCTCGAAGGGACCGACTTCCGACGTTCCACCAGGGACGCCTTCCTGCACAACCGGCTCCCGGCCTGGCGCTGCGACGGCATGACGGACAGGGAAAGGCTTCTTCTCCTGGAGACATCGTCCGACTATGCCACACCCATAGTGCTCCTTTGCACCGATCGCATCGTACCACTCCCCGGCGATGCCGTGGCAATCCACGTCCCCATGCCTGACCTTGCAACAAGGAAGATCCTATGGCAGGAAGCGATCTCCTCGCTGCCACACGAAGGCATCGATGCAAAAGATCTCGCCCGCAGGTACAGGATGGGAGAAGATGGAATCAGGGCCGCCGCCAGAGCGGCTTTGCACCTCGCCTGGATCGACGGCCGCGACAGAATCGATATCCAGGACGTAGAATCCGCAGTCCGTCGGGTTTCTTCCCCTTCACTCGGAACGCTGGCGCGCCGACTGATGCCGCGTTACACCTGGGACGACATCGTCCTGCCAGAGGACGTGAAAGATCAGTTGAGGGAACTTGGGGCTGCGATAAGGCACAGGGAGACCGTGTACGAAGAATGGGGATTCGAAAGACGAAGCGAAGGACGCGGGATCAACGCCCTGTTCGCCGGGCCTTCCGGCACTGGCAAGACCATGGCAGCGGAAATACTTGCCAAAGAATCCGGCATGGACATCTTCAAGATCGATCTCTCGTCGGTGGTAAGCAAGTACGTGGGCGAGACGGAAAAACACTTGAGGCGCATATTCGAAGAGGCCTCCAGCGGGAACCTCATCCTCTTCTTCGACGAAGCGGACGCTCTGTTCGGCAAACGATCGGAAGTGCGGGACGCCCACGATCGATACGCAAACATCGAAACGGCTTATCTCCTCCAGGCATTGGAGGAGCACACCGGCGTCGTCATCATGGCAACCAATCTCTTCGGCAACCTGGATAGCGCCTTCGTCCGGAGGATGCATTTCATCGTCCACTTCCCGTTCCCGGACGAGGAGACGCGAGCACGGATATGGGAAGTCGTTTTCCCGAAAGATGCTCCACTGTCCCCGGACGTAGATTTCGCCAAGTTTGGGAAACAGCTACAAATCACCGGGGGACACATCAGGAACATTGCCATCTCCGCAGCGTTCCTGGCTGCATCGAACGGCAGGGTTATCACAGGTGAGCATATACGACACGCTGCCAGGCGAGAGCTCCAGAAGATGGGGAAACTCGTCGGGGAAGGAGGTGCGTGAATGAAATCTCGGGTTAGGCTGGTCAAACAACAGGATGGGGATCGGCGGCATTCCGGGAAGTCGGATGTAAAGGGAAACAAAGAACGGGTTAGCGCTCCCGGCAAGAGCGACTCCCGTTTGTTGCTCTCGGCCATAGGTAAAATGGGTGTTGAAGATATTCTGCTGCTCCAGAAGACCGTAGGAAATCGGGCTGTCTCCACGATCCTCACACACCCGATACAGGCCAGCCTGAAAGTGACTTCGCCGGACGATCCCGCCGAACTGGAAGCCGAGAAAATAGCTGCTGCGGTCATGGAGATGACCGATCAAGGGAAGGAAATCCCCAGGACAATGCACCAAGCCGACAGCGGTGGGAACTCCCTACCGATCGCCAAATCGATCGAAAGGGAGGTGGCCGGATTGGAAGGCACCGGCAACTCCCTCCCGGAGAGCGAAAAGGAGTTCTTCGAATCCCGCATGGGATATGATTTCAGCTCCGTCAAAGTGCATGTTGGCGGTAAAGCAGAGGGACTTGCCAAAAGCCTGCAGGCCAGAGCGTTCACCTACGGACAGCACATCGTGTTCGGGCCAGGGGAATACCACCCTGGGACCACCGA
>CAZEXY010000154.1:0-2805 GCA_964516345.1 uncultured Anaerolineae bacterium
GTAGGGGCGAGCTGCAGCTCGCCCCTACAAAACCGAAGGCTTGGAATCTCTCTAGACCCGGTTTCGGAACGACAAAACAAGCCAGCCTCTCCGCTTTGCGTTTTGATTATCCTCCCGCAAGCTGACAGCACGCACCGCGGCTCAACGCGAAGCCACAAACGGAGCGCAGACACCTCTATCAGCTTCACCAGATGTCGACGATCTACTATCCGTGCCCGTACCCCGGCTTCGGCAACTTGCAACCGGGCTTCGCTTGTGAAAGAATACCTCGGCAATTCATCGAAAAAGGAGGTTTGAGTGGGACTAAACCGTTTGGAATTCGCGGTATCCATCACGAGGGTCGCCCGCGAGATGGCGCTCTCACGGTGGAACAGGGGCATTGCGTTCGAAACGAAAAGCAGCGGCATCGACCTGGTGACTCAGACGGACGAAGAGATCAACGATTTTCTCGCGGCCTCCATTGGAAATCACTTCCCGGGGGAACAGATTCTTGCCGAGGAAAGCGCCTCCGAAATTTCCCTGGATGGGCCTGTGTGGTTCGTCGACCCTCTGGACGGCACCACGAATTACGCCCATGGCTTCCCTGTGGTGGGCATTACGGTAGCGTTCTGGGATGGAGAAAAAGTTCTTCTGGGCGTCGTGTGCGATGTGGTGCGGAACAGATGCTACATGGCCGAGCGAGGAAAAGGTGCTTTCAGGGACGGGGTTCGGTTGAAAGTGTCCAACGTGAGCGACCTTGGATCGAGCCTACTGGCAACCGGATTTCCATACGACCGTGCTTCCACCGAGGACAACAACCTGCGGGAGTTCGCTTACTTCATGCCTCGAGTTCAGGGCGTCAGGCGGGCCGGTGCGGCCACGCTGGACATGGCGTGGCTTGCCGAAGGCAGGCTCGACGGCTACTGGGAACAGAAATTGAAACCGTGGGATTGGGCGGCCGGTAACGTCCTCGTGGAGGAAGCCGGAGGGAGGTTCACCGATTACGATGGGAACCCGTGGGTTCCAGGCGTGCCTCACGTGGTGGCAAGCAATGGATCGATCCACGAAGCCATTCTGCGTGGGATCGAAATTGCGAGATCCGGCGTCGTTGGAACGAAATGACGCTGTTCCGTAAGTGGCAACAAGTAGAACGCTGACGACGTGATCTTCAGGATGATCTGCGAAGATCCGCACCATCTGCGTTCATCAGCGTCCTGATTTTCATACTCATGGGCGAGCTGCTCCAGCGTCTCCTGTCCCGTAAACAGAGCGCTGTGGCACGAACTGTTAGATTGCGGGTCGAGAACGCGAAGGTGCGGAGAAAAAGCTTTGCGTCTTTGCTCCCCCGAGTCTTTACGTTTTGGCTGTTCCCCTCCCAACCGACACCACGAGCCGCTTGCTACATTTCGGAACGTTGCGCCTGGAGCAGTTTGGGACGATAATGTGTAGTGTGTCGTTAGCCCGCCTTTCCGGCGGAGCGGCCGAAAGGCTGCTTGCACCGGCAATGTATGTGTCGCAAAACGGAGGTGGCTATGTCTACAGATGCAATGCTGACGAAAGAGGAAGCAGATCTTCGGGAAAAGGTCCAGGACTTCGTCAAATCCGTGCCAAGGCAACTCCTTCTCGACATGGATGCCGACAAGGTGATGTATCCTCGGGAGTTTCTGGAAGAAGCAGGAAAACGCGGCTTGCTGGGGCTTCGCTTCGATCCCAAATGGGGAGGTGCCGGGCTCCCGTGGACATCCGAATTGGTGGCGCTGGAGGAAGTGGGAGTGCTGGGAACAGCGCTGGCGTGCCTCTACTCTCTGGTCTCCATCGTCGGCGAGGCAATACACGTATTCGGCACCGAGGATCAAAAAGAACGGTATCTCAAGCCGATGATCGCCGGAAAGCTCACCGTGGCGGAGGGGCTGACGGAACCCCGCGGAGGCTCGGATTTCTTCGCCGCAACGACCAAAGCTCGCCGTGAGGGCGACGTCTTCTACGTAAGCGGCCAGAAGAGGTTCGTCGTAGGTGCCGAAGGTGCAGACCTCTTCCTGATCTACGGCAAGGTAGAAGGGATCGACGACCCGAAGAAAGCGATGACGGCTTTTTTGATCGAGCGCGGCCCCGGCGTGGAGGTGCACCACGTCTACGGCCTCATGGGAACCCGCGGAGGAGGCACCGGGCGGATCGTCTTCAAGAACGTCCCGGTTCCAATCGAAAACGTCCTGGGAGGCGAAGCCGGGATCGGCAATGGGACGGCGGTTTTCCACCAGATGATGATCCCGGAGCGCATGACCTCCGCAGGCGGAGCCGTGGGGATGGGAAGGGCAGCCATCGAGGTCGCGGCACGTTACGCCGATCGACGTTACGCCTTCGGCAGAAAGATCCGTCGGTTCGAGGGAGTGAGCTTCAAGATCGCCGAGAGCCTGACGCTGCTGGATGCAGCGAGGGCGTTGAACCATGCCACCGGCGTCGCCGTGGACAGCGGAACGGTGCCTCCCGGGAAGGTGCGCAGGCTCGTTTCCGAGGCGAAGAAGTTCTCCACCGAATCGGCGTGGAAAGTGGTGAACCACGCCATGCAGATACTGGGCGGCATCGGCTATACCAACGTATTCCCGGTGGAGCGGATGCTCCGAGACGTGCGGTTGATAACCATCTGGACCGGCACAAATGAGATCATGAACCTGGTGATCCAGCACGAGTTCTACAAAGAATTTCTCTCCACGCCGCTCAAAGGGCGCGATATCGAGGAAGACGCCGTGGAAGCCGACGCTGTGGAGGAAAAAGAATACAACGAACCCGAAAGATGATCTCTCCCCCGGGGAAGAAATCTTCCCAGTA
>CAZEXY010000155.1:0-2742 GCA_964516345.1 uncultured Anaerolineae bacterium
TACTGCTGGGGAGCTGTGCCATCAAAGGCTCCATCTCCGGCAAATCCAAATGGACCCCAACCCCTACCAAGACCCTGGAGCCGACCTTCACTCCGTTGCCCACACAGCAAGCACAGGCCGGCAATACGGCAGCCGGAAATGGGCAGAAAATCAACATTACGGTTACCAACGCTCCACAAACCCCTACCCAGGCCAATGCAACTCCGACCGTCGCCAGCACCCCTACGCCGAGCAAACCACAGCTCAAGGTGACGGCCGAGGGGAAGGTCAATATTCGGTCTGGCCCGGGCACCAACTACCATGTAATCGGACAGGTGAGCAACGGGCAAACTTTCGAGATCGTCGGTAGGGATTCCAGCGGGAAGTGGTACGAATTTTGCTGCTTCAACGGCAAAAAAGGCTGGATCTATTCGAAACTCGTGACGACGTCGAACGCCGAAAAGGTGGCAGTGGTACAGGCGCCTCCCCCTCCACCTCCGCCAACAGCAGCACCTCGCCCGCCCACACCTACACCGAAACCAACGGAGCCGCCAAAGATTTTCAAATTGCTCTTTACCGAGAAAGTCTTCAACACCAACCCAGTTCTCACCGTCTGGGCGGCGGTGTTCACAGGCGAACAAACTCCGGTCGGTGGATACAAAGTCGTGCTGATGAAAAATGGAGTCAAAGTGGGAGAGGATGTCTCGAAGCCATCCTTCGAACTCACAAGCCCCAGCCCCGACATCCATCCCTACAGGCCGGCAAACATAAAGATCGAAGTGCAGAATCCGGGTAGCGCAACATGGGAATTCTTCGTAGTAGACGGAGCCGGCAATCCAATATCCGACAAAGCTGTGTTCCAAACGAGCAACGGTCCGGAAAACCGAATCGTCTTCGGAGCATTCCACAAAGAACGCTAAGGAACCGCGCAAAAGCCCTTCTTTGAAACGGAAGGGCTTTTGCTTTTCCTCAAAAACACTTTTGCCCAAGGACATTCTTTGACGCCCGTCCAATTCGGGTGGTAGAATGGGCGTGCAAATTTTTGTCAAGGAGAAGAAGTATGATCGATGTGAACGAATTGAGGAAAGGCGTTACCTTCATCCTGGATGGAGACATCTATCAGGTTCTCGATTACCATCATCACAAACCCGGCAGGGGGAATGCTATCATACGAACCAAACTACGTAATCTCCGCACCGGAGCCACAATGGACAAAACTTTCATCTCCGGAGACAGGGTTCAGGATGTTCGGCTCGACCACGCGACCGTGCAATATCTGTACAACGAAGGAGATCTTTACTATTTCATGGACATGGAGACTTTCGAGCAGCCCGCATTGTCGAAGGACGTTCTCGGAGATGCCGTAAAATACCTCACGGAAGGGCTCACATTGCAGTTGGAGAGCTACGAAGGGGAACCGCTTACCATAGAACTGCCCACCACCGTAGACCTGGAGGTGGTGGAGACGGCCCCAGACGTCCGAGGGGATACAGCACAAGGAGGAGGCAAGCCTGCAACCCTCTCCACCGGCTTGGTCGTCACCGTGCCGTTCTTCATCAACGTCGGCGACGTGGTCAGGGTCGACACGAGAACTGGCGAATACGTCACTCGCGTGAAGGCAAAGAAATAGAACACCAAGCTCGATCGAGAACTCGCAGGGTAGGCCTGACGGCCTGCCCTTTGCTTATCCCCGATCCTGGAGCAAAAGATGCACGATCACTCCGCATTCAGGTACTTTCCGGTGATATTCGCAGCGTTCCTCTGGTCCTTTCTCGGACCGACCTATACTGTGCTGTTCGAGTTCTATCACCTGCCCCTCATAAGCATAATCATCATGCGCTCGGCAGTGGCAGGAATCATCCTCGCAGCCGCCGGAATATGCTGCTACCGGGAATGGTTCGAGGTAAAGCATCGGCACATCCCCTTCTTCTTGTTCTACGGAGTGATATGCACCGGCACTTTCTTCATAGTGTATCTGAAAGCCGTACAGGAAATCGGCATCGCCCTGGGAGCCGTACTGCTCTACACGGCTCCGGCATGGGTTGCACTCATCTCCTGGAAGTTCATGCATGAAACCATGACCCCCCGCCTCGTGTTCGCGGTGATCCTTTCCTTTACCGGTGCAGTCCTGGTATCGGGGATCTATGGAATGGGTCACGTACCACTGAACTGGCTCGGGATAGCAATGGGAATCAGCTCCGGCATCCTGTACGCTCTATGGAGCGTTTCCAACAGAATAGGGGTGAAATTCTACGGGTATTCCTCCTGGTCACTGCAAATGTATGGTTTTTTGATAGGCGCTTTGTTCCTCATAGTGGTACAATCCCCGGGCACATGGCTGAAAAAAGACCTGATGCTGAACGCGATGCCGGTGCTCCTCTTTCTTGGAGCTGGGCCGGGGCTGTTTGCCGCCGTGGCTTACGGCATAGGGGTAAAACTGGTGCCCGTGAGCAGGGCAAGCGTCATTGCAACACTGGAACCTGTGCTAGCCACCGTATGGGCGATGTTGTTCTTCCACGAGCGCCTGAATCCTCTCCAGATGGTGGGAGGAGGGCTGATCATTCTCAGCGTGATCCTCATAACCACATCCGCACAGAACGGCTCCTGATCCCTGGTGCGCTACAGAGCCAACCTTCCCGACGCCTGGAGGAACACGACCGGCAGCAAATATCCGAGCAGTACGAACAAGGATCCGAGTAAGATGTGGTCGATGCCGGATATACGGAGCACGAACAATACACCAAGGGATGCTGCGAAAACCGC
>CAZEXY010000156.1:0-2718 GCA_964516345.1 uncultured Anaerolineae bacterium
TATCGATTTGCAATCTATACTTCCCCGGTGTAAAATAGAGCCGAATCGACCCTGCCGTCTTCTGCTGTGAATGTTGCGGGGGATAGTATTCTGTATGCGAGCCGGGCGAGATATATCCTCGGCGAACCACGTTCTTCGCTGCTTCTATGTTCTCTTGTGGTCTATTCTTTTTTGGATTCGTGTGCGGTGCTGCGTCGGGGAAGGTCAGGTCGTACGGGTTTAGGGGGTCACCTTTACCGGCGTACCCGAAAGTTGCGGCTGGCTCACGTAGACCTCGTGGCGGCGTGCGTAGGCTCTGGTCAATGCGGTGTAGAGCCATAGGGGGAGTTTGCCGTCCAGGATTATCGGGAAGTGTGGAGGCGGTTTTGGAATTGCCGCTCCCTCGGCATCGTCATCGTCGGGGTCTATGTATGGATGCTTCAGATCGAATCGGAGCCGCACGGCGCCGCTGCCCATCATGAATATCGATACGTCCCATGGGGATTTGCCCGGACGGCTCGAGATTTTGAGGATCGGAGGTTTCATCCATCCGTATCTGGCGTCGAACTGCCAAAATTCCGCCGGAAGGGAGTAGGCGGCCAGAGCGGAGTATATCCAGCAGGGCGCTCTGCCGTAGACGCCCAGGGGTTTCCTTCCGGGAAGGTAGTCCAGGAGGCGGGGGATGTCCTCGGGACGCCAGCGGGGAGGTTCTCCGGGGACTTTCAGGGTTCGGGCCAGCCGCTCGATGTCCACGGCCAGGTCCACCGGAGCTTCCAGGATGTGCTTCCGGCGCAGGGCTGCCGCATCGGTGGCGAACAGCCTCGCCACGGCATCGAGGACGGCTTCGAAGGCGACTCCCAGCCGGGGATGCTCTCGGTCCAGGCCGGCGATGACGCCGCTGATGATCGGATCGGCGGATGTGATTTCGTCCCGGCCCGATAGGGACGAACGGAGGTCGGCGATGAGGGAGAGGCCGTGGCGCTCTGTTCGGTCGAGCCACTCCCGGCGGGATTGCTCGTCAGGGCAAAGGAGTATAGCGTGGGTGCATTCGTCGAAAATCGATTCTTGAAAGTCGGTCGGCTTGCCGCCCACATCCACGATCAGCGGCAGGTGCCGGCGGGCTATGTCGCGCCGGATGCGGTTTACCCATCTCTCGTCGCCGAATCCTTTGATCCGGATGGCTCTTACCAGGCTCTGATCGGCTTCGTAGCTCCAATCACCTTCTCCGTCGGGGTAGGCCCGGAGGACGTAGTGATCCACCCGGCGCTCCCGGAGCCGCTGGGTCAGGTGGTACGCCAGCACCGATTTCCCGCTGTGGGGCGGGCCGCCTATGAGTATGGCCGGGAATTCGGACATTTTCCTCTCCTCACTCATCCAGTATACCAGGGGAGGGGCGTCAAGGCATCAGAGGTTTCTCTGATTTCCCGTGACTGCTTTGTAAATAGAACTCTGTGGCGCGATGCCAGCTCGCAGGTTCGGAACGCAAAGACGCGGAGAAGCAAAGGCGCAAAGTTTTTGAATTTCTTTGCGTCTTATGCTCCACTTGCGCCTTCGCGTTGAAATGCCTCGATCAGCGCCATCAGCGTCTAAGAGAAGTTTAACGCAGAGGCGCGGAGACGCAGAGGTTTTCAAAGATCCTGCTTGGCTACGGATCTGTAGGACGGGCTGTTAGTCCGCCCCACGGCCACAGCTCGATTCGTCGATTCCGACGAGCGAATCGGACTCTCGGGGAGGACGCATTCGCTGGTTCAAGTCTGCGTGTATCTGCGTCCATTAGCGTGTTCAACGTTCGGTGGTGAACGGTTAAGATTTTCCGGAGGAGGGTATGGGAAAGACTTTGGTGGTTACGATGGGAGGTCAGGCACAGGTGGTGACTTTTGCCACCGACCTGCTGCTTGGCGATGGTGAGGATCTGGAGGAAGTGGTGGTTTTGCATCTATCTCCTGAGGATGCCAGGGTGCACAAAGCGCTCCGTCAGTTGTACCGTGAGTTCTCCGGCGATTTCTATGCCGGTAAGGGGCTTCGGCTCCGCAGGCACCTTCTGCGCAGTCCTTCGGGGAGACCACTCCAGGATGTCAGGACGGAGGCGGACGCCGAGGCGGTCTGGCTGGATGTGTGGAATCTGATCAGGGAGTTGAAAGAGGACGACCGGGCTCTGCATCTGGTGCTGGCCGGTGGACGCAGGATGATCGGGTTCATGGCTCTTTCTGCGGCGATGTTGATGTTCGGCCATCGTGACAGGGCATGGCACATGTTCACGGAGCCGGATTTTCTGGCCCAGGCGCAAGATGGGGCGATTTTGCACGACCCCACGGGTGAGAACGTGCGTTTGATCCCGATCCCGATGATGCCATGGGGCGCGTATTTCCCCACGCTGCGTGCACTGGCCGGGGTGTCTCCGGATGAAGCGCTTTCCGCGCAGATTCGGATGCTGGATTCCATGACTCTCGGTCGCTGTCGGCAGGTGTGGGAGCGCCTGACGCCCCGGCAGCGGGAGGTGCTGCTGGAGCTTGCCGATGGGCTCACGCCGCAGGAGGTGGCGGAGAAGCTGGTGATTACGCTGAAGACGGTGGACAGCCACAAGACGCCGATCCTGGACGAATGCAGGAATGCGTGGGGGCTCCCGCCCGACGAGCACATCGATTACCATTTCGTGCGTGAGCACTTCCGCCCCTGCCTCGGGAAGATGAGGAAATGGTCTCGCGAATCGTAGGAAAATCAGAGGTTGTTCTGATGTAA
>CAZEXY010000157.1:0-2674 GCA_964516345.1 uncultured Anaerolineae bacterium
AATCCGCCACCAAGCCTTTCTTCGAGGAGGCAAGACAGTGAATCCATCCAAGCTCTGGAACCGGAATTTCTCCATTCTGTGGGTAGGTCTTCTGCAATCCTATCTGGGCGACGCTTTCCTGAACATCGGAATCATGTGGTTGATACTGGAACTCACCGGCTCGGCCGTCATCGCCAGCACGCTCATCATCCTGGAGAACACGCCGAAAGTGTTCGGACCTCTGGCCGGAGTGGTGGTGGATCGGACGGACAAGCGGAATTTGCTGATCTTCAGCGATTTGATCCGGGGAGCTGTGCTTCTTGCGCTGTTCCTTCTCTATCTCTTCCACATGCTGGCGGTCTGGGAGGTATATGTAGGAGTCGCGATCCTGGGGCTCTTCGCCGTCTTCTACGGCCCGGCGTTGCAGGTAGCCCTGCCACGCCTCGTTCCCCCATCATCCCTGACCCAGGCAAACTCTCTGGTACAGGGCGGGCAGCAACTGGCGATGATCGTTGGAGCCAGTCTGGCCGGTGTGATTCTCGCGGCGTTCGGCTCCGACATAGCCCTGCTGGTGGATGGAATCTCTTTCATCGTGTGCGGGCTGATGCTGTTCGCCATACGGTTCCCGAAGGAACCCGAAGAAGGTGGCATGAACGTGGACGAGGTATTGCACGATCTCAAGGAGGGCTTGCGGTATTTCGGCAGAGCCAAAGAGGTTCTCCTGATCACGGCCATCGCTTTCGTCATCAACGCCGTCCTGGGACCCGTGAACGTAGTCTTCCCGATATTTGCGAAAGAAGTCCTCGGGGGTGGAGTCGAGGCTTTCGGCTTCCTGGCATCTGCGGTAGGTGTGGGCATGCTGTTGGGAAACGTCGCCGTAGGAAGCATAGGGGATAGGATATCGTACGTCCAGAGCATAGCCGTTGGGCTGGTCATGATGTTCCTGATGCTCGTGGCCCTCGGCATGTCCCGTTCGGTGGCGATGGCGCTGGCGGCGACGAGCGTGCTTGGATTTGCTGTCCCGTTCATTCAGGTGGCCCTGGTATCGAGGCTCCAACGCAGCGTCCCCCAGAAGATCCAAGGGCGAGTGTTCGCCACGCTGGGATCTGTGGTGGCGCTGGCCCTTCCGATTTCTGCCGCAGTCGCCGGGCAGATGCTGGAGAAATTCTCAGTCACGATCTTCTTCTACGCCAGCGCCGTCGGAGTCCTGGCCGTAGCAGCCGTGTGGATGATCCAATATGGAGCTCTCCAGCGCTCCGCCGCTCAGGTAGAGTGATAGGAATCTTCTTTTCCGACCGATAGAAGCGACAAAGCTACACGAAAACCCGCGCTAAACTTTCTCCAACACAAGGAAGTGGGATATCCCCAAAATGCTGAAAGGCGTCTTTTCCAGGGAATACGTGATCTTCCTCAGCCATTTTCCCAAAGTCGGCTTTCTGTATGCCAGATTGTCGAAACCCGGGTATATTCGAGAATGATGAATAACCCTTACCGGCAAACCCTGAAACAACGAAAGTAGATCACCGGCGGTATAGGCGCGAACATGAGGAGCCAGACGGTTTCGAAGAGAATTTGGCAGGTAGTTGATCAAAGGCGTGTTGCCGAAGTGGTACTTTCCTTTCCAGTAATGCCCATGAGTCTCGAAGGGGTACAGTCTGTTGGGGCAGAAAATCACCGCTCTACCGCCCGGACGCAGCACCCGGATCATCTCCGACGCCGTGAGCCGGTCGTCGGCCACGTGCTCTATCACCTCGTGGGAAAGCACCACATCGAAACTCTCCGAAACAAAAGGCAACCGCTCGCCGGCACCCAGGCAGAAAAGAGCGTTCGGCACGTTGTTCTTCGCCTGAAGCAGGTATTCCGATTCTATGTCGAGCCCCACTACGCTCCCCGTATACTCTCGGATAGCTTTGACATACATGCCAACGCCGCAACCATCCACCAGCACCGAGGCGCCTGCAAGATCCACCCATCTGCAGATCATCTCGAATCTTCTTTTCTGACCGGCGCGCCACACAAGGGAAGGCACTCCCCGGTCCGCAGCAAGATCCTCAGAATGCTCCAAGGCCATATCTCCTCCAGGAACCAGCAATGTTTCGAAAATGTTACCATCCTCTCCTCTACATAGCCAATCGCGAGCATCAGAAACGATGCTTCCGATGACAAATGCGTCCCAAATTTTGACACGAAAGCTCAACCTCGTATAATTGGCAAAAGAGGGGCATTGGGGATAGTTTCGAGAATAGCGAGGTGATGAGAAATGCCGATTTACGTCTATCGGTGCGAAAAATGTGGGTTGCAGTTCGAGAAGTTTCAGCATTTCAACGACGAGCCTGTAAAAGTATGCCCTGAATGCGGTGGACCCGTTCACCGAGTGTACCAACCAGTGGGAATTATTTTCAAGGGGTCCGGCTTCTACGTAACAGACAACAGATCGAACAACTCCGCCGGGGTGCCTCCACAGGCAAAGAAAGAAAAAGAAACAAGCACAACTGCGGAGTCGAGCAAGAAAGAGGATAGCAAAAGCGAAACCTCCTCCAGCGCATAACGAGCAATTACCGGTTCATTGGCACCTCCTTTCTAAGTCAACACGCACGACTTCGTGTCGTGCGTGTTGACTTTAGTATGGAGAGGAGTTACCTACAGGTCCCACCAGCAGGCCCTGAGGAGCTTCTTCCATCCGGTGCACTGCTTC
>CAZEXY010000158.1:0-2630 GCA_964516345.1 uncultured Anaerolineae bacterium
CCTACAGCTCCTTTTGAAAAGCTCTGCGTCTCCGCGCCTCTGCGTCAGAGGTGTCCTATTTACGAAGCAGTTGTAAAGCAAGCTGACAGTTAGCTTTACTGGAGGAAGAATGCAGGTAGTCGTGATCGGGTTGAATCACAAAACCGCGCCGGTGGAGGTGCGGGAGCGGGTGTCCCTCGAAGGGTGCGAGCTGCGGCTGGCGCTCCGAGAGCTTCCTCCGGTGGCGCACGGCCCCGGACTTCCCCCGATCTACGGCGGGGTGATTCTCTCCACTTGCAACCGGTTCGAGATATACACCGTCGCCGCTTCCGTCGAGGATGCCAGAGCCGCCATCACTGCGTTCATCGAGAAAATCCAGGGAGTCCGACCCGAGGAAATCGATCCGTACCTGTACGTCCTTTCGGACGGAGAGGCCATCCTGCACCTGTTTCGGGTGGCGGCGGGGCTCGATTCTCAGGTCGTCGGCGAACCGCAGATCCTGGGTCAGGTTGCAGCGGCATACGAAGAAGCGAGAGCCCAGAACAGGGTTGGTGCAGAGCTTTCAATGCTCTTCCAGCACGCGATCCACGTGGGGAAGCGGGTTCGCTCCGATACTGTCATCAGCCGCAGGCCGGTCTCCGTGAGCCACGTCGCCGTCGAGAGGCTCCGGAGCGCGCTCGGCGGGTTCGACGGGAAGCGAGTGCTGCTCCTGGGAGCCGGCGAGATGGCGGAACTGACTCTGAAAGTCCTCACCAACCGGAGATCGAGGCCGGACGTGGTGGTCGTGAATCGAACTTTCCGGCGGGCCGAGCAGCTTGCCGAATCCTACGGTTGCCGCGCGGCACGGTGGGAGAACCTCATCGCGGAGATGGCGATGGCGGACGCCGTGCTCTGCGCCACGGGGGCGCCCCACACGGTGGTGACCGCCGAGATGATGGCCGAGTCGATGGCGATGCGAAACGGCCGAGGCACACTGGCGGTGGTGGATATCGCCGTGCCGAGGGACGTGGAACCCGCGGCTGCGGTCATACCCGGGGTCGCCTACACCGACATCGACGGGCTGAAAGCCACCATCGAGGAGAATTTGAAAGTGCGCGGGGAAGCGATCGTCGAAGCGGAAAGGATCATTGCCGAGGAGTACGAGGAGTTCCTCGGGAAGCTGACCGCCCGTTCCGTGGTCCCGGTGATAAAGGCACTGAGGGAGCGGGCAGAGGAGATCAGATCCGCCGAGATGAAGCGGGTTCTGCCGAAATTGCCGGATATTTCGGAGCGGGAGCGGAGGGCGATAGAAGCGATGAGCAAGGCCATCGTCAACAAGCTCCTGCACTCGCCCATCGTGAAGCTGAAGGAGCACGCCGGGGAAGGCAACGGCATGCTGTATGCCGAGATGCTGTTCGATCTGTGTGGCCTGGATGCAGGATCGGCTCCTCTTCCGCACGAAAGCAGCAAGGGCGACCTTCAGGTCGCCACTACAAGATCGAGAGGGAGCAGGAAATGGAAATCGATCGTTCTCGAAAGCTCTTTGCAGAGGCCAGGGAGGTGATACCCGGGGGCGTCGATTCCCCCGTTAGGGCGTTCCGGGCCGTCGGCGGGCAACCGTTGTTCATAGCCCGGGGCGAAGGCCCTTACATCTACGATGCAGACGGCAATCGTTACGTGGATTACGTTCTCAGCTGGGGGCCGCTGGCACTGGGGCACGCCCACCCTTCCGTCGTGAAAGCGATCCAGAAACAGGCGGAGCTGGGCACGAGCTACGGTGCCCCAACGGAGCTGGAGACGGAGCTGGCCCGCATGGTGATCGATCTGGTCCCGTCGGTGGAGATGGTCCGGTTCGTCAACTCCGGCACGGAGGCCACCATGAGCGCGCTTCGGCTTGCCAGGGCGTACACCGGCAGGGACAAGATCGTGAAATTCCAGGGGTGCTACCACGGTCATGCGGACATGCTGCTGGTGCAGGCGGGTTCCGGCGTCGCCACCCTGGGGCTTCCCGACTCCCCCGGCGTGCCGCGCGGCGCCACGCAGGATACTCTGGTTGCTCCGTACAACGACCTCGACGCCGTGAAGCGGCTTTTCCGCGAGTACCCGGACGAGATCGCCGCCGTCATCGTGGAGCCGGTGGCCGGGAACATGGGCGTGGTGCCCCCGGCCGACGGTTTCCTGGAAGGGTTGAGGCGGCTGACGGAGGAGCACGGCGCTCTGTTGATCTTCGACGAGGTCATGACCGGGTTCCGGGTTGCGCTGGGCGGCGCTCAGGCGCTCTACGGGGTCATGCCAGACCTGACGACGCTGGGGAAGGTGATCGGCGGTGGACTCCCGGTGGGCGCTTACGGCGGGCGACGGGAGATCATGGAGGAGGTAGCTCCAGCCGGGAAGATGTATCAGGCCGGGACGCTTTCCGGCAATCCGCTGGCAATGGCCTCCGGCATCGCCACGCTGCGGGAACTGACGAAGCCCGGCGTTTTCGATGGGATGGTTCGGCAGGCGAAAGCCCTGGGCGATGGGATCGCCTATGCTGCCCGGCGCGCCGGCGTGCCGATCTACCAGACTCGGGTCGGCACCATGTTTGCCACGTTCTTCCGGGAAGGTCCGGTTCGGAACTGGGACGATGTGAGCCGGAGCGATACGGAAGCTTTCGGCAGGTTCTTCCACGG
>CAZEXY010000159.1:0-2626 GCA_964516345.1 uncultured Anaerolineae bacterium
TTCCACGAGATCGTGGATCAGATGGAACTGGTCCCGTATCTTTCTTTCCCGGCAAAGGTTCTGCGAAAGGATCGCGGGGAGAGTGAAAGGCTTTCTACGCCGGAGCGTTTCAGGATAGTGCTGGAGGAGCTTGGTCCAACCTTCATCAAGCTCGGTCAGATACTCAGTACCCGACCTGATGTTCTGCCTCCGGAGTACATCGAAGAACTGTCCAGACTGCAGGATAGCGCCCCTCCGATCCCTTTCGAAGCGGTCGAACGGGTGATCGAGGAAGAGCTCGGTTGGCCTCCAGAGGTGTTCTTCAAAGAACTCGACCCTGAACCGCTCGCTTCTGCCTCGCTGGCGCAGGTGCATGGTGCAATCCTTCACAACGGAGACGAAGTGGTGGTGAAGGTTCAGAGGCCCGGGGTGGAGGAGCAGATCGAGCGCGATTTGAGCGTCCTCTTCGACTTGGCGCACCTGGCCCAGGCGAGAACGCCGTGGGGGGAGATCTACGACTTCGTGGAGATCGCGGACGATTTCGCCCATAAAATGAGGGCGGAACTTGATTACAGGAAAGAAGGGTTCAACGCGGACAAGTTCAGGAAGAACTTCGTCGGTGAATCTCATCTTTACATCCCCAGGGTCTACTGGGAGCATACGACGAAGCGGGTCATAACCATCGAGCGAATACGAGGCATCAAGATAGACGACGTCGATGCTATGAGGAAGGCCGGGATAGATCCGAAGAAGGTGGCCTATCACAGTGCGAGGATAATCATCAAGGAAGTGTTCATCGACGGTTTCTTCCACGCCGATCCTCACCCCGGAAATTTCTTTGTGATGCCGGGGGAGGTCATAGGAGCGATGGACTTCGGACTCGTTGGTCACCTGGATAGGTACGTAAGGGAAGACCTTGCCCATCTGCTTGTCGCCTCTGTGAATCTCGATTCTGAAGCCATCGTGGATCGTCTGATAAAGATGGGCGCTGCGGGGCACCGCGTGGACAGGGCTGCGCTCTGTAGGGATATCGACAGGTTGCTGGAAAATTACGTCGACCGCCCGCTCAAGGAGATCCGGGCCAAGGAAGTGGTATCGGAGATCATGCCCATCGCTTTCAAGCACCACTTGCGTCTTCCATCCGATCTGTGGCTGTTGGGGAAGACGCTTGGGATGATGGAGGGGGTGGGCTTGAAACTGGACCCGGATTTCGATATGTTCGCCGTTGCGAGGCCTTATGCGCATCAGGTGATATGGCAGTTCACATCCCCTCAAGCCATCGGCAGACGTACTCTCAAAGGGCTCGAAGAGTGGGGGGAGCTCGCCCTGGTGCTGCCGAGAAGAGTGAGTGCCATCCTTTCCATGGTGGAGAGCGGCGATTTCGGGGTGAAAGTGGAGGTGGAGAATTACGAAGAGATCTCGAAGAAAGCAGACAGGAGGGTCAACAGGATATCGGTGAGTTTGATACTGGCGGCCATCGTCATCGGTACGTCCATACTGGTGCCTGCGGTGAGCTTTCGCTGGCCGTGGGGATTGGGCGCGTGGCTGATCGTGGTGGGGCTGTTCGTTGTGGCGACCGCGGGTGTGCTTCTCGTTTTTTCCATCCTCAGGACGGGCGGAGCGTAGCGATGGGTCGGCGGTTTTTCCAAAAAATTGACCGAGGGCGTTTGTGGTGGTACTATTTTGCCGTGGTCGGGTTCTCTCGACGGTTCGACAAATCGAGAATTCAAGGAGGGATCGATGGAGATCAAGAAGATAGGCGTTGTTGGTTGCGGCCAGATGGGGGCCGGAATAGTGGAGGTTGCAGCTAAAGCTGGCTTCTTCGTTACAGTCAGGGAGATCAACGAGGATCTACTCGCCCGTGGCCTGGAGCGGATCAAGAAGTCCATGGCCAGGGCCGTGAGCCGCGGGAAGCTGACCGAAGGTGAGATGGAAGCGGCCATGGGGCGTATTCGGGGAACCGTGGATATGGCTGAGCTGGCCGATAGCGATCTTGTCATCGAGGCTGCCATAGAGAACATGAACCTGAAGAAGGAGATTTTCCAGAGCCTGGACGAGCTTTGCGATCCGGAAACCATCCTCGCCACGAACACTTCTTCCTTGAGCGTCACGGAGATAGCGGCGGTGACCAACAGGCGGGGCAAAGTGCTCGGAATCCATTTCTTCAACCCTGTTCCTGTGATGAAGCTGGTGGAAATCGTTTCTACCATCCTTACCGACCCGGAAACCATCGCCGCCGCCCGGGGCGTGGTGGAGAAGATGGGCAAGACTCCTATCATGGCGAACGATACCCCCGGGTTCATCGTAAACCGACTCCTTGTTCCTTACATCATAGATGCCATAAGAGCTTACGAGCAAGGACTTGGGACGAAAGAGGACATAGACACCGGCATGAAATTAGGGGCTGGCCATCCGATGGGTCCGCTGGAACTCGCCGACTACATCGGGTTGGACACTATGCTTTATGTGGCCGAGATCATGTATCAGGAGTTCGGCGATCAGCGTTTTGCTCCTCCTCCTTTGTTGAAGCGTATGGTTGCTGCCGGACACCTCGGCAGGAAATCCGGCAAAGGCTTTTACGATTACAAGTGAAAGCGCGTGGGTGGCTGCTTTTCTGATCGAGTGACGATCTGACAGTTCGCACCAC
>CAZEXY010000160.1:0-2537 GCA_964516345.1 uncultured Anaerolineae bacterium
AGCTCTGCGCTCCTGCGTGCAAATGATGTAAGCCATGGCCGTCTCGAGACCGTTGACACTTTGCGGTTCCGGTGATAAAATCCAACCTGGGTAGGTAGTTCCAAATTACACGAACTCGAAGAGGAGGTTCCAATGTTAAGCGACCTTGAAATCGCCCAGGCAGCAGAGATCAAACCGATCATAGAGATCGCCGAGTCGGTGGGGTTGACCGAAGACGACCTTGAGTTGTACGGTAAGTACAAGGCTAAAGTTCATCTGGATGTCCTCGATAGGCTCAAGGATCGCCCCAACGGCAAGTACATAGATGTGACCGCCATCACGCCCACCCCTCTCGGAGAAGGAAAGACCACCACCACGGTCGGACTCAGCCAGGCTATCGGGAGACTCGGCAAAAGAGTTTTCACCGTGATCAGGCAACCTTCCATGGGCCCGACTTTCGGTATCAAAGGAGGCGCTGCCGGGGGCGGGTACTCCCAGATCATCCCGATGGAAGACTTCAACCTTCACCTTACAGGCGACATCCACGCAGTTGGCGCGGCTCACAACCTCCTGGCAGCGGCCATCGACGCCAGAATCTACCACGAAAGCAGGTTGAGCGACGAAAAGCTTGCCGCCATAGGGTTGAAGAGACTGGACATCGACCCTTACAGCATCACGTGGAACCGGGTCGTGGATATAAACGACCGCCAGCTAAGGCATATCGTCTCGGGACTCGGAGCGAAGACCGATGGACGACCCAGGGAAACCGGTTACGACATCACCGTTGCATCCGAGCTGATGGCGATTCTCGCCCTGACCACCAGCCTGAAAGACATGCGTGAAAGAATTGGGCGGATAGTCATAGGGACCGACAAGCACAAGAATCCCATCACGGCGGAAGACCTTGGGGTTGCCGGAGCTATGACGGTGCTGATGAAAGACGCCATCATGCCCAACCTCATGCAGACTCTGGAACACACGCCTGCCTTCGTCCATGCCGGGCCTTTCGCGAACATCGCCCATGGGAACTCCTCCGTCATCGCCGATCAGATAGCAATCAAGCTGGCCGAATATGTGGTGACGGAGTCCGGGTTCGGCGCAGACATAGGCATGGAGAAATTCATGGACATCAAGTGCAGGGTCTCCGGGCTCGTACCGAACGCCGTGGTCATGGTTGCAACGCTGAGGGCGCTGAAGATGCACGGAGGAGCGGGCAAAGTTGTCGCAGGCAAGCCTCTGCCGAAGGAACTGGTCGAAGAGAATATCCCGGCATTGGAGAAAGGAGCTGCCAACCTCATCAAGCAGATAGAAAACGCCAAACTTTTCGGCGTTCCGGTCGTGGTGGCCATCAACAAATTCACCACCGACTCCGACAAAGAGATCGAGGTGGTGAAGAAGATTGCAGTGGAAGCCGGAGCCGAGGGAGCTTTCGTGTCCGAAGTTTGGGCCAAAGGGGGCGAAGGAGCGATAGAGCTTGCCGAGGCGGTGATGGATGCGGCAAACAAGCCAAGCAATTTCAAATTCCTCTATCCGCTGGACATCCCCATCAAGGAGAAGATCGAGATCATAGCCACCAAGGTCTATGGTGCCGACGGCGTGGAATACACTCCGGAAGCGAACAAGAGGATCGCCATGTACGAAAAGCTTGGGTACGGCAACATGCCGATCTGCATGGCGAAGACCCACCTTTCGCTCTCTCACGATCCCAAGCTCAAGGGCGCTCCCAAGGGGTGGACGTTGCCGGTCAAGGACATAAGGGCCTCCGTTGGTGCCGGATTCCTCTATCCTCTCTGTGGAGAAATCAGGACGATGCCCGGGCTTGGCAGCAAGCCCGCATTCCTGAACGTGGACATCGACGAAGAAGGGAAAGTGGTCGGGTTGTTCTGATCCGCTCGAACGGATAGAACTCTCCAGCAAGACGAACGAAAGAAGGTGGAGGGCGCATGAAGCGTCTTCCACCTTCTGGTTAAGCAATTGGTTCGAACGTTCGAACTCAGGTGCTTTCCACTCCTGTAAGGTCTGAGGTGCAATAAGGGCATTTCGTTGCCTGGATCGGAATCGTGGAGTAGCAGTAGGGGCATACTTTGGTGGTCGGCTCCGCTTCAGCTACCTCTTCTTCCTTCTGCATCCTGTTTATGGCTTTGACTACCAGGAACATGGCAAAGGCCACTATCAAGAAAGTGACGACGGTGTTCACGAATACGCCGTAGTTCAACGTCACTGCTCCGGCAGCTTTTGCCTCTGCAAGAGATAGGTAAGGGGGAGGGGCTTTCGGACCGGATTTCAGCACCACGAACAGATTGGAAAAGTCCACATTCCCCAGAAGCAGCCCGATTGGTGGCATGAGGATGTCGTCGACGAGGGACTTCACTATGGCCCCGAAAGCAGCACCGATCACGATGCCAATGGCCATGTCCATCACGTTTCCTTTCATCGCAAATTCCTTAAACTCTTTCCACATTGCTTTACCTCCTGGATGAATGAAAAGGTCCGTTTGAAAGCACGACAATTGGGAGTATTTTAGTATAAAAGCAGAAAAATCCACAAATCGCGATGCC
>CAZEXY010000161.1:0-2346 GCA_964516345.1 uncultured Anaerolineae bacterium
ACGATGGAGGAACGGTCGTCCCCCTTGAAGTCCATGGAGACCAGTGGCTCTTCGCAGTACCCAAGGATTCCCTTCATCGAGCCTTCGGCGGCGGCTTTCAGGGCGGCGTTTACCTCTTCAGGCGTGGTTTCCTTCTCCACGATAGCCACGAAATCCACAATGGAGACTGTGCCGGTGGGCACGCGCATCGCCATGCCGTCGAACTTCCCTTCCAGTTCGGGAATCACCAGCGCCAGGGCTTTCGCTGCGCCGGTGGTGGTGGGGATGATGTTCAGCGCCGCCGCTCTGGCCCGCCGGAAGTCCTTGTGCGGCAGGTCCAGGATGCGCTGGTCGTTGGTGTAGGAGTGCACGGTGGTCATCAGACCTTTCACGATCTTGAAGTTGTCGTTGACGACTTTCGCCACCGGAGCAAGGCAGTTCGTGGTGCAGGATGCGTTGGAGACGATGAAGTGCTTGGAGGGATCGTACATCTCCTGGTTGACCCCCAGGACGATGGTCAGATCCGGGCCGGTGGCCGGTGCGGAGATGATGACCCGCTTCGCTCCGGCGTCCAGGTGTTTCGCCGCCAGTTCCCGCTTCCTGAACACTCCGGTGGACTCAACCACGATGTCGATTCCCAGTTCGCCCCAGGGGAGCTTGGCCGGGTCGCGCTCCTCGAAGACTTTGAGTTCGTGGCCGTTCACCACGATGTTGCTCCCCTTGACCTCGACGGTTCCGGGAAACCGGCCGTAGTTGGAATCGTACTTCAACAGGTGGGCGTTCATCTCCGGAGAGAAGAGATCGTTGATGGCGACGACCTCCAGTTCCTCTCCGTGCCTTTCCATGATCGCTTTCAACACCTGTCTTCCGATGCGTCCAAATCCGTTGATTGCTACTTTCGTCTTCATTCTATCGTGACCTCCTTGAGATGTTCGTATGTATTCATCAGCATTCCCCGGGGGGGTCTTCTTTCGTTCCTGCCGGCTTCGAGCAGGTTCATGATCGAGCGGGCCAGCTTGACCGGGTCGTGTCTCCACGGCATTTCTTCGTCTACTAGGTCGGAGAACCAGACCCTTGTCCCAAGCTCCCCGAGGTCGTTCCCCTCTGCTCGGACGAACGAGACGCCGGGACCCAGACGATGTTCTTGAACGAAATTGTCGTTGGCGATCACCCAGTGGAATGCTTCGAATCCGAGGTGTTCGTTTATCACTTCGACGTGATCGGAGAGGGAATATCCGTCTGTTTCTCCCCGTTGTGTTGCTACGTTGCAAACGTATATCTTCGTTCCGCTGGCTACCTTTACCGCTTCCCTTATATCGGGCACCAGCAGATTGGGCAGTATGCTGGTGTAGAGGCTGCCCGGACCTATCACTATGACATCTGCATCCAGTATTGCTTTTATAGCCTCCGGATATGCGGGAGGGGAAGACGGATCGATGTATGTCCTGACTATCCTGTGTCCTGTTTTCGGTATCCTCGACTCCCCACAGATTTTTCGTGTTTCCCCTTGTTCCGAGGCTATCTCAGCACAAAGTGTAACAGAAGCGAGGGTGGATGGCAACACTTCGCCGTGTACGGCAAGGATTTTGCTCGTTTGTTTCAGCCCTTCTTCGAAACTGCCGGTTATGGATGCTATTGCCGTGATGAAGAGATTGCCGAAGCTGTGTCCGCCGAGGTCGGTCCCTCCAAAGCGGTATTGAAACAGCAGTTGCATCAGATCCTCGGCGTCCGACAGGGCGGCGATGCAATTCCGGAAGTCCCCCGGGGGGAGTATGCCGAAATCCTTTCTGAGTCTTCCCGAGCTTCCGCCGTCGTCGGCAACCGTGACGATGGCCGTTATCTCTTCGGTGTAAAGTCGTAGCCCGTGGAGCAGGGAAGAAAGTCCGTGGCCCCCTCCGATTGCCACGATTTTTGGGCCGCGATTCCTTTTCCTCCTGGATAGCAAGAAGAGTGGCAGACTTTCGCCTCCCTGGATCTCCAGCACCGGCTTCAGGGCGTTTACGTAGAGTTTCTTCATTGCTATGGCGGATATTCCGGCTCCTAAGATGCCGAACACCAGGGCCCGAGACCATCTCGGAATGAACTGAAGTGTAAGAAAATAGACTGCGGGTGGGTATGATCTGCCAGAATAGATATCTTTCAGCAGGTAAGCTGCGCCGATTGCGAGGGCTATCATGCCGAGTAACAGCACCAATATCCAGCGCTTCACGTTCAGCCCTGGCTCGAGCCATACCAGATTCGAATCTTTCTTACCGCGATGAAGCTCCATAGCTCCCTCTGAGAAATCGGCTGCCACGGCGCGAATGTCTAAGGACGATTCAAAGGCTGTCGTATTATACTCCTCGATTCGTCGAATCGTCAACCGAA
>CAZEXY010000162.1:0-2310 GCA_964516345.1 uncultured Anaerolineae bacterium
ATGTGGGCTACCGCAAGACGGGCAACCTGATGCAAACCCGGCCCTATGTGCCCGGCAAGAACCTGTGGGCCGCACTCACCGAGACTTTGGTGCGTCGTGCCGGGCGCGGCCACGACGCTGGCGCGTATCAAGCCGTGGGCGAGATACTCAAACAAAACTTCCGCTTCGGCTACCTCTGGCCGGCTCACGGCACACGGCAATCCGATGATACATGGCAACCGCCCACCGTTCCCCACTTCCCCTGGGATGAAGCTGACCCTGCCTACTGGGACTACCTCTACCTGGACGGCACCGCGCACACCGCTCTGGATGCTGCTGCCCGCGCCGCTGCAGAAGGAACCTTGCACGAAGTCGAATTCATCGCTCCCTACACCCGCGAGGGTCAACCCGTGTACCTGGTGGGTGACCTGTGGGTACGGGATGACGCCCAAGGTTCCATCGTACAAGCCTTGCCTGCCGCCCCGGAGTGGAAAGCTGCGATGCAACGCCTGAGCATCGGCGGCGAGAGGGGCTACGGCTGGGGGCGGATGAGCTTGTGCTCTGAAATCCGAGAAGTATCCGATGGACTGTCAGACGTATCCATCGAAGTCGAGGAAAGAATTCCTGCCCATGCGATTGCAGTCGGAGATGGTAGCGTTCCCGCTCTGGCCGGGGCGATCGAGCCATTGGTAGGATGGGAGATACGAAACGGGCGGTATGAAGTCCACCACAGCGCGATCGCTTACGTCCCCGGGAGCTCGGTCGAAACTCGAACGAAATTCAAGGTAACTCCTTACGGTGTGTTGGAATCCTGAGGAGTCCGGTGGGACTACCTCCGGCGTTCTTTTCAGGCGCTTTGTGTGGCTCGAGAGTGTCAATCGCTGTCCCCGGTAAGGATCTCCGAAAGACGAGACGTAGATGCTACGACCTTCGCAGGTAGAACCGGGGGCGGAGAAAATCAGCTTTGTCGAAATTCAGTGCTCAGGTAAAAATTTCGGACTGAATCGAGAAAATTCTCCTGATTGTTGCGAACCCTGCAACAACGCACCTCTACACTGGGATCGAAATCTCAGGTGTGGAGGTGCGAAATGGCTTTCTGGCATCGGAAGAAGGGAGAGTATGAAGCGATGATGGAGGTCATAGAGGAGAACCCCGGAATAAGCCCGGCAGAGCTGGCGAGACGGCTTGGAGTGGATCGTTCCACCGTGCAGCGCCGTCTTCCGTCGCTGGAGGAGGCGGGGTATCTGCTTTACGAGGACGAAGCAGGGCGTTTGTACCCGTTTCGACGCCTGCGATGAAATCTCCGAAAATCCTTCGGCTGTTGCGTAATTTCTGAGCAGAATGCTGTATAGTGGTGGGGAGCGCAACGCCTTTGCAGGCAAGGAGGGACTATGGAGAAGATCGAGGGAAAAGCCACCCGGTTGGTGCAGATGGAGCAACTGCTTTTGTCCCATCCTGAAGGGCTGAGCCGGGCGGAGATCGCCCGCCGATTGGGCGTGCATCGCTCCACCGCCGGGCGCTATGTCGAAGAGCTGAGCCAGTTGGGCGTGCCTCTCTGGGAGAACGATCGGCGCATCGGCATTCTGCGGGACGCCTATCAGGTGAAAGTCCGGATGACCATGCACGAGGCTCTGGCCGTGCATCTGGCCTCCCGATTGCTGGCGACGAGGATGGACAAGCAGAATCCCCACGCCGCCAGCGCCCTCCGGAAGCTGGGCGAATCCCTGGAGCGTCTTGCCCCGCTTATCGGCCACCACCTGCGGATTTCCGCCGAGGTGATGGAAGACCGGGCCAAGCGTCAGGATCCCGTGTTCATGAACGTGCTGGAAACGCTGACCAGAGCCTGGTCGGAAGGCCGCAAAGTGCGCGTGTGGCATTGGCACGAAGAGACGAACCGGGTGTACGAGTATCTGCTTTCGCCTTATTTTCTGGAACCGTACGCGGTGGGGCATACCATCCACGTCATCGGATTCAGGGAGCCTCCGGGGGCCATCCGCACGTTGAAAGTCGAACGCATCCGGCGGGCGGAGATCACACCGGAGAAATACGCTGTGCCGGAGGATTTCGATCCCAGAGGGCTTTTGGCCGATGCGTGGGGCATCTGGTACACGGATCGGGAGCCTGTGGAGGTGGTGCTGCGCTTCCATCCGCGGGTAGCCCATCGGGTGCTGGAGACCCAATGGCACCCATCGGAGCAGGTGGAGGAGCTTTCGGATGGATTCTTGATCTGGAAGGCGAGAGTGGCCGAACCGCAGGAGATGCTTCCCTGGATTCGGGGCTGGGGTGCGGATGTGGAGGTGCTGGCGCCGAAAGAACTGCGGGAGTGGATGG
>CAZEXY010000163.1:0-2304 GCA_964516345.1 uncultured Anaerolineae bacterium
ATCGAATCGAAATCAAAGCACGAAAGAACGGCCCCTATCTGATCGCCGGACAGGCGACGTTCACGGACGAGGACGACAACGTCCACCGGACCGAAGGAAAGATGATAGCCCTGTGTCGCTGCGGGCACTCGGCCAACAAGCCTTTCTGCGACGGCTCGCATCGCAGCCACGGTTTCGAAGCCGAGGAAGTGGTGCTTACCCTGTCACCTGCAGATTGACGACCCGGCGACTCACAGATCGCCGTACATTGTTTTCTAGGAGGTTTTTACATGATGGAACGCAAAGGTTTGATCCGTTTTGGAACTCGTGAAGTAACCGTGGTGGGACCTGACATCCGCCCGGGCGATACCGCTCCCGAATTCCACGCCGCCACCCAGGACTGGCAGGTCGTCCCAATGCTGGAAAGCACCACCGGCAAGGTTCGCGTCATCGCCGCCGTGCCATCGCTGGACACGCCGGTCTGCGACCTGGAAACCCACAGGTTCAACGAAGCCGCCAGCGCGCTGAGCGACGACATCGTGATCATCACCATCAGCGCCGATCTGCCCTTCGCCCAGAAACGCTGGTGCGGTGCCAACGGGGTGGAAGACGTCCTGGTGGTCTCCGACCATCTGGACATGGACTTCGGCAGGAAATACGGCTGTCTGATGAAGGAAGTGCGCCTGCTGCGGCGTGCGGTGTTCGTGGTGGATCGAAGCGGTAAAGTGGTGTATGCCGACTACATGCCCGAACTGGGCAAAGAGCCAAAGTACGACGAAGTGCTGGCCGCGGCCCGTGAGGCCCTGGCGAGGTAACCCTGAAGCGCGAAATTCCCGGAGGGGCGGCGATCCCCTCCGGGGTGCGACGAGCATCCCTCCGAGTGCCGTGGTTAGGGAAGGCGCCAGCAGTCAGCTTGCCCGGATTCGCAACACCGCCGATCCCCGCAGTTCGCTGTGCTTCAGACGACGCAATGCCTCGTTGGCCTCGTCCAGATCGAAGACCTGTACCTCAGTTTGGATGGGGATCTCTCCCGCCAGCCGGAGGAGCTCACGGGCGTCCTCACTGGTGGCGTTGGCAGTACTCCGCACCGTGTGCTCCCAGTAAAGCAGATCGTAGGGCATTTCCGGTATCGGGCTCATGTAAATTCCGCCGATGGAAATAGTGCCGCCCCGCTCCAGAACTCTGAGGGCTTCCTTGACGATCCAACCCGCCGGAGCGTAGATGACCGCAGAATGGATCTTCTTCGGGGGCGTATCGTGGGCATCTCCGACCCAGGCAGCGCCCATCTCCAGAGCCTGACGTTTGTGTCCCTCGCTGCGGGTAAACACGTATACCTCGGCGCCCATGTATCGGGCGATCTGGATCACGATATGCGCCGAAGCCCCGAATCCGTAGATTCCGAGCCTCTGCCCCGGCTCGAGCTCGCTTAGCTTGAGCGTGCGATACCCGACGATGCCAGCACAAAGCAGCGGCGCAGCATGAGCATCGTCCACACCGTCCGGGATCGGGTAGGAAAAGTCCGCCGGGGCGACAGCATACTCGGCAAACCCTCCGTCCACGTCCCAGCCGGTGAAGAGCGGATCGAGGCAAAGATTTTCCTTCCCGGCCCGGCAGAACTCGCACTTGCCGCAGGTCTTGTGCACCCACGGCACTCCGACCCTCTCCCCAACCTTCCACTGGGTCACGCCCGGCCCCACCGACTCGACGACGCCCACGATCTGATGTCCCACGATGACCGGTTTCTTGTGCAGCGGTAGGTCGCCTTCGACGATATGCAGGTCCGTGTGGCAGACCCCACACACGGATACCCGGATGAGCACCTCACCCGGACCGGGAGACGGCTTCGGAACGTCTTCGAGACGGAGGGGAAGTTCCTCGATGGGTTTTTGTTCGTGCAACACCATGGCTTTCATGTCACACCTCCAAACAGTCGTCATGAGCGATAACTCGCCCATAAGGACGAAATTGGGACGCTGATGATCGCAGATGAACGCAGATAATCAAGTCGATGCTGAGACGAGATGACACAAAAGTTTCTCAATTCTTTGCGTCTTGTGTATCTTTGCGCCTCTGCGTTGAAATCGCCAGGCGAGCCCCCACAGCGCTCTATTTACGAAGCAGAACTCCTCGATTCGACCATCCGTCGCTTCACCTTTATTCTAGCGCAAAGACGCAGGAGAAGGAAAACGGCGTTTGATGCCCCCAGGAGCCGGAGGAGACAAGCCGTGTCCAGAATTCAGGACGACTTTCGTCGTCCGACCATCCGCCGGGTCGTCACTCCTGAATCAAGAAATTCCTCATCATCCCCATGTCCTCGTGCTCCAA
>CAZEXY010000164.1:0-2295 GCA_964516345.1 uncultured Anaerolineae bacterium
GCACTTTTTCACGTCGTCGGCGAGATCGTACACCTGCTCCAGATCGTCCCTGCGGATGTACCCGAGGTCCAAAGCCAGGTACAGCTGAGATTGCACCTCGCTGGCCGAGCGGCGGGAGATGCGCAAGAATCGAACGAACTCCGTGTCGGAACCAGAATCGAACCCTTCTGCTATGTTGTGCATCACAGAGCCCGCGGCTCCCTGAATCTGCCCACTCAGACGGAGATCCCTGCGGAACTCCACCCCCGCAGTGAGATCATACACTTTGTTCGCCAGTCGCCGGGCTGACTGCCAGCACCGCAAATCCTCGAACCGCTCGATCCTGCTCATCCGCCACTCGACTACCCGACTACTTGACTACCGGACTACTCGACTACCTATTCCATCGCCCCAAGAACCAACGCCAGGATGGCCATCCTGACCACCACACCGTTGAACGCCTCTTCCCAGTACCTCGCCCAGTGTGTGGTATCCACATCGGTCGGGATCTCGTCCATGCGCGGGAAGGAGTGGAGCAGGATTGCGTCCCCCTTGGCCTTGGTCTGCAGGAGTTCCTTGGTGATCTTGTAGTTGGCCGGGGTCATGCCCACATCCCCCTTGCGCTCGTCACGAGGCTTGGTGTAATCGGGTTGAACCACAGGCTCCACCAGAATGACGTCCGCATCGCCGATGGCCTGCTCCACGTGCTCCGCCTCCCGGAAATTCAGTCCCATCTCGGTGATCTCGGCCTTGAACTCATCGGTCAGCCTCATCTCCGGCGGGGAGACGAAAGTAACCTGGCTGTCGAACTTGGTGAGGGCGTAGGCAAGAGAGTGCATGGTGCGCATCCGCATGTCGCCGACGGCCAGCCATTTCAGCCCGTCGATGCGCCCCTTCTCCCGGAGCACGGTGTAGAGATCGGTGAGGATCTGGGTCGGGTGCTCGCCCCAGCCATCGCCTCCGTTGATGACCGGGATGGAAGCCCATTTCGCCGCCTCCGCCGGAGCGCCCTGCTGGAAGTGGCGCATGACGATGACGTCGCCGTAGTACTCCAGCATCTTGACGGTGTCCTTGATGGATTCCTGATACCAGTCGCCGGCGCGGGTCATCTTGGCATCGGCAAAGCCGGTGACGTGCCCGCCGAGCCGGTGCATCGCCGCCTCGTGGGCCAGCCTGGTCCGGGTCGAAGGCTGGTAGAACGCCACGACCAGGGTCTTCTCCTTCAGCAGATCCACGTTCCGACGCTCACGGGCAATCGGCTCCATCTCTTCTGCGACTTCGAAGATTCGGAAGAACTCGCCTCGCTCGAAATCCTTCAGAGAGAGAATGTCACGTCCGAGAAAGCTCTTCATGGTAAAACCTCCCTTTCATTGAGTTTTGTGATTTTCTATTTCGACGGCGTTCGCCGTTTCGAACGTTTCCGTATTCAGATCCCGGCGCCGTTTTCGATCCCACGCCTCGGAATCCTGCGGATCACGTGAAAGTGGAAATGCCCCGGCACGAAGTAGCTGACGGAATAATCGACTACATCTCCTTTCGTCGAGAAAAGCTGTGCTTCTATTTTCATCAAAGCGGTCCCGCGGCGAACATCGAGCTGGGACGCCAGCTCCTTGCTCGCACCCCTGGCGGTGATGTCGGTACGTGAGTACGCCAGCGCGGGGTGTCCTCGCTCGATGAAAAGGTCGAGAACCGAACCGTGGAACCCTTTTCCGAGGTCGTCCTGGGTGAGATATTCCGTGGGCACCACGTCCACCAGGTAAGCCACGGGGTTCCCTTCGATGGAGATCGTGCGGGATACGACCAAGACGTCCGTAGGGCCCTCCAACTGAAGCCCTGCAAGCTCCTTCTCCGTCGCCAGGCGTTCCTCCACCTCCAGACTGGTTACTTCCGTCTCTATTCCTTTGCGTCTGGCAAGGCTGTCTATGCTCTCCAGCACCTCGAGGCCGGATTCCAGCATGGGGATCTTCGGAGCGACGAACGTCCCGACGCCGTGCTTCCTTATGACCAGTCCCCTTTCCTCGAAGGTGCGCATGACTTCCCGGAGCGTTGCCCTGGACACGCCCATCTCCCTGGCCAGGACCGGTTCCGGCGGCAGCTTGTCCCCAGGCTGCAACCTGTCCAGGAGAGAGTAGAGCGCATCCTCCACCTGGACGTGGGTAGGACGGACTTTTTGCATCGCAACGGGCACTGGGCCGACTATATGCGTTTGATCTTCGAACGACATAATGTTCCTTCATTCTCCCTCGGGGCCATCAGGAGTAGGTCCCGAACGAATCTGATAGATGTCTGACATCAGACAATATCATAGCACAAACA
>CAZEXY010000165.1:0-2057 GCA_964516345.1 uncultured Anaerolineae bacterium
GGCAGCGGGGCGGCACGCTCGACATAACGCCGCCTGGCTGGCGGGTTCATGCTTTTTCGACAGATGAAAGGATCTCGTCGATACGTGCCCGGATTTCCTCGGATTCTTCGTGTGCTCTCCATGCCCGGAGAACCGGAGCAAGTCTTCCTCCCTCACGGGTGGCAAGATCCTCGAGAACCATTTTCTTGATCTCGGGATGTATCGGTTTCATGCGGGGCCAAACGTCCTCAGGCCTTTCCTCTTTTGCCAAAGTTTCGAACCAGTCCAGAATCCTTTCCTTCCAGATCTCCTTGTTCCGTTCCCATCCTTTTTTGTCGAAATATACTCTTATATCGCCTCCAGGCGTGATCACGAGCTGTAGCCATCCGTCGTGGATGCACCAGTCCACGGTCTGGCCGATGGTGTAATCGTTCAGATGATGCATGGATCCAAAAGTTTCCAGCTTGTACCACTGGTTGAACAGGGCGCGGCTTCTTCTCGAACCTTTGAGGATGAACACTATGTCTTTTCTGTCCAGCTTACCCGGTAGGGCATCCACTGTGAGCAGGACGAGATCTATCTCTGCCTGGGTAGGGGGTTCGTCCGGTAGGATCAGCGGTACGGGGATTTTTCTAACTTCTTCCGTCATTCCAAAAGCCTCCTGATTGAATTGTGTGGCTCGCCTTGTGCGCGGTGTTGCAAAGCCGCGCCGGGGCCTTGCAGATTCGACTATAACACGTGGACAGCGGCGCGTCAAGCATGCCTGAAATCGCGTGGTTTTGCCGGGAAATTTCTTTCGTGGTAGAATTTTTCCATGGACGAAAACGAAAGCGAAAAGAAGCGCTTCTCACGACGGGATTTCCTCGCTGTTTCCCTTGCCGGCACCGTGGCCGTGATCCTGGAGGCATGTGGATTCAGGCAGACTCCGGAGGTAACTCCGACGCCCACGAAGACGCCTCATGTCGGGCCTACGGGCGCCAGCACTTCTCTTCCTGCGGGAACGCCCGTGCCTCCAAGCGCGACTCCTGTACCCACCGACACCCTGACCCCTACATCCCGGCCTCGGGCTGAGGCCACGGCGACGTCTGCGCCGGTTCCGACGCCTTTCCCTCCCGGCCCTCCCACGAAGCTTGGGTTGTTCGTGGGATACAACCACCCGGCCCTTTGGGCTTTCGTCGATACGAAGAATCTTTCCATGGTCAAGACCGTGGAATACGATCCGAATTTCGTTGCAGAGATCAAGAGCAGGTCTCCCAAGACCATTGTGGTCTCCAGGTACACGAATCTCGGGCAAATCGATTGGGAAAAGGCCGATCCGAAGGCCCTCGCGAGGGATTTCGTCGATAAAATCCTTCCGATTGCATCCGAACCGAAGCGCAGGAAGAACATAGATGCGTGGGAGTCGTACAACGAGCCCGTGGTCAACAGCCCGAACGCCATGTCTCGCCTTGCGGAATTCGAGGCGGAGAGGACGAGGTTGCTTGCCAGGGAAGGAATACGATCGTGCGTCGGCAATTTCGGCACAGGGTCTCCCGATCTTAAGCTGTGGCCCCAGTTTTTCCCTGCCCTTCGTGCTGTCAAGGAGACCAACGGGTTTCTTGGGTTGCATGAGTATTCTGCCCCTTACATGTGGTTCGGTACCGGCAAACATCAGCTCAATCCGGCTGCGGATGAAGGGGACGAAGGATGGCTTACCCTAAGATACAGGAAAGTCTACCGTCAGTATTTGATTCCTGCCGGACTGGCAGTACCTCTGCTCATTACGGAAACCGGCGTCGATGGAACCGTCCAGAACAGACCTGGCCCGAAGGGGAAAGGCTGGAGGGACTTCGCCGACTTCTGGAAGAAGGAGGGGTACGTCAGGTTCTCCGCCGGTGGGTTCTACGTTGAGCAACTGGCCTGGTACGATGCCGAGTTGATGCAGGACGATTACGTGAAAGGCGCTGCCATTTATGCACTGGCGGCTCCGCCGGGGTGGGAGTCGTTCGAGATAATCGGCGAATGCGCGAATATCTTGAGGCAGTACATTTCGGTGCACCCTCGTAGAAAATAGATCGCTGACGACGCCGACGCTTGTA
>CAZEXY010000166.1:0-1992 GCA_964516345.1 uncultured Anaerolineae bacterium
GTTCACATCCGTGAGGTCAGGGGTTCGAGTCCCTTCTCGCCCACTTTTTGTTCCCCACGATTCTTCCCGGTATCCCATCGCCATGAGATACCCTATGGCCCTTTCTGCAAGCGGGTATCTGTGCACCAAATCCCAGAATCGCTTTCCGTGATTCCGTTCCAGCAGGTGCGCCAGCTCGTGCATCAACACGTAATCCAGAACCCACGATGGAGCGTCTGCAAGCTGGTGGGAGATTCGGATCGCACCGGTGGAAGGAGTGCAGGATCCGAAAACGGAGTTCTGGTTGGTGGACCACGTTATGCTCGACCATCGCAGCTTCCCGCCGAAGTACTTCTTATTGAGCCGATTGGCGCGCTTCTCGAGGTCTTCGTCCGAGAGCTTTTTTCTTTCTTTCCGCTTCCGAAAGCGATTCAGTAGTTTTTCGATGTAAGGTTGGAGTTCCTCGTCGCTCAATCCTGCGGGGGCGCGTATCTCCACCACATCATCGCCGACGAGCCTCCCACTGACTGTTTTCTTTCGCCTGGAGCTCCTGATCACCTCAACACGAAAATCATCCTGCGATCCCATCACCTTTCTGCCAGTTCCTTCTTCAAATCCTCGATCGCTTCCATTTCTGTCGGATTGACGCCGTTCAAAGCAGCCAGGTAGAAACTCACGAAATCCCCAAAGTGAACTGCGCTCAGCATCTGCGCCAGAGGCGATTTCCCGAGAGCCCTGAAAGTATAAGTTTGAATTCCGGCGCCCTCCATGATCTTACGGCTGATGTCCCACCGCAGCCTGATCCGCTCGCGATCGGAAGGCGCATCGAGGTACACCACGAAAGCTTTCTCAAGCACGGGCTTTGGGAACTTCAGCCCCAATATCCCATTGTGGTCCCACTCCGGCAGCTCGTCGAACTGTGCCCACGTCTTGGAATTCTCGTTGAACTGCCCTTTCCACCTGCGGGCTACGGCGGCAAGCAACGCCCCCCCCATGACCATCGGGAATTTGCCGGAAATTTCCACGGCAAGCTGCTTTGCAGCATTCCGATCTTCCGGAACTTCCCTCCCTATTTCCCTTTGCATCTCTTCCATTACGCCTACCGCTTCCTCCATGTCGATGGAGAAATCCGGGGCAACTCCGATCTTGGCGAGCGAGGCGAGAATGAGGGAGAAGGAGTAGCCCAGAGCGCCTCTCGGAGGGGATTCGTACCCAATGTTCAGTACCGGCGCACCGAATTCTCCTGCCAGTTTCTCCAGCCTGCCCCCCGTGGTGATCGCCAGGAGTTTGGCGCCTTTCTCATGCGCCTGGGAGAAAGCGGAGAGCGTTTCTTCCGTGTTTCCCGAATAACTCGAGCCGATCACCAGCGTATCGGCGTCTACCCAGGCCGGGATGTCGTATCCCCGCTCCACCACTACCGGCACACTGCCGGAGTCCCGAAGCAGAGAAGCCACCAAATCTCCGCCGATGGCCGAGCCTCCCATCCCTGCAATGACCACGGCATCGATATCCCCGAGCTCGGGCGGAAGAGACGCCGACAGCCCTTGTTTCCACGCATTTGTGCACTGCTGCGGCAGCGCTGCTATGTGTCGATACATCCCTTGTGGATCGAGCGCCGAAAGAAGTTCCACATCATCGAGCATATTGACCTCCTGAAAAAGAGGGCGAAGCCTGCCCCCTGCTTAGTAAATAGAACGCTGTGGCGCGAGCTGTTGGCTAGCAGGTTCAAAACGCAAAGACGCGAATCCGTACGGAGCTGTAGGGCGGACTGTTAGTCCGCCCTGGTCGGGCTGACAGCCCGACCCACAGCCACAGATCGATTCGCTGGTCATCAGCGTCATATTTTCGTCCTTATGGGCGTGCTACCGCTCATGGCGACTGCTTAGTAAATAGAACGCTGATGCCACGTGGTGCGAGCTGTTAGCTCGCCCAGCGGTTTCAACGCAGGGACGCAAAGATACGCAAGGCGCGAAGAATTAAAAAATCCTTTGCGTCTTTGCTTCGTCGCGTCTT
>CAZEXY010000167.1:0-1749 GCA_964516345.1 uncultured Anaerolineae bacterium
GTTCAACAAGGGTTCTTCACTTCGCGCTCTCTCCTGCTTCGGAGCAGGTAGATGGAAACGGTCAGAAGCAATATCGCCCCGGCTGTCACCCCAACTTCCCACAACAGTGCGTGGAGAAGGGGGTCTGCCCTCTTCGTCTGCTCTATCTCCACGGTGATAACCAGCATTCTCCTCACCAGGGCTATTATGGCGATCGCGAGGAATGGGTCGGCTATCAGGATATGCTGGCTGATCGAGATCGTAACGGTGTGCAAAATTTCGACGAGCATCATCACCAGAAGCAGCGTTTCCAGCAGGTTCAGCACGAACTGATGATACGACATCGAGGAAAAACTTCGCACGAATTCGATGGAGGCTTCTGCAAGCATGTAGAAAGCCACCACGACAAGGATCAAAGCAATGAAGTAGTAAAGCAGGTTCTCCAGTTTTCCCAGCATCTCTATCGGCTTCGGTTTGCTTGGCATGCTCGCTCACCTCCAGAAAGTCGATTCTATCCGTTGGCAATAAGTATACCATACTGCTTGCATTTTATTCAAACCAAAAAGGAAGGACGGAACAACAATTGCAGCGAAAAGCCCCCACGAGCAGGGGGCTTTTCCTTTGGGCGCTGCGGCATCTAAAGGGTCACCCTCAGAGGTGATGCCGCAGCGCCAGGTTTACTTCCTAACATTTGCATCACCTCCTTTTCCCTGAGATGGCTCGGTCACTCCAGCCGGACGTATTTTTCCCGCAGATCCAGAACGAACCTTTCCTCCTGGCTCGTGAGTTCCCCAACTTCTAGCTCTATGTTCAGCGCAATTTCGAACCCGGCGGCAAGCGCTACGGCTGCCCTGTGAAACGAAACGGCTCTCCCGAGCACCTCCTCGAGGGTTGTAGCGCGTTCCCTCAGGGTCTTTCGGAGAGATTCTCTCTCCTCGTCGTCCAGGTTCAGGAAGTCCGCTATCTCCGCCACGTCACCTCCGAGCGGGATGGCGCCATGCTGGAGCACGAATCCCTGAGCGCGGCGTTGGGCGCTGCCTATCAGCTTTCTTCCTTTCACGCTGATCTCGTAGGCCGACGGCACTTCGAAGCAAGCAGCGCTGACGTCCTCTCCTGCCCGGGCATCCGGGCCTGCCTGCTCCACGTCGACTCCGAGGAGCTTCAACCCTTCGATCAGCCCGAGGCTGAGTCTCCTGTAGGCATCGAGGACGCCGCCGGCCAGCCGCGGATCGGTGGGAGGAGCGGCCACGCTGTAGGTAATCTCCCTGGCGTGTAGCACAGCCCTTCCGCCGGTGGGCCTTCTGACCACCTGGTACCCGGCCGTTTTGCAGGCACTCAGATCCACTTCCGACAAAGGCTGGTTCTTGCCAAGGGAAAGAGTCGCAGGAAACCATGAGTAGAACCGTATCGTCGGTGGGGATGAGCCTTTTGCAACCGAAGTCCCGATAGCCTCGTCCACTGCCATGTTCGTTGCGCCGTCGGCAGAGCCATGCAGGAGCAAGCGCCACTTAGATTTTGCCCACGGAGACATTTGTACCCCTCCTCACGCTTACACCAATTGTACCAGTTGGAAAGCCGATTTGCAAAGTGTGGAAATCGGCGGGCCGACGAATCGGCGAATGCCCCTCCGATCGGCATTTCGAAGATTCTTTTCATTGGACGCTGATGGCGCTGAAACGCGCCGATCTTTTAAGCTTTATCTGCGTTCATCAGCATGAATCTGCGTCCCTTTCTTTACATCCTGCTGCGAGCCGACAACGCAAAGTCGCA
>CAZEXY010000168.1:0-1689 GCA_964516345.1 uncultured Anaerolineae bacterium
GGGTAAAAATCGTTCGGCAGGAGGAAGCGATGCCAGAGAAACCGGTTAGAGTCAGATTCGCGCCCAGCCCCACAGGCTACCTTCATATAGGTGGTGCCAGAACGGCGCTGTTCAACTGGCTCTTCGCCCGCCACCACGGCGGAAAATTCATACTTAGGATCGAAGACACCGACAGAAAAAGGTTCGTACCGGACGCGCTGGAGGACATAACTTCCGGGCTCAGATGGCTCGGCCTGGATTGGGACGAAGGGCCGGAGGTGGGAGGACCCTATGGGCCCTACTTCCAATCGGAGCGGACCGAGCTCTACCGAAAATGGGCGCATTGGCTGGTGGAGCAGGGGCACGCGTACAAGTGTTTCTGCACTCCGGAGCGGCTCGAGCAGATGCGCAGGGAGCAGGCTGCCAGGGGTGAGCCGCCGAGATACGATCGGAAGTGCAGATTCCTGACGCCGGAAGAAGTGGAAGCCAACGAGAGAGCCGGGAAGCCCTACGTGATCAGGTTCAAGAGCCCTCTGACCGGGCATACCACTTTCACGGATCTCATCCGTGGGGATATTACCTTCGATCACAAGAATTTGGATGATTTCATCCTGCTGAAATCCGATGGCTTCCCAACGTACCATCTTGCCAACGTCATAGACGACCATTTCATGGAAATATCGCACATCATGCGGGGCGACGAGTGGATCTCCAGCGCTCCCAAGCACATCCTGCTCTACAAAGCATTCGGGTGGGAGCCTCCGAAACTGGCGCATCTTCCGCTCATTCTCGATCCGAGCGGTAAAGGGAAACTCAGCAAGCGGAAGAAAAGGGTGGCAGGACAGGAGTTACTGGTCTTCGTGAGAGAGTTCAGAGAAGCAGGCTACCTTCCGGATGCTGTCTTCAACTTCCTTGCGAACATAGGGTGGTCGTTCGATGGGAGCACCGAAATATTCACGCGGGAAGAAGCAATCGCCAGGTTCGACATAAAGGACATAAATCCGGCACCTGCGGCGATGCCTTACACCAAACTGGATTGGATCAACGGGGTGTACATCAGGAATCTGAGTGTGGATGATTTGAAGGAGCGGCTCATACCGTTCTTGAGTCGGGATCTGGGAATACCAGAGGAAGAGCTCAGGAAAAGAGAAGAACTCGACGTGCTCGTACCCATCATCCAGGAAAGGATAAAACGTCTCGACGAAGCCGCAGGGCTGATAGATTTCGCTTTCAAGGAACGCATAGAGTACCCGCCGGAGATGCTGATTCAGAAGAAGATGACCCCGGAAAGCACTCTGAAAGTGATAGATAGCACAATAGAAGCATTGGAGGAGATTCCCAGCTTCGATTCGGAGTCCCTCGAGAGACGCTTGCGGGCTTTGGTGGACGAGCTTGGGATGAAAGCGCGGGAGGTTTTCGGTGTGATCCGTGTCGCCACGACAGGCAAGAAAGTGGCGCCTCCCCTGTTCGGAAGCCTCGAGGCGCTTGGAAGGGAGAGGACGTTGCAAAGGCTGAGAGAAGCCCGAGCTCTCGTTTTGCCGCTCTGTCGAGAAGGGACACAGTGACAGCGTCCGAAAAGCGTAGGGAAATCGTAGGAAAATCGTCCTGAAAAATCGGAGGGAATGGGTTAAACTGATAATTGAAGAGTAGGTGCAGGGGTTGGTGGGCAAATTTCTTCTTCTCCTCCTTTTTAAGATAGGAGCGGGGCTT